>NZ_CP071383.1:627454-941181 GCF_017348915.1 Leclercia pneumoniae | reverse complement strand
ACAGGCCAGGAAGATCAATACCGCCAGCAGGAAGCTACCTGCACCACCAAAGGTATGCTGCACGTAAGCATGCAGGATCGCCGCACCGTTAGCGCTCTGATCCACCAGCGTGGCGCTATCGGAACCCAGACGGAACAATGCCAGATAGAGCAGCGTCAGGCCCACGCCGGCCATCAGACCCGCCCAGATGGTGTAACGGGTCAGCAGACGCGCTTCCGTTACGCCACGGGAACGCGCAGCGTTGACAATAACGATACCAAACACCATGGCGCCCAGCGTATCCATCGTCAGATAGCCATTCACGAAGCCGTTAGAGAAGGCAGCGTTTTTATAGGCATCCATCGCATCGCTGATGGGGCCAGCAGGCCACATCACGGCGGCCACGGCCAGAACGATCAGCGCAACGATTTTCAGCGGAGCCAGGAAGTTACCTACCGTATCCAGCAGTTTGCCCGGATAGAGAGAAACCAGAATCACAAGCGCGAAGTAGACCAGGCTATAGATAAACAGCGGCATCGCGCCGTCGCCCGTCAGGGGCGCGATCCCCACTTCGAATGAGACGGTCGCGGTACGTGGCGTGGCAAACAGCGGGCCCACGGCCAGATAACAGACGGTCGCCAGCAGAATGCCAGCCACTTTACCAATCGGGGTGCTGAGGCTGTCTACGCCGCCGCCCACTTTCGCCAGCGCGATAACGGTTAGCACCGGCAGACCCACGGCAGTGATCAGGAAGCCAATGGCTGCCGTCCAGACGTGTTCACCCGCCTGCAAGCCAACCATGGGAGGAAAGATGATGTTGCCTGCGCCAACGAACAGCGCAAATGTCATAAAGCCCAGCGCAACGATGTCGCGCGATTTCAGATGATGGGTCATAAAACCTTACTGCCTGTGGATGTGGTGTTGAAAACGATGAATTTTTCGCCATCCCTGCCGGGACAAAACAGCGGAAAAAATACTCAATTTCAGTGGGATATACTCCCGTACTGGCGTGGAGAAGAATAGTTTTTCGATTTACCACGCAAATATAGTCGGTATGACGATATCTGGGGCGCAATTTAAACGCTTATAACGTTTAAAGGCAATATAGGATCTCAAAACCAGAACATTATGCCGGAATGAAAAGAGTGATTGGAACAATGAACCATGTATAAGAAAAACTCATGGCTAATCATGCGAACAAAAAAGCAACAGCAGTATGAAAATCATGCTCGCTTCGCCTGACTGCAAAGTAAACAGGCCAGCTTTCGCTGGCCTGTGGCAACTTCCGATTACAGCACTCCTCTCAGCCCTTTCAACTGGCAAGCAAACGTTCCGGAATAACGAAGCTGAAACGCGTGCTTACGCCGGGCTGGCTGGAGATATCGAGCCGGCTTTCATGGTGATTAATGGCATGCTTCACAATCGCCAGCCCCAGGCCACTGCCCCCGGTCTGCCGGGATCGGGCTTTATCCACCCGGTAGAAGCGTTCAGTCAAACGCGGAATGTGTTCTGGTGCCACCCCGGGTCCATCATCATCAACGCTGAACTCCGCGCCGGAAGCGACACGCTGCCAGCGCACCTTAATCGAGGTGCCCTCAGGGGTGTGATTCACCGCATTATATACCAGGTTCGAGATGGCGCTGCGCAGTTCATCTTCACTGCCGCGCACTTTTAACGTGTTGTCCACGTCGAAGCTCAGCTGGTGTCTACCGTGGCTTAAGGTCTGGGCTTCACGTTCGAGCAGGCGCAGCATCATCGGCACATCAATGGTATCGTTCAGCGCCAGCGTTGGTGCGGCTTCGATACGCGAAAGCGTCAATAACTGGCGAACCAGCCCCTCCATCCGGTGGGTCTGTTCACGCATGGTGTGCAACGCTTTCTCGCGCGGTGCTCCCTCCAGCGTCTGCTCCTGCATCATCTCCAGATAGCCCTGCAACACCGTTAACGGCGTACGCAACTCATGGCTGACGTTAGCAAAGAAGTTTCTACGCGCCCCTTCCAGCTGGTGCATCTGGGTCACGTCACGCGCCACCATCAACCACTGTTGATCGCTGTAAGGCATGACGCGGATCTCAAGATGACGGCTATTGTTCAGTACCAGATTGTGCGGGCGGGTAAAATCGCGCGCTTTCAGGTAACGGGCGAATTCCGGATAACGCAGCAAGTTAAGGATATTCTGGCCGTTATCGTCCGGCCAGCGCAGGCCAAGAAGCTGCTGCGCCAGGCCATTACACCAGAAGATCGCCCCCTCTTCGGTGGTCAACACCACCGCGTCCGGCAACGATTCGGCACCGCTGCGAAAGCGCTTAATCAGGCTACCCAGCTCGCGTCGACGCTTTTTATTACGCATCTGCATCTGGTGCAGGCCATACAGGAGCGGCTCCCAACTGCCGCTACCCGGCGGTGGGGTCATGCTTCTGTCTACCCATAGCCACCAGGAGAGACGCAATAAATTCCAGAAGTGCCAGATAAGCAGGCCGGTCACTGCCGCAAGTAAAAACCACGGAAGATAACCTAACACGGCCCCCAGAATCAGGGCCGGAATGCAGCATAAGATCAGTTCAAATAAAAGCCTTTTCCATGACAGACGTTCCAGCACGCGTCACACTCCTGTCATTGTTCAGTAACGGGTCGAGAATCGATAACCCGTGCCGCGGACCGTCTGCACCATGCGATCGTGCCCGCTGAGTTCCAGCGCTTTGCGAAGGCGCCTGATATGGACATCCACCGTCCGGTCTTCGACATAGACGTTAGTTCCCCAGACATTGTTGAGCAACTGTTCGCGGCTGTAGACACGCTCCGGGTGGGTCATAAAGAAGTGCAATAATTTGAATTCGGTGGGGCCCATATCGAGTGGGTTTTCGCCGGTCATGACGCGATGTGAGGTAGGATCCAGGCTAAGTCCCTGCATCTCAATCACCTCTTCCACCGCCATCGGCGAGATGCGGCGCATCACGGCTTTGATACGCGCCACCAGCTCTTTTGGCGAGAAGGGCTTGGTGATGTAATCATCCGCGCCGGTTTCCAGACCGCGGACACGATCCTCCTCTTCACCACGCGCGGTCAGCATCACCACCGGGATATCCCGGGTCAGGGCTTCACGTTTAATGTGTTTGATAAATTGCAGACCCGAGCCGCCAGGCAGCATCCAGTCCAGCAAAATAAGATCGGGCCAGGGTTCGTTGAGCTGGTTCACCGCACTGTCATAATCCTCGGCTTCAACGGGCTGAAAGCCATTTTGCTCAAGCACGAAACAGACCATTTCACGGATAGGTGCTTCATCTTCTACGACCAGAATACGTCTCGCCATACATTGCCCTGTCTTAATTAGGTTACATGATTGTAATGCGGCGTCATTATGCGTCAGATTTGTGACAGATTTATGAAAAACTGTTCCAGCTCAGATGGCAAGCTGTTGTTTTCTGGCAGCCGTGATTTTCCTGCCTTTAGACGTTTATAATCCCCTTCCCCTCTTTTTGCCACGGATCTGTTATGCGCATACTTCACACCTCAGACTGGCACCTGGGTCAGAATTTTTACAGTAAGAGCCGCGCCAATGAACATGAAGCCTTCCTCAACTGGCTGCTGGAGGTAGCGCAAGCGCAGCAGGTAGATGCCATCGTCGTCGCCGGAGATATCTTCGATACCGGATCGCCTCCCAGCTATGCGCGTGAGCTTTATAACCGTTTTGTGGTGAACCTGCAGCAGACCGGCTGCCATCTGGTGATTGTCGCAGGCAATCATGATTCCGTGGCGACCCTGAACGAATCCCGCGATCTGCTGGCGTTTCTGAATACGACCGTTATCGCCAGCACCGGACACCCACCGCAGGTGTTAAAAAAACGCGACGGCACCCCGGGTGCCATACTCTGCCCGGTACCGTTTTTACGCCCTCGCGATGTGGTGCAGAGCCAGGCGGGGATGTCCGGTGCAGAGAAGCAGCAGCATCTCCTGCAGGCCATTACCGATTATTACGCCAGACAATATGCCGACGCCTGTGCCCTGCGGAGCGATAGCGCCTTGCCGGTGATCGCCACGGGCCATCTGACGACCGTTGGCGCCAGTAAAAGCGATGCGGTCCGCGACATCTATATCGGCACGCTGGACGCGTTCCCGGCGCAGAACTTCCCGGCGGCGGACTATATCGCGCTGGGCCATATTCATCGGGCGCAGGTCATCGGCGGCTGTGAGCATATCCGCTACTGCGGCTCCCCTATCGCCCTTAGCTTTGACGAGACGGGGAAAAACAAAAGCGTGCATCTGGTCAGCTTCCATGACGGCAAGCTGAGCGCCGTCGAGACGCTGGAGGTGCCGGTAACCCAGCAACTGGCCGTCCTGAAAGGCGACCTGGCGTCAATTACCCAGCAGCTTGAACAGTGGCGCGGCGTCGCGCAAACCCCGCCAGTATGGCTCGATATTGAGATCACTACCGACGAATACCTGCACAATATGCAGCGCAAAATTCAGGCGCTCACCGAGGATCTGCCGGTAGAGGTGTTACTGGTGCGCCGCAGCCGGGAACAGCGCCAGAAAAGTCTGCTCGCCGCCCAGCGCGAGACATTGAGTGAACTGAAGGTGGAAGAGGTCTTCGAACGGCGACTGGCCCAGGAAGAGCTGGATGAAACACGGCGCGCGCGGCTGAATGAGCTATTTAACGATGCGCTGAATACCCTGAATGACGAGGAGTCGCACCCATGAAAATTTTGAGTCTGCGCCTGAAGAACCTCAATTCATTAAAGGGTGAGTGGAAAATCGACTTCACCGCCGAGCCCTTTCTCAGCAACGGCCTGTTTGCCATTACCGGGCCGACCGGTGCGGGGAAAACCACCCTGCTGGACGCCATCTGCCTCGCGCTGTACCACGAAACACCGCGCCTGAACACGCTCTCACAGTCACAAAATGATCTCATGACCCGGGACACCGCCGAGTGTCTTGCCGAGGTGGAATTTGAGGTCAAAGAGGTGGCCTATCGCGCCTTCTGGAGCCAGAACCGTGCCCGCAACCAGCCTGATGGCAATCTGCAGGCGCCGCGCGTTGAGCTGGCCCGCTGTGAAGATGGCAAAATCCTCGCCGACAAAGTGAAAGATAAACTGGAACTGACCGCCTCCCTGACCGGGCTGGATTACGACCGTTTTACCCGCTCAATGTTGCTCTCGCAGGGTCAGTTTGCCGCCTTCCTCAATGCAAAACCGAAAGAGCGTGCGGAGCTGTTAGAGGAGCTGACGGGAACGGAGATCTACGGCCAGATTTCGGCGAAGGTATTTGAAAAACACAAAGCCGCTCGCCAACAGCTTGAGATGCGCGAAGCGCAAGCCGCCGGGGTCGTGCTGTTAAGCGAAGAACAACAGCAGCAGTTAGTTCAAGGTTTGCAGGCACTTACTGACGAAGAAACCTCACTGCTGGCCGAACAACAGCGCCAGCAGCGCTGGCATCAGTGGTGGGTGCGCAGTGATGAACTGGCCCGCGCCCAGCAACAGGCGCAGGCTGCACATCAGCAGGCGCTTCACGCGCAAACGGATGCCCAGCCGCAACTGGCAAGGCTGCAGCTGGCCCTTCCCGCACAGGCGCTGCGCCCGCTATGGACGCGCGAGCAAGAGCAGAGCGCCTCTCTCACCCGTACCCGCCAGCAAATTTCAGAAGTGAATGCTTGCTTACGTGATCGGATGGCACAGCGGGGGCGCGTCCGTAACGGTGCAGCCCGCAGCATGGCGCAACTTGAGGCGCAACAAAAGCAGATGACCCTCTGGATGGAAGCGCATCGTCAGTTTGGTCTCTGGAGTTCGCACATTGCCGGTTGGCGGGCCCTTTTCAGCCAGCAGCAACGCGATAAACAGCAGTATGATGGCCTCAACAAACGGCTTGCGGAGTTTCAACAAAAACGCGCTGCGTTGCCGCAGCCTGCTCTGACGCTGTCGCCAGAGGAGACCGCCGCCGCCATTGAGCGACAGGTGCAACTGCGCCCAGTGCGCCAGCGCCTCGCCACCCTACAGGCTCGCTACCAGCCTCTGCAAAAACAACTGGCTGATAATCGCGACGGTCAGCAGAAAGGAGAAGCAGAGAAAACCCGTCTGGAAGAGACCCTGACGGCGCGCCGCCTGCAGTATAAAGAGAAGCATCAACACTACCTGGATGTCAAAACGCTCTGCGCGCAGGAAGAACAGATTAAAGTACTGGAAAGTTATCGCGCCACGCTGGAGGCCGGCAAAGCCTGCCCGCTCTGCGGCTCGACCCACCATCCTGCGGTATCACAATACCAGGCGCTGGAGTTAACGGAAAATCAGCGACGTCGTGATGAACTTGAGCGTGCGGTTAAGCAGCTTGAGGAAGAGGGTCTGCTGCTGCGCGGGCAACTGAACGCACGTGTTGAGCAGTTGCAACGCGAGGCGAAGCTGATCCAGACGCTCTCAGAAGATGAGCAAGCACTTACTAAAGCGTGGCAGGAGAGTTGCTCCCAGCTAGCCATCACCCACTCGATTCAGGACGACATTACACACTGGTTGAACGAGCAGGAGCAGTACGAGCAGCAGCTTTACCAGCTAAGCCAGCTTCACGCTCTACAGGTACAGTTAAACGACCTGGAACAGCAGCGACAGCAGAGCAAACAACAACTCGACGCCCAGCAACAGTCGCTGCAGAGCGCGCTAGAGGCGCTGGCACTCACCGCCCCCGCCGAGGGCGAAGCTGCGGCCTGGCTCGCCGAGCGTGAAGCCGAGGCGAATAGCTGGCAAGCGCAACAGACGCAGCTTGCGGCCATCCAGGAGCGTATCCAGGCCCTGAAACCCCTGCTTGATACCCTACCGCCTTCAGAGCAGGAAGATGAAGAGCCGGTGCCCGAAAACTGGCAGGCGATCCACACCGAGTGCATCTCGCTGCAGAGCCAACTGAATACGCTGCAGGCGCAAGAGAGAGTGGACGCAGACAGGCTGACGGAATTACAAGAGCAGTTTGCGGCAGCCCTGTCCGCCAGCTGTTTTACCGATCAGCAGGCCTTCCTGGCCGCCGTGCTGGATGATGAGAGCGTGAGCAAGCTGGAGCAGCTGAAACAGACGCTGGAGCAGCAGATCCAGCAATCACGCGCCCTGGCTCACCAGGCAGAGCAGCAGTGTAAAGCGCATGCGGCACAACGCCCTGCAGATCTTCCTGATGAGGTCGCGATGCAGACCCTGCAGGAGCAGTTACACCACCTGGCGCTGAAACTGCGTGAAAATACCACCCGCCAGGGTGAAATACGCCAGCAGGT
The DNA here is from genome assembly GCF_017348915.1 of Leclercia pneumoniae. Taxonomy (NCBI): domain Bacteria; kingdom Pseudomonadati; phylum Pseudomonadota; class Gammaproteobacteria; order Enterobacterales; family Enterobacteriaceae; genus Leclercia; species Leclercia pneumoniae. The sequence continues at coordinate 933,962 of NZ_CP071383.1, read as the reverse complement.
AAAACAGGACGCCGACAATCGCCAGCACCAGCAGGTGCTGATGCAGCAAATTGAAGAGGCCGCACGTCTGGCGGAGGACTGGGGATATTTGAATGCGCTGATTGGCTCAAAAGAGGGCGATCGCTTCCGTAAATTTGCGCAGGGGCTGACCCTGGATAACCTGGTCTGGCTGGCAAACCAGCAGCTAATCCGCCTGCACGGCCGCTATCTCCTGCAACGGAAAGTCAGCGACGCGCTGGAGCTGGAGGTGGTCGATACCTGGCAGGCCGATGCCGTACGCGATACCCGCACCCTTTCAGGCGGTGAGAGTTTCCTGGTGAGCCTGGCGCTGGCGCTGGCGCTTTCCGACCTGGTGAGTCATAAAACGCGTATCGACTCGCTGTTCCTCGATGAAGGTTTTGGCACCCTGGACAGCGAGACGCTGGACACAGCCCTGGATGCGCTGGATGCCCTGAACGCCAGCGGCAAGACCATCGGGGTGATCAGTCACGTCGAGGCGATGAAGGAGCGCATTCCGGTGCAGATTAAGGTTAAGAAGATCAACGGGCTGGGCTTCAGCAAGCTAGACCGCGCGTTTGCGGTCGAATAAGACTGCGCCCTCTTGCGCTGCAAGAGGGCGACATCGTCACTGCGGCCAGAGCCAGGCGGCGCCGCGCACCCCGCTGGAGTCCCCGTGCACCGCTTTGCGAATCGGGGTCTCGCACTCGCCGCCGAACACCCACTGCTTCACCAGCTGAGGCACGGTGGCATAAAGACGATCCACATTGCTCATGCCGCCCCCCAGCACGATCACATCCGGATCCAGAATATTGATCACGTGCGCCAGAGATTTCGCCAGCCGCGTTTCGTAGCGGCTGAGGGCCAGTTCAGCAAGGGGATCCTGCGCATCAACCAGACGGATGATCTCATTCCCCTTCAGCGGCTTGCCGCTCAGTCGGTGGTAATCGGTGGCAAAGCCCGTGCCGGAGATAAAGGTTTCAATACACCCCTGCTTGCCGCAATAGCAGGGCACTTCTGCGCGGTATTTCAGCTCATCTTCGTCCATCCACGGCAAAGGGTTGTGCCCCCACTCGCCCGCCGTGCCGTTGCCGCCGATATGAGAGCGACCGCCAAAGGCCACGCCCGCGCCGCAACCGGTGCCGATTATGACCGCAAAAACGGTCTGTGCCCCCGCCGCAGCTCCATCAATAGCCTCAGATACCGCCAGGCAGTTGGCATCGTTTGCCAGCCGTACTTCACGATTCAGGCGCTGGCTCAGATCTTTGTCAAACGGCTGGCCATTGAGCCAGGTTGAGTTAGCGTTTTTCACCACGCCGGTATAGGGCGAAATCGAACCCGGGATCCCCATACCTACGCTACCACTCTGGCCTGTGGCCTGCTCCGCCATCTCCACCAGCGTGGCAATGGTTTCTATGGTTTGCTGATAATCATCACGAGGGGTGGGCAGACGGTGGCGAAACAGCTGCTCCCCCTGCTCACTCAGCGCTATCACTTCGGTTTTCGTGCCGCCTAAATCGATACCAATTCGCACAGGACGTTCCTCATTTTTTTGATTATCAACAGAGTAGAAGTCGGCATCCCGATTAGCAATGCAAGCGATGCGACAATTCGTTATCATGCCCGCTGCATTTAACGACAAGGCCGTGGAAATTATCATGCTGTGGTTCAAAAATTTGATGGTTTACCGTCTCAGCCGCGATGTCCCGCTGCGCGCTGACGAGATGGAAAAACAGTTAGCCCTTTATACGTTTAGCCCTTGCGGCAGCCAGGATATGGCCAAAACCGGTTGGGTTCCACCGATGGGCTCTCAGAGCGATGCGCTGACCCACACCACCAATGGTCAAATCATCATTTGCGCCCGCAAAGAAGAGAAAATTCTGCCCGCGCCGGTCGTGAAACAGGCACTGGAAGCGAAGATCTTCAAGCTGGAGGCAGAACAGGGCCGCAAGCTGAAAAAAACCGAGAAAGACTCGCTGAAAGATGAAGTACTGCACTCGCTGCTGCCGCGCGCTTTTAGCCGCTTCAGCCAGACGATGATGTGGATCGACACCGTTAACGGCCTGATTATTGTCGACTGTGCCAGCGCCAAAAAAGCGGAAGATACCCTTGCGCTGCTGCGTAAGAGCCTGGGCTCCCTTCCGGTCGTGCCGCTGACCATGGAAAACCCCATTGAGCTGACGCTCACCGAATGGGTTCGCGGCGGTACCGTGCCGCAGGGCTTCCAGCTGCTGGATGAAGCAGAACTGAAGGCGATCCTGGAAGATGGCGGTGTGATCCGCGCGAAAAAACAGGATCTGGTGAGCGATGAAATTGCCGTACACATTGAAGCGGGCAAACTGGTAACCAAGCTGGCGCTCGACTGGCAGCAACGGATCCAGTTCATGATCTGCGACGATGGCTCCGTAAAACGGCTGAAATTCTCTGACGAACTGCGCGATCAGAACGACGACATCGACCGTGACGATCCGGCGCAGCGTTTTGATGCCGACTTTATTCTGATGACGGGCGAGTTAGCCGCACTGATACAAAGCCTGGTAGAGGGTCTCGGCGGAGAAGCACAGCGCTAATCGGCCATGCTGTTTACCCTCTCCCGACCGGGAGAGGGTAAAAAAAATTACAGATAACGGCAGAGATAAGAGGCCGGCTCAGCCACCTGCAGGTGGAACTCGCTATGGCCCGGAACGTTAAAGATCTGACCCGCAGTAAACAATTTCCACTCCGTCTCACCCGGTAACAATACCTTCAGAGAGCCACTGACGACGGTCATCTCTTCAGGTTGAGCGGTACCAAATGTATATTCCCCTTCAGCCATCACGCCGACACTGGCATTGCCAGTGATGCTGCTGGCAAAACCGATGGACTTCACTTTACCGGAAAAGTACTCATTACTTTGAAGCATGAACTGGCCCTTTTTGTTGTTGGATGTCAATCCAATATAGGGGGCACACTCCCTGCCTGTCACGCAAAATCATTACCCCAGCAGCTCCGAGGCAAGCCGCGCCACCAGTACGTTTGATAACAAAACGGGCACATCGAGCGCTTTTTGTAACAGATCGCGATGACGCTGATGAAAACCGAGGCAATCCAGCATCAATACATCAGCTCCCTGCGCCAGCAGATCGCGCCCGGCCTCGATCAATTTGGCCTCGTTATCCCAGATAGGGTTCGCCAGCGAGTAGAGCGGCGGACGTTCTAACGCCTGCCATTTTCGGGACTGGTTTTGCATCAATTCGGGGATCGGCACGATCACCCCCACCTGATGACCATCCACAATCGAGGCCACCAGCGGCGGGATAATCCGCATCGGCTCAAGCAGGATCGCATTACGGGCCACCAGCCCGGATACCGGGGCGGTACTCATCAGCAGGATGACGTCATACCCCTGATTATCAAGCACTTCAATAACGGCCTGCAGATCGCGTTCGATCTTTTGCCGGGATACCGTCGCCATTTTACCGTCGCTTAACAGTGTCGGCAGGGAATCATCTCCCGCGCAACGCCGTAGGTCTCCATGACCGCCTCACGGCTTAGACTACCCAGCAAGCTATGATGGGTGATCTGTTGTTCCGAAATATGCTCGGTCAAGAGCGGTAACACTTCGCTTACTGGGACTACCCCAATCGTGAGGATCGCCAAGGTGGCCTTCATCTTTCTCGCCTTTCTCCACTACCACTACGTAAAACAGGCACAGGCTCACAACGCTGCGCGGCTCGCTGTTCTGGTATGAACAGCACAATAGCGTAGCAGCGTATGTGCCTGCCGGAATGTAAAGATCCGGACGCCTGGCAGAAGGTATCTGTAATAACTAGATATTAACCTCTGCTTAACTTATTCAATGAGTGATAAATGTGATTTAGGCGTGGTATTTCCCGCTTTCAGATTTTTTTTAAGTCTTATCGGGATCTTCGTAGCGGACCTTGGCGTCGAGCGCTTCCTGCTCCGTTTCATGCTCGCTAATGAGCGAATCGGGTTTTGGATGGTCGGCACGCAGCTGATACCAGGTGACGGTCTGGCCCGTAGCGCCTTTCTCAACGGCAACGACACGGGCTTCACGCGGATAGGGAGGTCTTGTTGGCATAGTTCATCCTTTTTATCTTTATCTGGGGTGAACTATCAGTATAGACATCAGTTAGCTAACACAAGCCAGACGCAGCGCAGTAGCAATATTTTGTACCACTTCTGACGGGGAGAGCGAGGCATCAACCACATGGTGAGCCGCTTCGCGATAGAGGGCGTCGCGTTCTGCCAGTACTTCGCTCACCTCTTCGCTGATCGGTTTGCCGGTAAGCGTAGGGCGTTGACCCTCTTCTGGAAATGCCACAAGGCGCTCAACCAGCACCGGCACGGGCGCAGAGAGATAAATAACAGTGCCTTTCTCGCGCATAAACTGCCGGTTATAAGGTGCCAGGATAATGCCGCCGCCGGTGGCAATGACGCCTGAGACCGCCGTCACCGCTTCCAGGGCTGCGGTCTCGCGGGCGCGAAAGCTTTCCCACCCTTCCTGCTCAACAATTTCAGCAATACTTTTTTGCGCGTGGGTTTGCAACCAGCGATCGGTATCGATGCACTCACAGCCGCACAGACGCGCCAGCTCATGCCCCACCGTCGTTTTGCCGCAGCCGCGGGGGCCGATCAAGAATATAGGCTGGGTCATAACCTGGTGTTCCTCTTAAGGCCGCAAAGATGCGGAGCGTAACGTCGAAAAGTGGCCAATGATACCATTTAACTAGTACAGAAGTCAGTGTAAATTTATTTTTACAAATGTAGATTTATCCCCTGATGATTAGGGATAGCGACTGTAAAGAAATGATTGCATACCTGATGCCGCACACCATACCTGATTGCTGCAGGGGCTGACAACCCCAGTGGCATAACGGGAGCACAATCCGACGACAATGCTGGGCTCATCCCTGACGACGTTTCACCTCAAGAAGCCATTTATCCAGCTCAGCAGCAAAGAGCTGTCGGTCGCGCTGAGATAAACTATCCGGCCCCCCGGTTTGTACGCCGCTGGCGCGCAGGGTGTCCATAAAATCACGCATCGTCAGTTTTTCACGGATGGTGGCCGGAGAGTAACGCTCACCTCTTGGATTTAGCGCGGCGGCGCCCTTTTCCAGCACCTCAGCCGCCAGCGGAATATCGGCGGTGATAACCAGATCCTCCGCGCTGCACAGACGCACTATTTCGTTATCCGCTACGTCAAAGCCGGCCGGTACGCGCATGGCGCGAATAAACCGTGACGGTGGGACTCGCAGGTTCTGGTTAGCCACCAGCGTCAGGGGCATTTGCACGCGCTCGGCGGCGCGAAACAGAATCTCTTTAATCACATTTGGACACGCATCGGCATCCACCCAAATCGCCATGTTCTCTCCTTTCGATAACTGCCCCATTGTCGCCTGCTTTTCTTCTCAGGCAAAGCAGCGGATGAGGCAGAAGCTTTAGCGCTGCGTAACAATCCGCGCTAAGCTAGCCTTCCATACACATAACAAGGCATAAAAGAGGGAGACGTGATGGAGAAGAAAATCGGTTTTATCGGCTGCGGTAACATGGGTAAAGCCATCCTGGGTGGCCTGATTGCCAGCGGCCAGGTGCAGCCTGGCCAGATTTGGGTCTATACCCCGTCGCCAGATAAAGTCGCTGCCCTGCACGATCAGTATGGTATCAATGCGGCGCAGAGCGCCCAGGAAGTGGCCCAGGTAGCGGATATCCTCTTCGGTGCCGTAAAGCCTAATATCATGGTCAAAGTGCTGAGCGACGTCACCTCAAGCCTGAACAAGGATACCGTTGTCGTATCGATTGCTGCCGGCGTCACTCTGGATCAGCTGGCTCGCGCCATGGGCCACGATCGCAAAATCGTGCGCGCGATGCCAAACACCCCTTCGCTGGTCAACGCAGGCATGACCTCCATCACCCCTAATGCGCTGGTCACCACGGAAGATGTGGCCGACGTGGTGAATATCTTCCGCTGCTTCGGCGAAGCGGAAGTGATTGCGGAAGCGATGATCCATCCGGTAGTGGGCGTGAGCGGCTCGGCGCCTGCGTATGTCTTTATGTTCATCGAAGCGATGGCGGATGCCGCCGTGCTGGGTGGAATGCCAAGGGCGCAGGCATATAAATTTGCAGCTCAGGCGGTGATGGGCTCGGCCAAAATGGTGCTGGAAACCGGTAAGCATCCGGGTGAACTGAAAGATATGGTCTGCTCGCCAGGCGGGACGACCATTGAAGCTGTACGGGTGCTGGAAGAGCGAGGGTTCCGCTCGGCGGTTATTGAAGCCATGAATAAGTGTATGGAAAAATCAGAACAGCTGAGTAAGTCCTGATCGCATGCCGGGCGTCAGGCCGCCACTTCGGTGCGGTTTCGTCCGGCGTTCTTCGCTTTGTACAGGGCAACATCTGCCGCCTTTAGCCACTCACGATAGTGCCCCATCGGCGGCGTGAGCGGTGCCACCCCTACGCTAATACAGAGCTTCACCAGCGGTGCGCCCGGCAGGCTTAGCTGCGCCAGCCGCTCATGGACTCGCGACATCGCGGCGATAGCGCTGTCCGCCGCGGTGTTACTCATGATCACCGCAAATTCGTCCCCGCCAAACCGGCCTATGATATCGCTTCCGCGCAGCGTGAGTTGTAGCTGGTGCGTAATGGCGATAATGGCTTCATCGCCAATATCATGCCCCCAGGTGTCGTTGATGGTTTTGAAATGGTCGATATCGATAAGCAGCATGGTGGCGTCACGATGATGACGGCGGCAGCTATCAAACTCATTGCGCAGCAGGTCTTCCCAGTGCCGCCGGTTAAAGACGCCCGTCATGCCGTCGCGGGTACTCATTAATTCCAGCCGTCGCTTGTGTTCCGCCAGCCGGATTGCGGTCTGGTAACTGACCCAGGCAAAGAGCACCGGGTAGAAAATTAACACCGGCAGCGTGAGCCACCCCTGCAGCGCTGAGCTCACAAAGAGGGGGGGGAATGCTGGCCATCTGCAGTGTCGCCAGGGCGGCAAGGGTCGTCAGCAGCGTGCCAGCAGTAAACAGCCGTAGCCCGCCAGCCCCCATCATGTTCATGCTGGTCATCATCAATAGCGCAGCGGTAGGAAACGCATTAACGCCCATCAGGCCAATCCAGATCCCGGCAATAATGGCATCAGCTTTCAGGTTATAGAATTCATTGCTGCGGGGATCGGCAGAGCGTGACGCCAACTGCCAGGCGAGATGTGGCCAGACGAACGCCCCGCCAACCAGCAGCAGCCACCAGCCGCCGGCCACAGGTTGCGTCACCAGAACGCCAGCAATGGGGAAAAACATCGTCGCAAGGCCAGCCATCCGCGGCAGGCGAACCCGCCGGGCGAAGCGTATGCCGGAACGATGATGGTCATCCGAGGGAAAAGGATAATCCCACTCTTCGCGCGTCAGCCCTTTCTGGTAAAAGTTTTCGTCATTCATTATCTTTTGGGAACATTCTGAAACAATTTCCCAAATTATAGAGAGGGGGTCCGACGGGGGAGTATGAGATTTTGGGTGAGCCGGGAAGCCCGCTCACCCATTAGCACTAGACAGCTTTCTTCAGACAGGCACTCATAAACTTATTACGGTCATCGCCTTTAAGAGACTGCTCTGTCGCCTTAACGTTACATTCACGCATCTTTTGCTGCTGTGGCGTCAGGCTCTTTTCGCCCGGTTTCGAGGCTCCATTTTTGAGGCAGTCGCTCATGTAAGTTTTTCGCGCATCGCCTTTCAACGCATCAGCCGTCGCCTGCTGGTTGCAGGTGGTCATACGTTGCTGTTGCGGTGTGAGGGTCTTCTCTTGCGCACCCACCGTGGCGATGAAAAACAGGCCGAAGATCAAAGTAACAAGTAATGTGATTTTCATAGCACTATCCTTCTGTGAATGATCACATTAAGTCTGGTCGTTTGCGGTAAAAAAACCACCCGGCAGAGAAGATTCCCGCCGGGCATTCGTTTTACTTCATACCCAGAGCCGCTTTCATGGTGTAGAAGAGATCGGTCTGATCCGTCAGCCCCACCACGTTTGCGGCATGTGGACCATAGGCGGCAATGCGCAGCTGGCTACCGGTATGTTCCATCGACTCCTCTTCGGAGTTGCCATAGCTAATGGCCATCACAGCGCCATCTTTGGTGTTCAGCGCCTGGGTCAGACCCGGAGCTTTGGTATCCGGCGCCACAATCTGGCTGGAGTGAGCGTGGTCAGCCGTCACGATCACCAGCGTATTGCCATCTTTCTTCGCGAAGGCCATCGCTTTCTGCACGGCTTCATCCAGATCGACGGTTTCGCCAATCTGGCCGCAAGGGTTAGCGGCGTGATCCTGCTTGTCGATGGATGCACCTTCAACCTGCAGGAAGAACCCTTTTTCGCTCTTATCCAGCAGCGCGATCGCTTTTTCGGTCATCGCTGCCAGTGTCGGTACGCTTTCATTGCGTTTCGGGTTAGGCGCACAGGTGACGGCAGGCTTATCGAGATTGCCGTGATAGCTGGCTTTCGGCCCTTCCCAGCGCACAGGCATATTGCCCTCGGAGAAGAGGCCCAGCAGCGGTTTATCCTGGTTGGCTTCGGTAATGGTCGCCAGTGAGGCCGCATCGTTAACCAGCTGATAGCCGCGCGCCTGGGCCTGTTCGCGCAGAGTTTTGCCCTGCCATTCACCGCTGGTGGCGGTCTCCATAAAGGTTTTGGCGCCACCGCCAAGCGTGACGTCGGCACGGGCGTTTAACAGCTGCTCCGTAATAGAGCCTTTACCGCCTTTTTCCAGCGCATTGGTGGCGCAATTTTCGCTGGTGACGCTCGGGCCGTAGCATTTACGTGACGTCACATGCGCTACCAGCGCCGCCGGGGTCGCGTCCTGCAATTCCGCCGTCGAGACGTTACCCGTCATCAGGCCTGCCGCTTTTGCCATTTCAAGAATGGTTTGGTGATCTTTTTCGTGAATATCCACGCCCAGCGCGCCGTTATAGGTTTTTACGCCGGTTGACCAGGCCGTGGCAGACGCGGCGGAATCCGTGACGTAATCCGGCTTGCCGGTTTTTTTATCCAGCGCATAGTGGGTGTACTGGCCGGTAAGCGGCAGCGAATCAATCCCTTTAAAATATCCGCCCGCGCCTTCAGCATAATTTCGTGCAGCAGTAATTTCTGAATCACCCATTCCATCGCCAATCAGCAGGATAATATTCTTTGCTGGCTTATCATTTAAGGAGGCGCGCAATGCGGCGGTCTGGTCTTCCGACAAGCGACGCGCACCGCCGGGCTGGGTGATATCACCCTGAGCTGCGCGATTTTCAAGAACGTGGAATGATGTTACCGTTTCTGCATAAATTTTAGGAGTGAACATCAGGGGAAGTAATGCAATAGCAAGTGCGCTCTGTTTCACTTATTTTCTCCATGTAAAAATACATAAAAAATAAAACAGAGCGACTATAGGCAACCGACGTGACAGATCGATGACAGCGTTTTAGATACGCAAACCAATCAGCTCCGCGGGTGCCGCAACAGCTTCTTTACGTATTGTTGTAGCATTTCGCTATCCTGCTCCGGCACCAGTGAATCTGGCCGTACCGCATCCAGCGCCCCTTCAACGCTTCGGATCAAGGCCTGCTGATCGGACTGAGCCATCTGGCGTAATAACGCGGTGACGACAATTTCCAGCGCTTCAACCTGGGCTACCAGTTCTTTTGACTCTTCTTCCTTTTGGGCGAGCTTCACTAACAACTCAGCAATGAGATTTTTCATCGTGCTATTTCCTTATCAGATTTGTTCTGAACTTAGCACTAAGGATGGGGGTTGCAAAGAGGGAAAAGTATTATCTTTAGACAAATAAAATCCATTATTTTAAATAAATGCGATCCAGGTTCAGCGAAACGTTTTTATATTAGCTTCAGATCATGAATTGCTTTGCGTCATTAAAAAAACAGAAAGCCATTTTAGTTATTACCGTCAGGTTTAAGTATAAGAATATATAATACAGCAGCGTTATCTTCTGTTACCGACGCTTCTATTAGCCTCCTGCTGACGGCGACGGCGTAATACCACCGCCAGATACAGAATATTCAGCAACACCACTACCGCCGTGGCAGCAAAGACCCAACGGAATCCTGCCATAGCCGAAACCGACGCCCCAATCAGCGGCCCGGCAACGTTACCGAGATACATGAACGACTGGTTATAGCCAAAGATGCGTCCGGTCACCTGGTCGCTGGAGTATTTAACCAGCAGGGTCTGTACGGCTGGCAACATCGCGCCATCGGCAAAGCCCAGTAAAAAGCGCAACACACCAAGCTGGAATGGGGTGGTGACAAATGACATTGCGAAGAAGAGCACCACGGCCACCACCAGCGTCGCCATTAAAATGCGTGCGGTGCCGATACGGTCGCCCAGCTTGCCCAGTCGCGGTGCAGCGATAAGGGCAGAAACACCCGGTACGGCGGCAATCATGCCGCTCAGAAAAGCGATATTGTTGCTGTCTGGCTCCATCGATTTGATAAACAGCGCCAGAATAGGCCCCACCGAGCCGTTACAGAGCTGGATCACCATCGTGGTGACGAAGAGAGCGATCATCAGCCCCGGGTAAGGCAGTGAGGCAAAGACCGCTTTCCCGCTCAGGCGCTGCGCTTTACTAACGGTGGGACGCGCCCCCTCTTTAATAAGAAACAGCGTGACCAGAAAACTGACCATCAGCAGGATAGCGGTAATAATAAAGACCGCCCGCAGCCCTACGTGATCGGCCAGGAAACCGCCCATCAGTGGCCCGCCAATTACGCCGCTAATTTGCGCCGTTGAGAGCGTACTCAACGCCCAGCCGCTGCGTTCGCGTGGTACCTGCGACGCCACCAGCGCCATGGCGTTAGGAATATAACCGGAAGTCAGCCCCATCAGCGCTCGTAGCAGAAAAAGCTGCCAGACGTTGGAGGCGAAGGCCTGCAACAGAATAGCAATGGCCATTCCCAGGGAGGCACGCAGCAGCATAAGCTTCCGCCCTTTGCGATCGGCAAGGCTTCCCCACATAGGCGAGACGATGGCAGAGACCAGAAACGTCACGCTGAAGGTAAGCCCGGACCACATCGAAAGCGCCTCGTGCGAGGAGACCCCCAGCTGAGACACATACAGCGGCAGAAAAGGTAAGATCTGACTGATGGCAAGCCCGGTGAAGAAACAACCGAACCAGACCGATATAAGGTTAACCTTCCAGGATTCCATAGCGCGACACATTCATTTTTTTGAGCGAATTCGCTCATAGATTAGCAAGTTATGCCTCATCACAAAGCGCAGCTGATGCTGTCGGGATGAATTTTAGTGTTTTATCTTTCCAGTCATCAAAAATGTGAAACAAATCACACTCTATCCTCTTTTAGCGGTGGGTTTATGCTTACGGGCAGTAACCATATCCCCGCATACCCAGATGAAAATGGTTAGCATGCGCCCTGTTGTACTCTGGCCCAAGCCCATTGCCAAAATAGCCGCAGCTGGCGCTAAGCATCGCCTTTAACCAGGGCTGCGTTCGCGCGTTTTTCCAGCCTTGCAGCACCGTAATCTTCTGCCCGTCCGCCAGCTGAAAGCCGCTAATATCGAGCGCCTGGGCGCTGGCATGCTCGCTGCGTCGCGCATCCTGTCGATGATAGATATTTCGGCAAGCAAAGCTGCCAAAATGGTCAACGCGGGTCAGGCGGCTCCCCATCATGCGCTGTGTCAGCGGTTGTGCCTGCTGGTGAATATAGAGGGCAGCACTGAGCGCCAGGGGACAACTGGCCAGGAAACTGCTGCTCAGCCCTACGCGGCCAAAGTCACGCACCCGCACCACATCCACCAGGGGACACTCGCCCCCACTGTCGGCAACCGTCTGGGTACGGATCAGCTTTGAATCGTTCGCCTGGCTGAGCAAGGTTTCGCAGTGCTCGGGCGTGAGTCGCCGCAGCTTAAACTGGGTGATTTTCCCGGGGGGATCGTCAAGCGAGAGAGGCGCAAAAGGGTTGTAATAAGACGGCAACCAGCGATACCCCACCGCTGCCGCGCCGATAATAACAAGACAGATAATTAGACCTTTTCCTCGCACTTTCCCCCCTCCGTTGCTTGCTAAAACATTATGGCAGAAGGCGGCGAATCCCGCCGGGCATCGTGGTAAGGTATGGGTTTTGAGTCAGACTGGATGAGTGAGAGTAATGGCAAAGCTGCGTGTGGGTATTGTATTTGGGGGAAAATCAGCAGAACACGAAGTGTCGCTGCAATCGGCCAAAAACATCGTCAATGCGATTGATAAGAGCCGGTTCGACGTTGTGCTGCTGGGTATCGATAAGCAGGGACAGTGGCATGTCAATGACGCCAACAGCTACCTGCTTAATGCTGACGATCCGGCACACATCGCCCTGAATCCTTCTGACATAAGCGTCGCGGTTGTGCCGGGCGTGGCACAGAATCAACTGATTAACGCCAGCAACGCACAGGCCCTTCTGCAACTCGACGTCATCTTCCCGATCGTGCACGGTACGCTGGGCGAAGATGGCTCGCTGCAGGGCATGCTGCGCATGGCAAACCTGCCGTTTGTCGGCTCCGACGTACTGGGTTCTGCCGCCTGCATGGATAAAGATGTCACCAAACGTCTGTTGCGCGACGCCGGTCTGAACGTAGCGCCTTTCGTTACCCTCACCCGCGCCAATCGCGACAAACACAGCTTTAGCGCTCTACAGGCAGAGCTTGGCCTGCCGCTCTTTGTGAAGCCGGCAAATCAGGGGTCGTCCGTTGGGGTGAGTAAAGTCAGCAGCGAGGCGCAATTCAACGAGGCCGTACGTCTGGCATTTACCTTTGACCATAAAGTGGTGGTTGAACAGGGTATCAAAGGACGTGAAATCGAGTGTGCGGTGCTGGGCAATGACTTCCCCCAGGCCAGTACCTGCGGCGAAGTGGTACTGAACAGCGATTTCTATTCGTATGACACCAAATACATTGATGACAAAGGCGCACAGGTCGTCGTGCCGGCAGCCCTGGACTCGGCGGTAAACGACCGCATCCGGGCCATCGCGATTGAGGCTTATCAGGCGCTGGGCTGTCGCGGAATGGCCCGGGTCGATGTCTTTTTAACCACTGAAAATGACGTCATCATCAATGAAATTAACACCTTGCCTGGCTTTACCAATATCAGCATGTACCCGAAATTGTGGCAGGCGAGCGGCATCAGCTATCCAGAGCTGATTACCCGCCTGATTGAGCTGGCGCTGGAGCAGCATGCCGCCGATAGCGCGCTAAATGTTACGGTAAACGGTTAATCGACGTTATTCGCCGTCGGCTCTTCCGGGCGACGGCGAATAATCAATCCTGCCAGCCAGAAGCTAATAACCCATGTCACCAGACCTACCGCATAGGTTTGCCAACCCTTCGCTTCAAATCCCAGTAACCCCACAACCCCATTAAGAATAAAGATCAGCCCAATGGCAAAGGCGTAGTAATGCCAGTCACGGCGAATTTTGGCAGGCAGTTTCATGGTCGCTCCTGAATAAAAAAAACATCCTCGCATAGTTTCCGCGTCAGGTCTGTGTCCAATACGGAAATTCTTAAATGTTAATGAATTTAACTTAAGGTTACGAAGTTGTGAGTTGGTGCAGAAATCGGCGATCCAGGAGAAATCCATGCTGCAAATTACCACGATTCCGATATTGACAAATGCGATGACCTGTCAAACTTCGCTTATATCACTGGTGTATGGCCAGAACGAACTATACGGAGGTCTTTATGGCAGACTTTACTATGTCGAAGCCGATCTTTAATGGTAAACACCCGAAAACCTCCACGTCAGGTAATATTGCCTATGCCCTGTTTGTACTGTTCTGCTTTTGGGCGGGTTCGCAGTTTTTGAACATGTTGGTGCATGCACCTGGCGTCTATGAACATTTGATGCAGGTAGAGGACAGCGGCCGCCCGCGCGTTGAAATCGGACTGGGCGTGGGAACCATCTTTGGGCTGATTCCCTTCCTAGTGGGCTGCGTCATCCTGGGTGTTGTGGCGCTAGTTAACCGCTGGCGTCGCTACCACTAATTCATTGCCATACAGCGAGCCCGACGATCGTCGACACGCTTCGCAAACCAGGCTGTGGTCAGGTTGCGGGTGATCTTCGGGCTCTCAAGCTGAATGCCTGGCAACATCTCTCGCGGCAACGTCTTTCCACTCTTCTGCTCCGCTAACGCATAAACTTGCTGATAAAGTTTCGTTTTCTCGAAGCTCTGGCTATCGCTCTTCTCCAGCTGGTGTCGAATCTCGCTCTCGCTCATATCCAGCTTCCCGGCCAGCTTGCGAACCGCCATCTCGGTTTTGCCCGCCGTGCGGCTACCATACGCAATTAAATCACCATCCAGCGCCAGCTTTACACCGCTGGCGCGGCTGACGGCATTCTGAAATGCCGCGTTACGGCTCGCGTACCAGCCTGCATTGAAGTCGGCAAAGCGGTACAGCGGCGCGCTGTAGCTGGCAGGGTAATTGAGCAGATGATAAGTCCCAAACCACAAACCTCCGCGCAGGGAAAAGACCTCCTGACGCACGGTACCGTCATACTTCCACGGGTAACCGTCGGTGTGTTTCTCGGCAAAGGCGATACTGACCTGCATCGGCCCGCCGGTATGTACCGGGTTAAGCGAGCCGAAGAGCTTTTGCCCCATCGGCACCATGCTAATCATATCGTCGAAGATTTCACTCAACTGCTTCTCGGTTTTCACCGTGTCCAGCCGCTCGCTATAACTCTTGCCATCAGGAGAGGTGATTTTGAGGGCGGTATGGACCAGAAACGCCGGTATATGCATCGATTCTGCCCGTCGGTCGATCTCCTTCCAGGCGATCTTGTTCAGCCCGGGCACCTTAGGGTCGGATTGATACATTGACTCCTGCTGCGCTACCGCCAGTACCGAACAGATATTCTCTTCGGTCGGGGCTATCTTCTGGCTATCGAAGGTCTTTGCCAGCGCGCTGGCCCACTGGTCGCGATCTTTCACGCTGGCGGGCATTTTCTGCCGCACCACGCTCGCGACATCGACGGGTTTCTCGCCCTTTTTAAGCGGGGCTGCACCTTGCTCAGCACAGCCTGCCAGCACCAGGGCGGCAAGGAGCGATAACGGTAAGGCGCGTGATACGGCAAAAGGCATAACGACTCCCTGTATTAGCTTAACGTGTTGGTCACTTCCTGCAGTGGCTGGTTATCCAGCTCGCGTTCAAAGCTGCGTAAACGTTTATAGATAGACATTAACTCTACCAGCGTAGTCCAGGAGCTGATGAGATACTGGAACGAGCCCCTAACCTGGCCGAAGACGTTGGTGATCTGAGTCATCAGACCGAGGGTAATGGTACCGGCAACGATCGACGGGAACAGCAGGAATAAGCCGAATACGTTATCGACTTGCAGATAGAGAATGCGCGCAATGTTGAAGTACATGTAGTGGAAATAGAGACGGAAATAGTTTTGACGTACCGCGCTGAACAGCTGACGCACAGTAGGCGGCGAGGCCCGGTTAGCGTCGTCTTCACCGTAAACCAGCTCTTTACGGTAGGCGGCTTCAACGCGCTGGTTTTTGAACTCCAGCCCCGGCAGTTTGATCCCTACCACCGCCAGTAAACCGGTGCCCATCAGCGACCAGATAATTGCGGCGATAACCAGGCCGTACGGAACATGGCCGATAATGGGCAGATCCGGCACGTGAGCCGACAGGGTAACCAGCACCGGCAGGAAAGCGATCAGCGTCATGATGGCGTTGAGAAAGCTCACCCCCATATCCTCCAGCGTAGAGGCGAAACGCATCGTGTCTTCTTGCACACGCTGGGCGGCACCTTCGATATGACGTAACTGCTGCCAGTGGGCCATATAGTGCTCGTTCATGGCGGTACGCCAGCGGAACACATAGTGGCTGACAAAGAAGTTATTCATCACGGCAATGATCACGGCGATCAGCGCGATGCCGAGGAAGACCCCCACTTCGTGATAAAACTGGTCGATAGAGACCTTGTGCGGGGAACTGAGTGCCTTCTGGATCAGATCATAGAAGGGGGCATACCAGGCGTTGACCGCGACCCCGACTTCCACCAAAAACCAGGTGACAAAAATAATTAATGCCGTTCCCAGCACGGACCAGTACTGCCAGCGATGGGGTGAAAAGGTAAACCAAAAAAGGGCAAACAGCCCAACGCAGAGGGCGTAATAGGCGTAGAACAACAGATAGCTACGCGCCCAGAAACGTGCGGCACTAAGGGGTACGTCGCTGGAAGCACCAATTAGGCGCTCAAGCCAGGCGCCGCCACCGGCCTGCCAGAAAATAACGGCGATAAGGCCCCATATAAATGCCGAGAGGAAAAAGGGCCCCGGCTTTGGGAAAAATGACTTAAACATAAAACTTCCTTCTTGTAATTATGGCTGTTGCTGTGTTCAACACATCACCACACGACATTGCATCCACCAGCCGGTCTCCGGCCGGTGCAAAAAAATCAGACCTGACGGGTAATTATTAGTTCGCTTTCCAGTGGGCGAGAATTGTTTCGGTGAGTTTCACACCCGGCGGATTGCCGGGAGCAATCAGATCGCGCCAGACATCGTTATAGTGGTTTATCAGCGTTTCTGCCCGGGCGGCAGGACGGTGGGCGGTGGTGTGCGCATCACCGGCGACGGTGATATGGTATCCCCGGCTAACGCCATTTTTAAGGGTAGTATCCACGCAGTAGTCGGTAGCACAGCCGCAAAGCACAAAATGATGAATATCCAGCTCGCTTAATAACGCGGCGAGCGAGGTGCGGTAAAACGCATCGCACGCCGTTTTGGTCACGTAGTGCGCCCCTTCCGGCTGGTGCAGTTCAGGTAACAACGCAAACCCCTCGCTCCCCTCTTCCAGCCCACCGGCTTCGGTATGCTGGATAAAAATGACCGTATCGGCGGCATGGGTTAACTGATTGATACGTGAAACGCATTGTTCGCGCTGAATACGAGGGGTCGCAAAAACACCTTGCTGCATATCGACAACCATCACCACACGCTTTTCTGACATCACCTTCTCCGGGTCGCTGAGCTACGTAGGGGTCTATCATAAGCCCGATGTCACAAAATGGGAGATGGCACGTAATGAAATTGTTTTTATTTACTCGCGGTTACGTTTTTCCCGCTATCGTTAGGCTATTCAGCCCATTGCACCGGGCACGTTAGTAGTATAAATACGCTTAATTATCTTCATTTCTCTTATGGATGCTTTTCGTTGAAATCTTGTCTGCTATCTATTGCCGCGCTGTGTGCGGTGAGCCTTTCGACGGTTCAGGCTGCCCAACCGCTGACCACCCCGGCACTTGCCTCTGATATTGCCGACCGTTACGCAAACCTGATCTATTACGGCAGCGGCGCAACCGGTATAGCACTGGTTGTTATTGATGGTAATCAGCGCGTGTTTCGGAGCTTTGGCGAAACGCGTCCAGGCAATAATATTCATCCGCAGCTGGACTCCGTGGTTCGTATTGCGTCCTTAACCAAATTAATGACCAGCGAGATGCTGGTGAAATTACTCGATCAGGGGGTCGTGAAGCTTAACGACCCCCTGAGCAAATATGCGCCACCGGGTGCACGGGTGCCAACCTATCAGGGCACCCCTATCACCCTGGTTAATCTGGCGACGCACACCAGCGCCCTGCCGCGTGAACAACCGGGCGGTGCGGCGCATCGGCCGGTCTTCGTCTGGCCAACCCGCGAACAGCGCTGGAACTATCTGAGCACCGCGAACCTGAAAACCACGCCGGGCTCCCAGGCAGCCTACTCTAACCTGGCATTCGATTTACTGGCCGATGCCCTGGCTACCGCCTCGGGTAAACCTTATACCCAGCTGTTTGAAGAGCAGATTACCCGTCCGTTGGGCATGAAAGACACCACCTTTACCCCCTCACCGGATCAGTGCAAACGCCTGATGGTGGCAGAGAAAGGGGCCAGCCCATGTAACAACACGCTGGCAGCCATTGGCAGCGGCGGTGTCTATTCCACACCCGGCGATATGATGCGCTGGATGCAGCAGTTCCTCTCTTCCGATTTCTATTCACGCAGCACTCAGGCTGACCGGATGCAGACGCTGATATATCAGCGCAGCCAGTTCCAGCGCGTCATTGGCATGGATGTACCGGGCAAAGCGGACGCGCTGGGTCTGGGCTGGGTGTATATGGCGCCAAAGAACGGGCATCCGGGAATTATTCAGAAAACAGGCGGCGGCGGTGGCTTTATTACCTATATGGCGATGATCCCACAATCGAACGTTGGCGCCTTTGTGGTGGTCACTCGCTCCCCCAATACCCGTTTCGTCAACATGAGCGATGGTATTAATAAACTGGTCACGGAACTCAGTGACAACAAAGCTCAGGTTGTTCCTGCTTCCTGATCGCGTTAATACTCTGCGGGTAAACGGTTGATACTGACCAGTTTACCCCGAACCATATTGATGTAATTCCCCTGACGCAACGCGGCCAGCACCTCGGCCACCACAGAGCGCGAAATCCGCGTGCGTCGCTGGATATAATTCATTACCCCCACACGCATACGCAGCGTCTCATCCCACTGAGCCATATCCAGCAGTGTCGAGCGGATCTGGCTATAGGAGTTGTTTCCCACCAGCTGTTTATCGCGTATTTCCATGACCCGATGATGCCAGGAGAGCCAGCAAAAGGCCTCCCGCCACAGGCCGGCTTGTTGTATGAGGGTGCGGGCCGTGGCCGCTGGAAGGTAAAAACCCGTGCAGGGTGAATGAGTGATAAGTTTGTATTCGGTACTACAGCCCATCATTCCGGCATTAATGCCAAAGATATAGGGTGCGGTCACTATTTCCATCAACAAGTCATCTTGCTGCCGATGAATTGCCAGCGTGCCGGTTTGCAGCAATAACGCAAACTGCTCCTCTTCGAAGACTTCCCCAAATACAGAGTGTTGTCCTGCCAGTTTGAACGTTTTGCTATGGTCAAAAAGGCACTTTTCAAGCCGGGAGAATTCAGGAACCGACTTTGCGTAACGGTTCATGCAGACCTCAAATCATCCTTGAAAATACAATGGGGAGGCAAAGCCTCCCCATTTTTACAACGACTACCAGGTGTATTTCACACCCAGGTTAGCACCCCAGTTCTGCTCAACGTCGCCGCCGCCCAGGTAGGTGGCGTCAGTATAAGCGCTGAAGTTTTTGGTGAAGCTGAACTGCGTTCCCAGACCCGCACGTACCGCAGAGCCTTTCACGCCGTTATCAATGCTATCGCCGTTAACATCTGCATTCTCGCTGGCATCGTCATAGACATAAGCCAGTTTGAAGTACGGCGTTAACGCCTGATTGTCACCGTAACCGAAGGTGTAACCCGCGTCTAAACCGAGTTCATAACGCATGCTGTTATAAGACTGCGAACCCACCTGCAGGTCATTGCTCAGACGATAGTCATCACCCGACTGGAACAGGCCAGAAACCGCGGCATATGGCGTTAAGTAGCCTGCGTCATTCGGCATCCAGTCGTAACCAAGCTTCAGGCCAAAGCCCCAGGCATCGGTATTTGTGCTGCCATCAACGTACTCGCCGTTGCTCATGGTCGCGCTCAGATCATTGTTGAAGCGGGTATAGCTCATGCTGCCATCGAGGAACATATCGTTGGCAAATTTAGCAGCGGAGTAGATCATCGCCGTCTGGCTATCCTGATCCACCTGACCTGAACGGTCATTCATGTCGCCTTTAGCGAAGGCTGCAGCTACACCGACGGTCCATTTCGCGCTATTGCCATCAATCTGGGTATCTAAACCCACCATGATACCGCTCACGTCCTGATCGTACTTGATGACATCGTTGTCGCCATCGACGTTACCGCCAAAGAAGCTAACCCAGGCGCCGCCCTGATCCGTCAGGCCATGACGCCCATTGGTCAGGCGGGTGCCTACGGTATCCTGCTGCAGATTCCAGATATTGGTATTCGCAGAAGGAATGCTCAGCGCCATATTGGCGTAATCCGTTAAGCGTTCCTGATTCAGAACAACAGTATCGCCCTTCTGCTGTGCCTGGTAGGTATATGCACCCAGATCGGCGCGGTTAGCCGCCGTGAAGGAGACGCGGGTATCAGCGTTGTTATCATAAACACGGATAAGTTCTTTGTTGCGATAATCTGCAACGCCGCCTTTACCGGTCGCGTTATCAAGACGCACTTTGTAGTTACCTGAGGTTTCACCATTAACGGCCAGATGACCATCCGCGTTGATGGCAATCACACCGTAATCGTACCCACTCTTCGTGCTGTCATTAGTGATGTAACGCGCGTTGTTCAGATCGGAATTGAACACATAATCGCGGCTGGCAACGTTCAGCATGCCGCCGTCGGTCAGTACCAGTTTATGGGTATCAACCTGGCCCAGACCCAGCGCCAGCTCAGAACGGTTATCAACGGTGATGGTGTTCGCGTACAGGTCGGCAAGCTCCTGAGTCAGGGTTGCCTGGCTGCTGCTGTCGAGGTTCAAGCTGTTGGTTGCCACACCACCGGCATCACCGATATTCAGGGTAGAGGCGTTAGTCAGCGTAATGCTGTCGGCCAGCAGGCCGGAGTTTTCGACATTAACCTGAGAATGGTTCTTCACGGTCAACGCATCGATGTTCGACTCTTTACGCGTGTCCCACTCTGAACCGTTATCCAGCGTAACGTTGAAAATACCACTCTGATAAACCTGGGTACCCACCAGATGGTTGTTACTGTTGAAGGTTGAATCAGGCCAGATGCTGTTTGGTAACAGGGTAGTCAGATCAACGCTGCTATACCCCAGACCATACATCTGAGACGGGGCGATCATCTCCACGCTGGAGGTCGCCGCACCGACCCACTTGCTGCCATTGGTTAAGGTCAGATCCAGTTTATCGGTACCGTCCCAGCCGTTGGTGGTTGGGTTGTAAACGCCGTCGGCAGTGGTATCGGTCGCCGGGTCACCATTGACAAAGAAGTTATTATCAAAGGTGCTGGAGAACAACACATCGCCTGTCAGGGTCGAGTGGTCAAAGCTTGCCACCGTCTGCATGGCGTTATCTGCCGCGCCAGCCGCAACGATGAGCGCAGCATCATCCTGTGAGGTGGCACTCGGATTGCCGTAGTCGCTCGGCTTCGCTGACTGACCATAAAAACCGGTGGTTCCCAGGTCGCTGTAGGCACCGGATGTGACAGCAGAGTCGGTCACTTTGAGGGTGTTATTGAAGACATGCGCGCTGTTTTCGATGCCAACGGTGCTGTCGTAAGGGGTATTGTCCGGGTAGTTATAACCCTGAGTCAGCGTAATACCCGCGATGCGGGAGTTGTTTTCGATAACGATATCAGACTCAACATCCAGACTGATAGCATTGCCGAGCGCGTAGGTATCCCAGTAGTTGGTGGTGGTGGTGGTGCCGCCTGTTACCACGTCGTAAGCGTAATGCTCATAGGTGTCGTTAATGGTGGTGTTATTCACCGTCAATGCGAAGCGGTCGTACTGGTAGTGGGTAGAACCGTCGCGATTCACGCCGCCCGCACACTCCGTGGTGATACATTCAGAGGTGACCATACCATTAAGGGTACTGTTGCTGATGGAGAGCGAGTTGCTTTTACCGCCGACTGCATCATCAAGGTAGTAACCAGAGATCACCCCGTTTACTACGGATTTGTTGATAACCGGATAGATATCGCCATCAACCGTGGCACTGGCATTGCGCCAGTCAGTGTAACCGTTATACAGCGTAGAGGCGGCGGTACCATCGTAGCCAAAGGTATTATAGGTTGTACCAGAAATATCTTTTGCATTTACCTGAGAAGCGATAGCCATCGTGCAGGCTAATGCAATTTGAGATACAACAAGTTTCTTTTTCCATTTTTGCATTGGGTCATCCCTCCTCAGGGACGTAAGCAAGTTTGTCCATAAATACACAGCAAATAAATTGCGCAATGAATTATGCCGCCTCAAAACAAAATGGTTCAATGAATCGATGAATTATGTCCGAAAACAGACAGAATTAATAAACACTTTTTAATCGACAAAAATAAATTAAAAAATAACTTAAAAACAACAGTTTATATTAAAACAAAAGATACAGCGTAAAAAACGAAAGATCAGAAAAATAAATCAACAAAGCGAAAAAAACAATTATCATGAATATTAAAAAGAAACATGAAAGATAAATTACCCGTTAGTCACAAAGCGTTAGATAAGAAATAACATCAAGAAAACACTTTTTGAGGATGACGATATTATTGCCCTACTTATTTCCTGACATTAATCAGGTTCATAAACCCGCGGGTACCGTACCGATCCGGGGCTTAAGGCTAAACGACAACTTTAGTAAAACAGTCCGGCAGCAGTTCAGGTAAACTGGTGCTCCTTATTTTCGCAAACGTCAGGCATACCATGACCGATTTAATTGCACGTCCCCGTCGCCTGCGCAAGTCACCCGCACTGCGCGCTATGTTTGAAGAGACAACACTGAGCTTAAACGATCTGGTGTTGCCGATTTTTGTTGAAGAAGAGATCGATGACTACAAAGCCATTGATGCTATGCCGGGCGTGATGCGCATTCCGGAAAAGCATCTGGCACGTGAGATCGAGCGTATCGCCAACGCCGGGATCCGCTCGGTGATGACCTTTGGTATCTCCCATCACACCGATGCCACCGGCAGCGATGCGTGGAAAGAGGATGGCCTCGTCGCCCGCATGTCCCGGATCTGCAAAGAGGCCGTGCCGGAGATGATCGTTATGTCCGATACCTGCTTCTGCGAATACACCTCTCACGGCCACTGCGGCGTACTGTGCGATCACGGCGTAGACAATGACGCCACTCTGCTTAATCTCGGCAAACAGGCGGTTGTCGCCGCTGCCGCAGGGGCTGATTTCATCGCGCCATCGGCGGCAATGGATGGCCAGGTGCAGGCGATTCGCCAGGCGCTGGATGCAGCGGGTTTTACCGACACCGCCATCATGTCCTACTCCACTAAATTTGCCTCCTCTTTCTACGGCCCGTTCCGTGAAGCCGCAGGAACTGCGCTGAAAGGCGACCGCAAAACTTATCAGATGAACCCGCTGAACCGCCGCGAAGCGATCCGTGAATCCCTTCTCGACGAAGCTCAGGGTGCCGACTGCCTGATGGTGAAGCCGGCGGGGGCCTATCTGGATATTCTGCGCGACATCCGCGAACGTACCGAGCTGCCATTAGGTGCTTATCAGGTGAGCGGTGAATACGCGATGATCAAATTCGCCGCACAGGCGGGCGCCATTGACGAAGAGAAAGTGATCCTGGAGAGCCTGGGCGCGATCAAACGCGCGGGCGCGGATCTGATCTTCAGCTACTTCGCGCTGGATCTGGCTGAGAAGAAAATTCTGCGCTAATCCCCCACTCGACCGGGTAGCGGCTTTGCCCTGCCCGGCCTGAACCTCCCCGCACGAATCTTCACTAATCTGCAATAGAAACGACATCTGGCCCTACTACTGTCTCGGCAGGACAGGAGGAGAAGCCACCATGTTTAGTCTCGACAGCGTTCTCGATGACCTTTGGCCTCAGGCGAGGCCTGCGCCCTGGCAAAAAAGCCTGTTAAAAAAGCTATTTTATGAAGAAGAGTTTCAGCAGTTCGCCGCTACTCACCGCCACCTGAAAGGACTCGATATGGTGGAGCAGGTTCTGGAGCACCTGGATATTCATTGCACCGTCTCCGCCCGCGATCTCGAACAAATCCCCGAACACGGCCCGCTGGTCATCATGGCAAATCACCCCACAGGTACTCTCGACGGGCTGGCGCTCATGTACGCCGTCTCGCGCGTTCGCCGCGATGTCAAAGTGGTAACCAATCGTATGCTGACGCACCTTGAGCCGTTAAGTTCGCTGTTTATCCCGGTGGATAACCTGGGCGGTAAAACGGCGAAAACGTCGTTGATACAGATGGAACAGCATCTGCAAAACGCCGGTGTACTTATCTTCTTCCCGGCGGGCGAGGTCTCGCGCCCCACCCGCAAAGGGATCCGCGATAAAAAGTGGCATTCCGGCTTTATTAAACTCGCCGGTAAACTTCGGGCCCCCTTGCTACCGGTGCACATTCAGGCACATAACAGCCTGCTGTTTTACGCCACCACGCTGATCTCCCCTACCCTTCCCCTGCTGTTATTGATGCAGCAAATGTTCCGCCGTCGCCACAGCACGTTACCGATAAAGATCGGCGAGCAGATTACCTGGCACAGCTGGTTTAGCCCCCCCTTATCGCCCCGTGAGATGGCAGAGCAGTGCCGCCGGCACGTAATACGCCTGGGGAAAGGACTGCCCGGTATCTTTAAAACTGTCTCTGCGATTGCCCGCCCCGAAGATCGGGCGCTGCTCAAACGAGAGCTGGCGCTGGCGGAGTGTCTCGGGAAAACCGGCGACGGGAAAATCATCTATTTATGGCAACGCAACGGGCAGGAAGAGGCCCCGCTTCTGCGCGAACTGGGGCGTTTGCGGGAAATTTCGTTCCGGGCCGTGGGCGAAGGTAGCGGCAGACGACGCGATACCGACAGCTATGACGATGACTACCTGCACCTGATCCTGTGGGATGAAGAGGAGCTGGAGATCGTTGGCGCCTACCGCTTTATGCCCACGGCCGCTCAGGTCGAAAAACGTGGCGTGGAGGGGCTGTACAGCTACAGCCTGTTCCAGTACGACGACAAAATGGAAGAGGTGCTGGCGCATGGCATTGAGCTGGGACGCAGCTTCATTCAGCCACGCTACTGGGGGCGTCGCGGGCTGGATTATCTCTGGTCTGGTATTGGCGCCTGGCTGGCTCGCTATCCGCAGTATCGTTATCTGTTTGGCCCGGTCTCTATTTCAGGGGGACTACCGCCCGATGCCCGGGATTTACTGGTGGCCTTTTACCGCCTCTGGTTCCCGGCGAGCCACCCGTTGGCGGCCTCTCGCCAGCCTTATCCCGCGTCGCTGCCTGACGTGCTGGCGCAGTTTGGTGGGGTAGATTATGTTGATGACCTGACCCGGCTGAAATCACTGCTGGGTAATATGGGCTGCGGCATTCCGCCGCTCTATAAACAGTACTCTGAACTGTGCGAACCCGGCGGCGTGCAATTTATCGATTTTGGCAGCGATCCGGCCTTCATCAACTGCGTTGATGGACTGGTGCTGGTGGATTTGTGTTATCTGAAGGCGAACCGCTATCAGCGGTATATTGAGGCGCATTTACCTCCCTCACCCTAAAAGGGAAAAGCTGAACACCGTACTACCCCATCTCCTCGCCCCAAAGGGGCGAGGAGATGGTAAAGGGAATCAGCTCGCACGATAAAACGGCTTATCCCCCAAAATTGTCGCTCGCTGCATAATCCGACGCTGCGGCAGGTAATCCGCGTTGGCATAGTGCTGCGTCACGCGGTTATCCCAGATCGCCAGATCGTTCTCCTGCCAGCGCCAGCGCACCTGAAACTCCGGTTTGGTGATATGCGCGAAGAGGAAGTGTAACAGCGCCTCGCTCTCTTTTTCGGTGACGTCCACAATACGGGTGGTAAACCCTTCGTTCACAAACAGCGCCTGTTTGCCCGTCACCGGATGGGTACGCACCACCGGATGCAGCAGCGGAGGATGCTTCGCCACCGCCTCCTGCCAGCGCTGGTGCTCCTCTTCGGTCTTACGGTACTTATACTCCTGGAACGATTTCTTAAAATCGTGCTCCGCTCGCAGTCCGCTCAGTAGCGTCTGGAAGGGTGCCGATAACGCCTCAAAGGCCGCAATACCGCTGGCCCAGAGCGTGTCTCCGCCCGTTTCGGGTAACTGTTTCGCCGCCAGAATCGCCCCGGCAGGTGGCGTATCGATAAAGGTCACATCGGTGTGCCAGTTGTCATTATCCGGCGGGTTATTGTTATGGGTATCCAGCACAATTATCTCCTCCACCCCTTCCGCATGGGGATAGACGGGGTGGATATGCAGATCGCCAAAACGCAGTGCCAGCGCACGCTGCTGCTGTGGCGTGATGGCCTGCTCGCGCAGGAAGACCACCTGATGGCGCAGCACCGCATGGTACAGCTGCTCAAACTGGTTATCGCTCAGCGGGCGGCTGACATCCAGGCCCGAGACCTGCGCGCCAATGTACGGCCCCAGCGGGGTAATGGTCAGACGTTCACTCATTGAATCTCTCCATGCCAGGGCGTCAGACGACGCTGTAACGCGCGCAACCCCAGTTCTAATCCGAAGGCAATCACGGCAATCACCGCAATACCTGCCAGCACCACGTCAGTCGCCAGGAACTCTCCAGCCGACTGCACCATAAACCCCAACCCACGCGTGGCGGCGATAAGCTCGGCCGCTACCAGCGTTGACCAGCCCACGCCAAGACCAATACGCAGCCCGGTTAAAATTTCCGGCAAAGCACCGGGCAAAATCACAAAAAGCAGCACCTGCACGCGGCTGGCGCCAAGCGACTGCGCGGCACGAATCCGCACCTGCTGAGCACTTTTCACCCCCGCCAGGGCAGACATCGCCACAGGAGCAAAAATTGCCAGATAGATCAGCAAGATTTTTGAGGTTTCACCGATCCCAAACCAGATAACCATCAGCGGCAGATAGGCCAGCGGCGGCACCGGCCGGTAAAGCTCTATCAGCGGATCCAGAATGCCGCGCAGCGTTGGGCTTAACCCCATCGCGATCCCCACCGGGATGCCGACGACCACTGCCGCCAGCAGCGCCACCAGAATACGCGCCAGGCTGGCCCCTAAGTGCTGCCAGAGCGTGGCGTCCATAAAGCCTTGTGGGCCGGCGATGCTGATCAGTTTCTCCAGCACCTGACCCGGCGGGGGGAGAAAGAGCGGGCTGATCCACTGCTGGGCCGCAACGGCCCACCACACGGCCAGCAACGCCACCAGCGTACTCACGCTCAACGTGATTTGACGGGAGAAGGGCCAGCGTAATGCGAAGCGCGAGCGCCGCGTTTTTTCACCGAAGACAATGCTCACGAGAATGCCTCCCGTTGTTCAAACACGCGACTCAGCACATATTCGCGCTGCTCGATAAACTGCGGATCGGATTTAATACTGCGCACCAGCTCACCCGCCACGTAGCGACGGGCAAAGTCGAGCGACAAGCGCTCCTGCACGCGTCCAGGCCCGGGCGATAACAACACCAGTTCCGTGGCCATAAATATCGCTTCTTCAATATCGTGCGTAATCAACAGCACCTGTTTTCCGGTCTCATGCCACAGACGCAGCAGCAGGGTTTGCATCTGTTCACGGGTGAAGGCGTCGAGCGCCCCAAAGGGCTCATCCAGCAGCAGAAGCTGCGGGTTCGCCGCCAGCGCGCGGGCAATCCCCACCCGCTGGCGCTGGCCTCCAGAAAGCTGCCAGATATAGCGTTTTTCCGCCCCTTCGAGCCCCACTTTTTTGAGCATCTCCCGGGCAACGGTCAGGCGCTGCTCACGCCCAAGGCCCGCCAGCTGCAGGCCAAAGGCCACGTTCTCCTGCACGTTACGCCAGGGCAACAGCCCCTCGTTCTGAAACACCACGCCACGTTCCGCGCCTGGCCCCTGGACCTTTTTTCCCTCCAGCTGGATGCTGCCATGCTGATAAGGAAGAAACCCGGCAATCAGATTCAACAGCGTGGTTTTACCGCAGCCAGACGGCCCCAACACGACCAGCAGCTCACCGCGGTCGAGCGTCAGATTGATCTCTTCCAGTGCGGGCTTTCCAGCGTAATCCGCAGACAGATGGGTAATATTCAGCATCGCGGGCAACCTTATTTGACAAAGCGGTCGGTAACGTACTGGCTGTAATCTGCCGCTACCGCCGGCACTTTGCCTTGTTCTTTCAGGAAGCCTGCGGTATCCACAATCGCTTTATTCACCGGCCCGGCCAGTTGCTGAGCCTGCTGGACAGGGGTCAGGTAGGTGTTGCCCTTCACCAGCCCCGGCACGTCCGCCTTCGGTACGCCGCTCAGACGAGAGAGTTTTTCCAGATTATCGGGTTGTTTCAGCCATTCATCCGGATTGGCAATGTAGGGCTGCTGGGCGTCGATGGCGCTTTTGGCAAAGGCCTTGACGACCCCGGGATGTTTTTCAGCAAAGTCTTTGCGCACAACCCATACGTCGAGCGTTGGCGCCCCCCACTGCCCTACTTTTTCGGAGTCGGTGAGCACGGTACCCTCTTTTTCCAGCTCATTTACGGCAGGTGCCCAGACGTAGGCACCATCGATATCGCCGCGCTGCCAGGCGGCAATAATTGCCGGGGGTTGCAGGTTAAGAATTTGGACCTGCCCCGGCTTGATGCCCCAGTGTTTGAGCGCTGCCAGCAGGCTGTAATGGGTGGTGGAGATAAAGGGAACGGCGATGCGCTTGCCGATAAGATCGGCGGGCTTCGTGATACTTTTCTTTACGACCAGCGCTTCAGACTGGCCAAGCTGGGACGCCAGCAGGAAAACTTCAATTGGTACCTGCTGGCTGGCCGCCACCGCCAGCGGGCTGGAGCCGAGGTTTCCAATCTGTACATCGCCGGAAGCCAGCGCCCGCACGATAGCAGCCCCGCTGTCGAATTTGCGCCAGTCCACGTTGGCGCCGCTCGCCCTGGCAAAGGTGTTATCCGCCTGGGCCACTTTCGCCGGCTCGGCAGAGGTTTGGTACGCGACGGTGACATCCACCGCCTGCGCCTGAAATGCCCACAGCGCCAGCGCGCCGAGTAACGTCATTCTCGATGAAATCGCCATAGTCTCTGTCCCCCTTGTTGTTATGGGAGCAGTATTTCCGGCGAGGTCATTTTCATAAAGGAACAAAATCGCATCGCTCATTCCGATTCGTTTTTAGAAAAAAAGCGGCAAAAGATAGTTAAAAACTGACGGAACGCTTTATTGCAATTCTGTTACATCCGTTACATAACCGCAGCCACAGCATTGCCAGCCCGGCGGCAACGGGCATCATAGAGTTACTCTTGTGCAATGGGTGCTGAAATGATCAAAGTCGTGCTGGTAGACGATCACGTGGTGGTCCGTTCCGGGTTCGCCCAGCTATTAAATCTGGAAGATGATCTGGTGGTCGAAGGCCAATACAGCAGCGCCGCTGAGGCCTGGCCGGCCCTCTCACGTGATGCGATTGACGTCGCCGTCATGGATGTCGCCATGCCCGATGAGAACGGACTGAGCCTGCTTAAGCGACTGCGTCAGCTACGCCCTCAGTTTCGCGCCATTATTCTGAGCATTTATGACACGCCGGCGTTTGTTCAAAGCGCGCTTGATGCGGGCGCCAGCGGCTATTTGACCAAACGCTGCGGCCCGGAAGAGCTGGTACAGGCGGTACGTTCCGTCGGCATGGGTGGCCACTATTTATGTGCCGATGCGGTAAAAGCGCTGCGCGGCGGCGAGCCGACGTCCAGCGTGCTCAACGTGCTCACCCCACGCGAACGGGAGGTGTTTGAGCTGCTGGTCAAAGGCGAGAGCGTCAAAGAGATTGCCTTTAAACTGGCCCTGAGCCACAAAACCGTACACGTCCATCGCGCCAACGTGCTTGGCAAATTACAGTGCAACAGCACCATTGAGCTGGTGCATTTTGCCCTCGACAACCAGTTACTCACGGGCCACTGATGCGGCGCCCCCTGCGACATCTTATTCTTTCGTTGTTTATTATGCTGGCCTGGGGCACCGGCTGGCTGATGCTATGGACGCTCAGTTTTTACCTCACCCACAATGGCCAGCAGGCGGCGCTTTTTCTGCCGCAGGGCGTTTATCTGGCCCTGCTGATTCTGCTCGCACGCCGCTACTGGCCGGCGCTGATCCTGCCCGTGCTGGCGGCGCTATTGTGGCTGCACGGGGAGCAATTACTTACCCACCACGTCATGCTCGCGGTGCCGCTAACCGGCCTGCTCAGCGCCTGGTTAGCCCAGCGCTACTGGCACGCGTTTCCCCTCTACTGGCAACGTCTCTCGATGCTGATTGCGGCCGTAACGGTTAATGCCCTGCTACAAACCCTGCTGTTGTCACCGTTTCTGGAAAGCCCCGCTACCCTGCTATTACTGGCCTCGTTTACCGGTGGGGTGTTGCTTACTCCGTTTGTCTATCTGGTATTTGAATTTTTGCGCCAGCAGCATCGCTATCATCTGCTGGGGCTGGATACCAGCAACCCGCCGCTGCGGACGTCCCTTATTATCTGGTGCAGCCTCTTTTTCATTATCGGCATCGGCACCCAGATGGTGCTCTCCCCATCGCTGGAGCGGTTACTGCTGATTGTGGTATTCCTGCCCAACGTGGTGATGGCGTGGAAATTTGGCTGGCAGGGCGGCGTACTCTCCGGGTTACTCGGCAGCATGATGATCACCATTGCCCGGCAGGTCGGGATCGGATTTAGCGATCTGCTGGAGCTGGAGATTTTCCTCGCCACCCAGTCTCTGCTGGGGATGGGTCTGGGGATCGCCATCAGCCGCCAGCAGCATCTGGCGATGAACCTTGACCGCTACCGCCGTCGGCTGGAAGCGGAGTTACAGGCCCGGCGAGAGCTGACGGAAAAGCTGATCCATACTGAAGAAGATACCCGCAAGCACCTTGCGCGCGAACTGCATGATGAGATTGGCCAGAACATCACCGCTATCCAGATCCAGTCTCAGCTGGTGAAACGGGCGGGCGATACGCCGCTGGCCGTGGAAGCCGCCGGTCAGATTAACGAACTGGCACGTCGTATTCATCACTCCACCCGCCAGCTACTGCGCCAGCTTCGCCCACCGGTGCTGGATGAGCTCTCCCTGAAGGAGGCGCTACATCATCTGGTGAATGAGTTTGCCTTTACCGAGCGCGGCATCACCTGCCGGTTTGACTACCAGCTCCCCGCCCCGCCGCAGAGTGAAACCGTCATTTTCACCCTCTACCGCCTGCTGCAAGAGTTGCTGAATAACGTAAGCAAGCACGCCGACGCCAGCGAGGTGTCAATCTTGCTCTGTCAGCGCCATGATCAGCTGCATCTTGAGGTACGTGATAACGGCAGCGGGATGGGTTCACAGCAGCCAGCAGGGTTTGGTATTCAGGGGATGCGTGAGCGCGTCTCTGCCCTGGGTGGCGATTTGACGCTGGAATCCCACGCGGGGACGCGCGTAATTGTTAACCTGCCCACAAATTTGCAACAAACACCGTATTAACCAGGAAAAAGTCTTAGTCACTCCAGACTTTCTCTCATCCCATTTCAGTCGCGCTTAACTAGAGTCAGCTCAAACGGAGAAGATCATGCACGTACTGTCTGCCGAACAGGTTTCACAACGTTATCGGGCGCTTCGCCCCAGACTGCTGCTGTGTATGGTGATTGGCTACGCCGCGTTCTACCTGACGCGTAAAAGCCTTAACTATGTGTTACCCGCGCTGCAGATGGATTTGGGGCTGAGTAAGAGTGATATCGGGCTGATTGGCTCGCTCTTCTACCTGAGCTACGGACTGTCGAAATTTGCCGCCGGACTCTGGCACGACAGCCACGGTCAGCGGGCATTTATGGGCATCGGGCTGCTGGCGACAGGGGTGTTGAACGTGTTGTTCACCTTTAGCGATGCCTTCCCGCTGCTGCTGTTTATCTGGACGTTGAACGGCTTCTTCCAGGGATGGGGATGGCCGCCCTGCGCCAGATTGTTGACCCACTGGTACTCGCGCAATGAGCGCGGCTTCTGGTGGGGATGCTGGAATACCTCCATCAATATTGGTGGGGCAATTATTCCACTGATTTGTGCCGCTGCCGCCCACTGGTGGGGCTGGCAGGCGGCGATGCTGACACCGGGGATAATCAGCATCGTGCTTGGCCTGTGGCTGACCACACAACTGCGGGGCACACCGCAGGAAGAGGGTCTGCCGACGGTCGGCGAATGGCGTAACGATCCGCTCGAGTTACGCCAGCAACAGCAGAGCCCGCCGATGGGTTTGTGGCAGATGTTACGCAGCACCATGCTGCAAAACCCGATGATCTGGCTGCTCGGGGCGTCGTATGTGCTGGTGTATCTCATCCGCATCGCCCTGAACGACTGGGGGAATATCTGGCTGGCAGAGAGCCACGGGGTAAACCTGCTGAGCGCTAACGCTACGGTGATGCTCTTTGAAGTGGGCGGACTGCTGGGAGCGCTCTTTGCCGGGTGGGGATCGGATCTGCTGTTCAGTGGTCAGCGTGCGCCGATGATTTTGCTTTTCACGCTGGGGTTGATGGTGTCGGTGGCCGCCCTGTGGCTGGCGCCGGTCCACCATTACGCCCTGCTGGCGATGTGTTTTTTTACGGTGGGATTTTTTGTCTTTGGTCCGCAGATGCTCATTGGCCTTGCCGCCGTGGAGTGTGGACATAAACAGGCTGCAGGGTCGATTACCGGTTTTCTTGGCGTGTTCGCTTATCTGGGGGCCGCGCTAGCCGGGTGGCCGCTGTCGCAGGTTATCGAACGCTACGGCTGGTCGGGAATGTTCAGTTTGCTCTCGATCGCCGCCGTGCTGATGGGTTTGTTACTGATGCCATTGCTGATGGCGGGCATCACCGCTTCTCGCAGTCACATAACGTCATAAAAGGCTGAATAATGAAAACGACACTTCTCTCTACCCTCATTGCTTCCGGGATCGCGCTGGCTACCTTAACGGGTGCCGCACAGGCCAAAGGCCGCCTGGTGGTTTACTGCAGCGCAACCAACGAAATGTGCGAAGCCGAAACCAAAGCGTTCGGCGATAAGTACGACGTCAAAACCTCGTTTATCCGCAACGGTTCCGGCAGCACGCTGGCGAAGGTGGATGCCGAGAAGAAAAACCCGCAGGCCGACGTCTGGTATGGCGGCACCCTGGATCCGCAGTCTCAGGCGGGCGAAATGGGGCTGCTGCAGCCGTACAAATCGAAGAACCTTGAGCAGATCATGGAGAAATTCCGCGATCCGGCGAAAGTGAAGGGCAACCTCTCTTCGGCGGTCTACGTCGGGATCCTCGGCTTTGGTGTGAATACCCAGCGTCTGAAAGAGAAGAACCTGCCGGTGCCTCAGTGCTGGAAAGATCTGACCAAACCGGAATACAAAGGCGAGATCCAGATTGCCGATCCGCAAAGTTCCGGCACTGCCTACACCGCGCTGGCAACCTTTGTCCAGCTGTGGGGTGAAGCTCAGGCCTTCGACTACCTGAAGCAGCTTAACGGTAACGTCTCTCAGTACACCAAATCCGGCATCGCCCCAGCGCGTAACGCCGCACGCGGCGAAACGGCCATCGGCATCGGGTTCCTGCACGACTACTCCCTGGAAAAAGAGCAAGGGGCGCCGCTGGAGCTGATCTCCCCGTGCGAAGGCACCGGGTATGAAATTGGCGGCGTGAGCATTCTGAAAGGGGCGCGTAACGAAGAGAATGCGAAGCTGTTCGTCGACTGGGTATTGTCGAAAGAGGCTCAGGAGCTGGCATGGAAGAAAGGCAAATCCTATCAGATCCTGACCAACACCACGGCGGAAACTTCGCAGAACTCCCTCAAGCTCGACGATCTGAAGTTGATCAGTTACGACATGGATAAGTATGGCTCCACGGATGTGCGAAAAGCGTTGATCAACAAATGGGTCAGCGACGTGAAGATGGGTAAATAAGCCCGCAAACAGTGGTTATCACCCGGCGCCATTTTGCCGCCGGGTCTCCAACACCTGGAAAACTTATGTCACACACACTCGCTCTCCATCCCGTCAAAAAACGGGATGCGGTATTCCTTTGGGTTTTACTCGGCTGGCTGGCCTTTGCCCTGCTGCCGAGCTGGAGCCTTGATTACGGCCTGCTGGAGTCCACCAGCGACGAGATCTTCGATGCCTACAGCTGGTCGCAGGTTAATATCAGCTGGCTGTGGTACGTGCTGCCAAGCCTGCTGCTGGTACGTCCGTTTAACGAAGCGAAACGCGAACAGCGCAGCCGCCATTACCTGGACGCCGGCTGGGCACTACTGTGCATGGCGTTTGTGGTCATAAGCGCTACCCTGGAAGGGCGCGGTTTAGGCTATGCCACCATCGTGCTGTTCGTGGCGCTGGGCGCCATCATGACCCTGGCCCTCACACGCCTGGAGTGGCTGGGCGGTGACCGCTTTGTCATTGAATCCCTTATCACCATTGTTGCCCTGATCGGCATTTTTATCGTCTGGCCCAGCATCGCCATCTTTATTCCGATGTTTACCAACGATGCCGGCGAGTTTGCTCCGCTGGCATTTATGAATGTGCTCTCGCAGGCGCACATCATTCAGGTGATCATTAACTCCATTCTGTTGTCGATTGCCGTCGGTATCGGCTGCACCTTCTTCGGGCTGGTGCTGGCCATTTACACCACTCGCATCGCCAAACGCAGCGCGATCATTGGCCGCATCTTCTCCATTCTGCCCATTGTGACCCCGCCGTTTGTGGTGGGCTTAGGCGTAACGCTGATGATGGGGCGCTCCGGCTATGTGACCGAATTTATGGTGGAGTGGTTCGGTTTAACCAATACCAACTGGCTGTACGGCTTTACCGGCATCTGGCTGGCGCAGGTGCTGGCCTTTACGCCGATGGCCTTTATGATCCTCGACGGGGCCATTAAAACTATTCATCCGTCGCTGGAAGAGGCCTCCTATACGCTGCGCGCCAGCCGCTGGCAGACCTTTAACGGCGTCTTCGTGCCGCTGCTGAAACCGGCGCTGGCCAACGCCTTTTTAATTGTCATTGTCCAGTCGCTGGCGGACTTCAGTAACCCGCTGGTGCTGGGCGGCAACTTCGACGTGCTGGCGACGCAAATCTATTTCTATATCACCGGTTCGCAGCTGGACTATCAGGCGGCCAGTACGCTGGGTGCCTTCCTGCTGCTCTTCTCGCTGTTGGTGTTCTGTATCCAGTACATGTGGATTGGCAAACGCTCCTACGTGACCGTCTCCGGTAAATCCTACCGCGGTGATGTGCAGCCGCTACCGGTGACGCTGGTGTGGAGCGTGATCGCGCTGCTGGCGGTGTGGATCGCCTTCAACGCCCTGCTTTACGGCAGCATCTTCTACGGCAGCTTCACCGTCAACTGGGGAGTGGATTACACCCTGACGCTGGATAACTTTATCAAGTTGTTCGGCCAGGGCATGAGCGACGGCGCATGGCCTTCGCTGCTCGACACGCTGCTCTACGCCGGGATCGCCGCGCCGATCACCGCCGCCTTCGGTCTGCTGATTGCGTGGGTGGTTGTCCGCCAGCAGTTTAAAGGGAAAAAGACTATCGAGTTCACCACCATGCTCTGCTTCGCCGTACCGGGCACCGTGGCTGGTGTCTCCTATATTCTGGCCTTTAACAGCGCGCCGGTGTACCTGACCGGTACCGCCGCCATCGTCATTATTTCCATGGTAATGCGTAACGTGCCGGTGGGCATTCGCGCCGGGATCGCCGGGCTGGGTCAGATCGACAAGTCGCTGGATGAAGCCTCGCTCAGTCTGCGTGCCGGAAGCTTGCGAACCATTACCCACATCCTGCTGCCACTGCTGCGCCCCGCCATTTTGTCGGCGCTGATCTACAGCTTTGTGCGCGCTATTACCACCGTCAGCGCCATTGTGTTCCTCGTCACGCCGGATACCCGCGTGGCAACGGCCTACATTCTGAACCGCGTGGAAGACGGCGAATATGGCGTGGCGATTGCCTACGGCTCGATCCTGATTGTGGTCATGCTGGCGATCATTTTCCTCTTTGACTGGCTGATCGGTGAGGCACGTATCTCCCGTTCAAAAGCTAAAAACCAGGCGTAACACTATGACTCAGAAACATTTCGTTGAACTGCGTAACGTGACCAAGCGCTTCGGCGCTAACACGGTGATTGAAAATATCAACCTGGCGATTCCGCAAGGACAAATGGTGACGCTGCTCGGCCCGTCTGGCTGCGGCAAAACGACCGTCCTGCGTCTGGTGGCCGGACTGGAGAAGCCGACCGAAGGGCAGATTTATATCGACGGTGAAGATGTGACACACCGCTCCATTCAGCAGCGTGATATCTGTATGGTGTTCCAGTCCTACGCCCTCTTCCCGCATATGTCGCTGGGGGAGAACGTCGGCTACGGCCTGAAGATGCTGGGCGTCTCGCGCGCGGAGATTAAAACCCGCGTCCAGGAGGCGCTGGCGATGGTGGACCTGGAGGGATTTGAAGATCGCTATGTGGATCAGATTTCCGGCGGGCAGCAGCAGCGCGTGGCG
The DNA here is from genome assembly GCF_017348915.1 of Leclercia pneumoniae. Taxonomy (NCBI): domain Bacteria; kingdom Pseudomonadati; phylum Pseudomonadota; class Gammaproteobacteria; order Enterobacterales; family Enterobacteriaceae; genus Leclercia; species Leclercia pneumoniae. Next base: position 897,871 of record NZ_CP071383.1, on the reverse strand, counting down.
CTGGCCCGTGCGCTGATCCTCAAACCCAAAGTTCTGCTCTTTGATGAGCCGCTGAGTAACCTCGACGCCAACCTCAGACGCAGCATGCGCGATAAAATTCGCGAGCTGCAGAAGCAGTTCAACATCACCTCGCTGTATGTGACCCACGATCAGAGCGAGGCGTTTGCGGTCTCTGACACCGTACTGGTGATGAACAAGGGCAATATTATGCAGATTGGTTCCCCGCAGGATCTCTACCGTCAGCCCGCGTCGCGCTTTATGGCGAGCTTTATGGGGGATGCCAACCTCTTTCCGGCGAACTTCAGTGAAGAGGCGGTGGAAATCCACGGCTACCGGCTGCCCCGTCCGCTGCATTTCGCCGCGCAGGGGAAAGGCACCGTTGGGGTACGCCCGGAGGCCATCACCCTGAGTCAGCACGGCGAGGCAAGCCAGCGCTGCGTGATTCGTCACGTGGCCTATATGGGACCGCAGTATGAAGTGATTGTGGAGTGGCACGGGCAGGAAATTTTGTTGCAGGTGAATGCCACGCGGCTACAGCCGGACGTGGGGGAGTCGTATTACCTGGAGATTCATCCGTACGGGATGTTTGTGCTGGCAGACGTGGCGTGAGGTTGTGCGCGCGTCTCCCCCCTCACCCTAACCCTCTCCCTCAAGGGAGAGGGGACCGTTCAGTTTTCGTCTTTTCACGGTTTTCTCCCTCTCCCTGTGGGAGAGGGCCGGGGTGAGGGCATCAGGCCGCACAAAACTCAGCGCAGCGCATATAACTCAGCAATATCCTTCGGCGTCGTCCGACAACACCCGCCAATTAACTTCGCTCCGGCCGACTGCCATTGCGGCAAATACCCCGCCAGCGTCTCGCACGCTTCACCGTGGTGATGCCAGGTCTTGCTCACCGCATCATAGTGCTCGCCCGAGTTCGGATAGACCACCAGCGGCAATGCCGTCAGGCCTTGCAGATGTTGCAGCGCCGCCGTGGTGTTCTCCAGGGCGATACAGTTGATACCCAACGCCACAATCTGTGGGAAGTTATCCAGCACAGCAATGACTTCACGCAGCGGCGTGCCGTCGCTCAGGTGCTCGCTGTCGCGCAGGGTAAACGAGAACCATGCCCGGGCGCGGGGATATTCCGTCAGCAACGCGGCCAGCGCTTTAATTTCAGGGAATGACGGCAGGGTTTCGCAGGCCAGCAGATCGGCCCCCGCGTCCAGCAGCGCCTCTACCCGTGGGCGGTGGAACGCGGTAAATTCTTCCGCGCTGCGCACGTAGTCGCCGCGGTATTCGGAGCCATCCGCCAGGTAAGCACCATAGGGCCCGACGGAGCCCGCCACCAGCAGCGTGCCCGCCTGGGCGTTCTCGGCCAGATATGCCTCGCGCGCTTTGCGCGCCAGCTCCACGCTTTTACCAATCAGCGCCCGGGATTGCGCCTCGTCCAGCCCGCGAGCCGCAAAGCCTGCAGGCGTGGCCTGATAGCTGGCGGTGATCGCCACCTGCGCGCCAGCACGATAGTAATCAAGATGCACTTCACGGATAAGATCCGGGTTTTCCACCAGCACTTTGGCAGACCAGAGGCCGTCTGCAAGATTACAGCCGCGCGCTTCCAGCTCCGTTGCCATCGCGCCATCCAGCACCACAAAGGGTTGTTTTTCGAGGATGGCGGTAAGCGGATTATTCTGCGACATGTTGATGCTCCTGCGTTGTCAGATTTCGGGTCAGGTAGTACGCACCATAACACAGGGCGACGAAGGGGAGTCCGCAATAAAGGGCAATGCGCTGGCTGGGGTCAAACCACAGGCCGACGCAGGCCACTACGCAGAGGATAAAACCGAGCACCGGAACTAACGGATACCACGGCGCCCGATAGTGCAGGTCAGAGAGCGGCAGACCAGCCTGCACATGACGGCGGCGGAAGACAAAGTGCGAAGCGCAAATGCTGATCCACACCGCCACCACCGCGAAACCGGAAATGGCAGAGAGCGCGACGAATACCGTATCCGGGGCCACCACGCTTGAGAACAGCGCCAGTACGCCGCCCAGCATCGACACCGACAGCGCCGTCAGCGGCACGCCATTTTTGTTAACCCGGGCAAAGCAGCGCGGCAACGTTTTCTCGTTCGAGAGCGACCACAGCATCCGGCCAGAGGCATATAACCCCGAGTTCGCCGCCGAGAGGATTGCCGTCAGAATCACAAAGTTAAAGATATCCGCCGCGTAAGGAATACCCACTTTCTCAAAGACCAGCACGAACGGGCTTTTCTCTACCCCGGCCTGCTGCATCGGGATCAGGGCCGCCAGCACAAAGACGGTGCCGATAAAGAAAATGATCAGCCGGGCGATGGTGGTGCGGATCGCTACCGGAATCACTTTGTGCGGGTTTTCGGTCTCCCCCGCCGCAATGCCGATCAGCTCCGTTCCCGAGAAGGCGAAGTTCACCGCCACCATGGTCATCAGGATCGGCAGGCCGCCGTGCGGGAACCAGCCTTCAGCGGTGATATTGCTCAGGCCCGGCGCGGGAGAGCCGTCCTGCATCGGGATAAACCCAAAGATCGCCGCGCCACCGAGAATGATAAAGGCAATGATGGTGATAACTTTCACCAGCGAGAACCAGAACTCCCCTTCGGCAAAAAACCGGGTAGAGATGACGTTAAGGGCAAAAATCACGACGCAGAACACCACGCACCACACCCAGACGGGCACCTGCGGGAACCAGTACTGCATGCAGAATCCGGCGGCGGTAAAGCTCGACCCGAGCGCGACCGTCCAGGTGAGCCAGTAAAGCCAGGCGACGGTGTACCCGGTCGCCGGGCCCAGATAGCGGGCGGCATAGACGTGGAATGCGCCGGTCTCCGGCATCGCGACGGAAAGTTCGCCCAGACACTGCATCACCAGCCACACAACCAGTGCCCCAATCAGGTACGCCAGCAGCGTGCCCGCCGCGCCGGTCGTCGAAATAATGTATCCGGTATTGAAGAATAACCCTGTGCCAATGACCCCACCCAGCGAGAGCATAATCAGGTGGCGTGTTTTCATGGTGCGCTTTAGCTGCCCATTTTCGTGTTCTGTTTGCATATTACCTTCTAAACGTATGGACATCTAAACATCCAAAGAAGGTGTGTTATACCGCGATTGTTAACAAAAAGCTAGCCAACCAGCCGCAGCCGGGCACGTCGTGCGCTGAGTCTGGGGTGAGCTGTGAGGATCACGTAGAGTATTGGTCGCCAGGCCATAATGTCCTCCGCAAGAAGATACTTACAGCATGGCGCGGGGGGCAAACTTTCTCAGTCAGGCGAAAGTGGTATCTGTTTTCTGTTTGCTAAACCTTTGTATGCCTTACGCAGTCTTTAGAGGCCATTACTGGACCAGGTCCCCCGCCCGCCCGCTTATCTGATGAAGCACGCGCGCAATTATTGGTAAATCCGTTAAAGGGTTCTATAGTCGTCACAGTTACTTAGTTATCAGGACTCACTATGCGATTTAACGGACTGACCAAAGGTTTCTTCATCTTTATTCTCGCCCTTGTCACCTGGGCTTTTTTTGATGTGCTCTCCCCCTACTTCTCTGCCATTTTGTGGGCGGCCATCCTGACCATCATTTTCAACCCGGTGAAAAACAAGCTGCGCACCCTGCTGGGCGAGCGCAACGGCCTGGCGTCGTTTTTGACCCTGTGCATTATCTGCCTGATCGTCTTTATTCCGTTGATGGTGATCCTCTCGTCGCTCGCCATTGAGCTGAACGTGGTGTACACCAAGCTTCAGCAAAACAATACCCAGTTCCCGGAAGTGGTGGCCGGTATCCTTAACCGCCTGCCCGGCTGGGCGAGCGGCTTTCTTGCCGATCACAACCTGGCGAATGCGGCGGAGATTCAGAAAAAACTCTCTGAAGCCGCGCTGCGGGGTGGGCAGTACCTGGCTGGCAGCGCATTCCTGATCGGCAAAGGCACATTTGGCTTCGCCATCAGCTTTGGCATTATGCTCTATCTGCTCTTCTTCCTGCTGAAGGATGGGCCTTACCTGGTGCGTCAGATCCTGGATTCGCTGCCGTTGAGCAACTTTGCGAAAGAGCACCTGTTTGCCAAATTCGTCGGCGTCTCACGGGCAACGGTGAAAGGTACGGCGGTAGTGGCGGTCGTTCAGGGCACGCTTGGCGGGATTGCATTCGCGATTGTCGGCATCGACGGCAGCATATTGTGGGGCGCGCTGATGGCGTTCCTCTCGCTCGTCCCGGCCGTCGGCTCGGCTATCGTCTGGGTGCCTGCCGCCATCTTCCTTTTCGCCACGCACCAGCTGTGGCAAGGGCTGTTTATTGTCGGCTTCTTTGTGATTATCGTTGGGCTGGTGGATAACATTCTGCGTCCATTGCTGGTGGGCAAGGACACCAAAATGCCAGACTATCTGATCCTTATCTCCACCCTCGGCGGCATGGAGTTGTACGGGATCAACGGTTTTGTGATTGGCCCGCTGATTGCGGCGCTGTTTATCGCCTGCTGGAATCTCTTCTCCGGACGTGACCATGCTGGCAACACCGAAGAGCTGGATGCCGATTTCCTTGAAGAGGGGAAAACCCCGCCCGATTTGTGAAGGGGCATCGGTAAACGATAAACCAGGCGGCACTGTGCCGCCTTTTTTATTAGCTGAAATCAAACATTTTCTATAATTTGAAAGAACGCCACCCCACTTTCGTCGTAAAAGGATCCAACAGGTGCGAATCGCTACGATTACCAACTGGGCCTACGGCGCCACCGTCTGTCTGACTATCGCCTCAGGCATTGTGATGCTAATGGCTTCTCATGCTGACAACGTTGAGCGTCAGGCCGTGAAACAGCGGCAGATGTTTGATCAATTCAGCGAAGAGATCGAAACAGATGCCTGGAGGCTGTCTGACTTAGCCCGCCTGTTTGTCATCAAAAAAGATCCCTCCGCACTGGAAGCGTACCGGCAGGAGGCCCGCGAACTGAAGAACGTGGAAGTCCGGCTGACGCAGCTGAAGGATAATGGCGCCTCTATTGAAAAGCTCTCCCTGCTGCGTGACGGATTACAAATTATCGATGAGTTGCAGGACGAACAGCAGGCGGCACTGGCGGGTATGGCCAGGGGGGAAGAGCAACAGGCCTTGGACCTGCTTTATGGCTCACCTTATGAACAAGAGCTTGAACGCGCCCAGCGACAAATTGACCATTTTCGCCAGATGCTGGACAAACGGATCATCGCCGACGTTCACGCCGCCACCAACAAATCAAAAACGTTGCGCACCGCTTCGGAAGTGATGGTGGGCCTCACTGCCCTGCTCTTCTTGTTCGTGCTGGGCTTTATTCTTAAACGCCGCGTCCTGCACCCGGTGGTGCGCCTGAGCGACGTGGTGCACCGGCTGGCTTCACAGGATTACGCCGTTGAAACGCCGAACTTCAATCAGATCGATGAAATTGGCGATATGGCGCAGGCCATCCGTATCTTCCGTGAAAACGGCCTGGCCCGACAGCGGCTGGAAAAAGAGCGCGATGCCGACTGGGCCATCCGCGAACTGCTGGCACGGATGACGCAGCGCCTGCAGGGATGCGAGAACTTTGCGGATGTCATTAACGTGGCGAAGCTGTTTGCCCCCAATATCGCGCCTGGCGTTTCCGGGCGCTTATATATTCTCGATCGCGAACTCTGGGAGATGCGCTGCGCCGCGGAATGGCTGGCGCCAGAGGGGGACAAAACGGCGTTCCATCCGGATGCGTGCTGGGCGGTACGGCGCGGGCAGAGCCACCCTCCGAGGAGCGGTGAGCCGGATATCACTTGCTATCACTTGCCAGCATCCTGCGCACATCAATCCTTATGCGTGCCCCTTATCGCCCAGGGAGAAGCCATTGGGCTGCTCTCTTTCCAGAACCTTACCCCTGAAAACGCTCCGTCGCGTGCTTATCTGGAGTTAATGGCAGAGGCGCTGGGCCTGGCGCTGGCTAACCAGAGATTGCGCGATGCCTTGCTGGAAAAAGCCCTGTTCGATCCGCTGACCGGCCTGCGCAACCGCCATCATCTGGAAGATACCCTGCGAACCCAAATGGCGCAGGCCGTACGTAATAAGGAGCCGGTGAGCTGTCTGATGATCGACATCGATCACTTCAAGAGCATTAATGACCGTTTTGGTCACGAGGCGGGCGATCTGGTCATTAAAAGCGTGGCGACGATTGTGCAGCGCGCCGTGCATGAATCCGGCCTGGCTTTCCGCTATGGCGGCGAGGAGTTTCTGGCGCTGCTCGCCGGGGCAGATGAAGCTGTCGCCCACGCCTGCGCAACGGAAATTTATGACGGGGTACGGGGATTGTCGCTGCGCTATGGCCTGGCTGAACTCGGCCCGGTTGATGTCTCTATCGGCATCGCCAGCTACCCGGAACATGCTCAGAGCGATACCCTGCTGCGCGCGGCCGACGTGGCGCTATACCGCGCGAAGGAGCTGGGCCGTTCGCGGATTGTCAGTTTTGGCATGCTTGAGGCGGGTTAACGACCCGCGCTAAAAAAGTCAGGGCCGATAACGCTGTCTGTTTTTTCGCTTACAGGAGCACGCAATGCTGGAATTACGTCCCAACTGTGAATGGTGCGATGTCGATTTGCCGCCTGAATCAACGGCGGCAAGAATCTGCTCTTTTGAATGCACCTATTGCGCAGAGTGCGCTGAACACGCGCTGGACAATCGCTGCCCAAATTGCGGAGGCGAACTGGTGAGACGGCCGATTCGTCCGGCCAACAAACTTGAGAAATTCCCCGCTTCTCTTACCCGGGTGCATGCGAAGCGGCCAGCGTAATGCTAGCGCTTACTGATGGCCAGTTTGGCGGCAAACAGCAAAAAGACGCAGCCCGTTGTGCGATCCATCCATTTCACCACGGCGGGCTTTTTTAGCACTCCGGCGGCGTAGCGCGTCGCCACAATCAAGGTCAGCGACCAGAGGGTGCCAATCAGCACGTGGATACCCACCAATAAAAACGTCCAGAGCAGCGGCGAGTGACCGTTCGGGATAAATTGCGGTAAAAACGAGACGTAAAACACGCCCATTTTTGGGTTGAGCACGTTGCCCAGCATCCCGCGAACAAACCAGTTACCCGATGCATGGGTTGCAGCCTGATTAAGGGTAAATTGCTGACGCGGGCGCAGTAAGAGTTGAATGCCTAACCAGCAAAGGTAGGCTGCCCCACACCATTTCAGTAGCGTATAGGCGAATTCAGACACTGCCAGCAGCGCCCCCAGCCCAAAAGCCACCATTGCTCCCCATATAAAACAGCCCGCATCTATCCCCAGTGCTGCATGAAAGGCTTTTTTGCCACCTTCCGCAGTGGCGGTGCGCAGGATCAGGGCGGTATCAAGGCCGGGAGTCAGTGTCAGTAGCGTGGCAGCGAGAGTAAAGGCCAGCAGAGCATCGGTAACGGTCATTCAGGAGCTCCGAAAACGCAGAGGTTAACGTTAAGCCATCGAAGGGGCAATCCTGAATATTGAGGGGATGCCCTTTTGAATCGTTTGATTATCGACGGGTCAGCGCCAGGCGAATACCCAGGGTGATAAAGGTCGCGCCAACAACGCGATCCAACAGCGTTTGCAGCGTTTTATTTTGCGATACCGCTCCTGCGGCGCTGCCCGCCAGAACGGCAAAAGTCACATCGGTGAGAAACGCAATGAGCGCATAAACCAGCCCCAGCAGCAGGAATGAGACCGCCTGATGCTCGCCGCCCGGGGAGACAAATTGCGGGAAGAAGGAGATGAAAAACAGCAGTACCTTCGGATTGGTAAGGGTAGTAATAAAGCCTTTCGACAGCAAACTGTAAGGGTGCAGTAGCGGCTTAATGGTCGGCCGCGCTGTATCCTCGGCCTTCTTCTTGCTTAGCGTGCCCAGGATCATCTTGCTGCCCAGATACATCAGATAGGCTGCACCTAAATATTTAATCACGGTGAACATCAGCGGAGAGGCGGCGATTAACGCGGTGAGACCTACCGCGCTGGCAACCGCATGGGTACAACTTCCCAACGCTACCCCCGCCGCAGAGATCACCCCGGCCCGGCGCCCATTGGCCACGCTCTGCCCGACAACGTAGGCAATATCTGGCCCCGGCGTGATGGAAAGAAGAAGAACAGACAGAGCAAACAGTCCAAAATGCGTAATATCCAGCATGGTGACCTCCATAGGGTGGGTTCCATACCTTAACATTGTTAATAAGAAGTTATCCACGAACAAATAGCATGATTAATCAATATTTAAGCATAATAATTCACACAGCCCTTTTTCACTATTCCTACAGCCGCGAAACTAAGTTTGCATAGCCGTATTCAATGGACGTGATTACATGATCACAATTTACCTCTTCCTCAGACAATTTTATGCCGTATTTCGCTCATTCCAGGCGTCGGTAAACTGGATATTACCGTCTTCGATTCTCCAGGTTATTTTTTCATATTGAAGGCTGACGCTTTCAACGTGATTGATTTTACTGTTTCCTGCTAACTTTATATTAGGTACGCTACAATTAACGCCTGTAACCTTTACTTTTTCCATCAAAACCGTGTAGTAACACACCTCCTGACCGGCATCATTTATTTTATAAAACTTAATTTCCGCACTTTTCATTGATTGTCCAGTCGCGGCGGCTTTATATAAATAGGGTGTAGAACTGTCCACCTCTTTTTCAATCATCATTGATGAATGTTGTCGACTACCTGTAATCTTACCCGTTAAATTGTCTACCGGTAAATTTATACCATGGCCGAGGCCAATGATCTCTATACTGCCTTCGCGATATCTAATATCAACAGATCCTTTAATATCTGCACCACCATCATCTTTAAGCCACATATAGGGTGGAATTGGCATGTTATCTCTTCCTGTATCTATTGATTAAGTTTAAAAATGTTAAATAAATAAGCACTGCTAATGAGAGGATGACAAACATATCTATATAAAACAGCGTATCGTATAGAGTTTCGCAATTGACATCGCTATAAAGAAATCGACAAAACATTGTTGCCAGACTACCGTCGATATAACTTTCGGGGCTTGGCAAGACTCGACCCACAGCCATCATAACTATTAAAAACAATGATATGTGGCAAGCATAGTATAGGAAATGTTTATTAACCACTAGCCTGCACCTCGACCCACCCATGAGCCTTAAGTGAGCGCATACAGGGAACCTGAACAAGCTGAGTATTTAATAGTGCTTGTCTGATTATTGCAAAGTCTGAATCATGAGCGATGGTGATACAACCTTTTGAAACTCGCCCAGGATGCAAACGAAACAATCCCCGATAAACATCTTCGACCCAGGTTCCATCATCAATCCCCCAGTCATCTCTATAGAGCGCAAACCAATCGGATTTGCCGAATTCACGTCGCCCAAGTATTTTATTAGCCGAGTCTTTGAGTTCAACGCGTTTTTGAGATAACCAGTTGCCTTCTTGCCTGTCAACGATCCAGTACTTTCCTGAAGGAATAGGGCCATCTCCTGCATTTGCCATACATGAGAGATTATTTCGACAAAACCCTTGTCCTGAAAAAGCCATAAAAACACCGACACCAAATAAATTGAAAGGCGCATAGTCAGCGCCATTAAGAATCAAACTTCCTTGCAGCGCCATATACTCACCTTAAGCTAAAGTCATAATGGCCCAGGCTATAGGCAGCTTAAACTTAATTCAACAGAGAGATTTCCTTTTCAGAAATGATTAATATTTCATATTTGTATAAATAACATCGTTATCATATTGTGCATAGACAACCTTATAATGCTCATGCAACACAAGGCTCGACATGATCACGATTGAAGAATCCGACCCACGCAGTGCTGATTCGCAGCGACTCATTGAATATCTAGCGGCTGAGTTATCCCACATTACAGGCTCCAGCGGGGAAAGCAATTTCAAGCTGGACGATGTCATGGCGCCGGGGGCGAGGTGGGTTATCGCCAGAGATGCCAGCCAAACGCCAGTCGGCTGCGGCGCGTTTCGTCCGGTGTCGGCTACCACTGCCGAACTTAAAAGAATGTTTTCCAGCAGAACACAACCCGGTATTGGCACAGCCATTTTGACCTGGCTGGAGCAGGCCGCGCGCGAGCTCGGGTATCAGGAGCTCTGTTTAGAAACCCGTGTCGTAAATACCCAGGCGGTAGATTTTTACTTAAAACAGGGATATCAAAAGATTCCCAATTACGGGGTGTATGTGGGGCGCGATGATGCGGTCTGTTTTGCTAAGCGGATTGGTTGAAAGGGGGATGGTGCGATAATAGGAACAAAATACATTAATAACTAGTTGAAATAAAACAAGAAAAAACAAAAACCACATACAAATGCCCCCATATATGCCCCCTGACTAGAAAGCATACATAGGTCACTTGCTTAGCTAATGCGCACTTCTAATTAAATGAATTTATTGAAAAAATTGACAATATTATTTAACCATATCTTCCATTTTAAGATGTCTATTGCCAGCACAGCTAAAATTATTTGTATGATTACGAACCCAAAAATAATCTTTGAGTTCTTTTTATTATATTTAATACTATCAAATTGAATTCTACTTTCTGATAAATGATACAAACTTTCGGTTTTGCTTACTAACTCATCACATTTTTCAATTTGATACCCCACTAGATTATTTACCTTAGCATTCCTTTTTCGTGAGAAAGCGTTCAGCCAACTTTTTATTTTTTTTGCCCGCATATAAAAAACGAAGTAATCATTATGTTTCTTCGTTAATACATCACCATGCTCATCAGTTACAACCTCTCCAACCTGCTTAGCTAAGGAAGTTATTTCATTAGAAATCAACAATCCAAAAGAAATATCACTGATAAAACCTTTTGAATTAGCAGGAGGGTAGAAATCCGGGTATCCACTATTATCTTTTCCATTAATCTTATTGTAAATATAAAGAGCATCGAAAGAATATTTTGATGTATCATGTATATTTAAAAAATATCCAGCATCATCTTTTATCATATATGGAGAGGGGTAATAATGGCCAAACTCAGCGACTCTCTCTGCGTCTTGATTATTTGTGCTTGAAAAGTAATCAACACCCTCTTCTATGCACATTTCTGGAACCGCAATCACGCTGTTCTCATGGATTGAAATGCCTATAACGTCATTCAATTCCTTCCAAACCTTACAAACATCACTAAATACAAAATCAAATTTTTCGCAAATAATTTCAGATGCTAACCACGATCTATCCAAACATTTAAAGCCACTATTTTTTTTACTGTAAAAGTTAAGCCTCTCAAACTCTGAATCAAACTCAAGTTCACCGACAGCAATATTCTTTATAGCATCAGACGCCTCTTTCGCCATAAAAACATCATATGTCAGAATAAATAAATCGCTGCCATATTTGTTTAAGCTCAGTATAACAAAATCAATGTATTTAGTTTTTGATGATAAAGATTTTAGAGAATCATTATATTTATCCATCCCATTAACACTAATTCTCCCGAAGTTATAATGGGAGGAACCAAATATGCTTGAAACATCATTTATGCTTTCATATCGCGAGGCATTAAAAACACTTCTAGAATAACGATCTATCCACTTAGCCAATTTATCAAGGTCATTCTTTTCGATTGCAAAATTTAGTGTCGTTTTATACCAATTAAATTCACCATTGAGGAAAGATACAAATTTAGGATTATCATTATGAAGATAACTATTTATGCTTCCGGTTTCCTCATAACGACTATTTACTTCACTGACTAACCAACGAGGAAATAAAAACGGACAATAATAAGCGCAATTAAAGACATATTTAGTATATGACAACTTAAATCTATTATATTTTCTTTTGTTTTTTACTTGCATCTCTCCCCCAGCAAATCGATATGTCTCATTTTATCTTCATCGTATTCTAAAATGTTTTTATTCTAATCGTTAGACAAAAAGTAAGAATAACAAAAATCGCACTACACCGCACCCGCCTGCCACTTTCATGGCAGTAAATTTTTTCAGTTTTGTTTTTCTACATATAAGGAAGCCAGCCCGCGCCAATGCTGGCTCTCTGGCATCAAAAACGGACTGAAAAGATTGAAACGAATTTCACTTTTTTTCAGTTTCTGCACTTTTAGGAGTGGCGTAATATTTTTCAGGTGATTGTTTCAGAAGGGATTTTTAATTTAATGTCACTATTCGGTAAAGATAACGTTGAACAAAAAAATAATAATATGATTAAATTCAGCCAGTTATCAACAGAGTACACTGAAAAAATTTCATCACATATCAGCAGTACCGGGCATGCGTTTCGCCTCCCGGTCTGCCGCCGTTAAGCCCGTTTTTTTGCCTGAAGCAGAATTTCCAGCGCCTTATCACGATCCTGTTCCGGCATGGCATCAATCAGCTCTTTAACCCTTCCCTGCCCCTTTAGAGCACTGGGGCTAATGGTATGCGAAAAGGATACGCACATCACAAAGGTATGGCCGCATTCAACGTTGGTACAACTACAGTAAACGTCCGCCAGCTGTGGGTGTTTACGATTGGTCTTACGGATCGTCGCGTCAGCAAGACATTCAGGGCAGGTCATTTTCATTATGCGCATGCAGATTCCTTTATTAATTGCCTGCCAGAAAAGGGCTGACAGGATAAGTCTCTTTACCTGAGAGCGTGTAACAGCGGTAACACTGGCAACAACATTGATTTATAAGGATAAATGCCGTTACCTCTGCGTTTTTTGTCGAGGTAACGTGTGGTAACACCCGGTTTTTGTTACCATTGTTACCACTCCTGTTTTTTAACTGGTAACAGCCACAGCCCCTGTGGTGCCTGACTGTTACCTCTGTTACCTGTGTTACCTCATAAAAATAAGACTCGTGCGAAGCTATTCTTCCGGGTCGCCCAGTACATTCGTATTAAACTGGTAGACCCGTTTGAGGCCTATTTCTGGCAGGCGAAGGCTTGTCTGGGTTCGCCCATCCCTTCCCGGCTCAAGCCAGCCTGCACTGACGCAGAGTTTTGCCACCTTACTGGCATTGAAACCCTTACAGATTTCCTTCCAGCCTGACGGCAGGACATAAAATGTCGTGACCGTTTCCGTGGTCTGACTGCCCGTATCCACTTTGCGAAAGCCCATCATGGCCACTGGACGGTTCCTGTCGTCGTGCCAGTCAGCAAAACGGCTGTACTGGTTACGCGTGATAAAGTCGCGCACCTGTTCCAGCGCAGCGCGATCTTCCTGATTGGCTGAATGGCCACGATCCACCATCCACGATGCCAGACAACGCTCTGCCGCTGCGTAAGCCTCACCCTCTGACCAGCCGGTGATACCAGCGCGGGTGGCCAGTTCCCCCGCCATCGCCACCAGGGCAAAGCGGGTCACTGCCCGCCCGACCTGATTCCCCGCATCCTGTGGTGTCAGCCTGCGCGTGAACTCTTTCAACATCGCCTTAGCCTGGCTGGTGACCTCCGGAAGTGAGGCCGTGATATGGCGCAGCCAGTCACGAAACGGCGCACCGTGGCACTGTGCTACCCCCTGCTCCAGATGCTCTGACAGCGCCTTGCCACCGCTGAAACCATGAAGTTCTTCAAATACCCCGTATTTACCGGAATCGCTGGGGATCTGGATCATCCTCACCTCAACACCGGCATAAGTCCGTTCACCTGCGTTTGCCGCATGTTCTACGAGGGATAATTCGCCGGTGGAGAGAAACAGCAGGTTCCAGCGATTCGTTTCCCTCACGGAACCGTCCGTTCTGGCTCTGGCCTTGCCCTGGCCATTAGCGAGCATGTAAGCAATATTCCCCGCTTCGCGTCCGTCGACCTCACGGATTTCATCGAGCATCAGCGTGGCGTCATTGCGGCGACTTGCCGTGCCCTCAAGCGCGTTACCCGTCGCACGCCATGTATGCCAGAAATCAGTACCGCCACAGACAGAAGCCGCCACTTTCATGGTGGTGGTTTTGCCATCCGTCGATTCACCTTTCAGGTGATAACCGCCCCCACTCATTCCGACCAGTTGCAACAGTGGCGCGGCAAACGCCAGGCTGACGCTGAAAGCCAGCCTGGCGTTCCCGGTGCAGTAGCGCCCAATTTGCTCACGCCACTCTTCGGATGTGCCACTCACCCGGAAATCACGTCCCTGAACGCTGGAAGTCTGAAGGATGACCGAACGCGCGTCACGACCAATAACCTCATCCTGTAAAACGTACACGCTGCCATGCCAGCCGGTTTTGTTCACGCAGGTAACTTTATTTTCCGGCTTACACAGTGAGATGTATTCCATCAGGTGCGCCCTTGCTGCACCGTTAACATTGATATAGGAAAGCCCGTTAACCAGCAGTATGCGGCGCAATTCTTCTCCGCTACCGCCGAGCATTTCCATCGGCATCGCCCATTTTCGTGGAATACCGTTGGTGTCCTCCCATTCCAGCAACCGCCCGTAATTGCTGCCATCGGCATCACTGGTGATTGCCGTGACACGAATAGGGCTGGAAATCTTGATATTGCGGATCTCAGTGTCGCCGTCTGACTTATTAACCAGCTTGTCATACCAAAGATATTCTTTGGTAAGGCGGAATCCCTCCGGCAGCCGTGTCTGCCCCCGGCCATGCAGGGTCATTTCATCCCGGAATGCCTCGCGGGCGCGCTCCAGACCATTTTCCTGACGGAAATCATCCCAGTCAGCTTTATGACGGGTCGGCGGCAGGGTTACCCAGCCGTTAACCGCTTTTGCGGCCTTTTCCGCCCACAGACGCCCGGTGTTTTCTTTCCCGTCCAGCAGATCGTTATCAGCGGCCAGCACAATGCGAGTATCCGGCCATTTCTTCCGTATTTTTTCAGCGGTTTTAAGGAGATTTGTCGCCGCCACGGCGGCAATAATCCAGCCGGATGCAATCAGGGAAACCGTGAGCGCAGTGGCGAAACCCTCTGTGATGATGACCTGCTCAGGCGGTGTCGCGGGAATGTCAGCCAGCGCGATGAAACTGCCGCTCAGCTGGCTGCCCGGTAACAAACTTTTATCCCCTTCGGGGCTGATAAGCTGACCGCCGGTGATATCTCCGTCGCTGTCAGTCAGTGGCAGCAGCAGTGAACCGTCAGAAAAAACAGTCCCCGCAACAGTCGTGGGCTGCTCAAGCAGGCTGAAAGCGTGGCCATAAAGACTGCGATCGCTCAGGTAGCGGCTTTCCCCCTGCCTGCTTTTCTGCATCAGCTGATGAAAACGCGCCCGGCCATTTGCCTGCCGTGCAGCTTCATTCCTGGCTGGCTTAACGGGTTGCTGACTCACTTCTGCCAGAGACAGTGTTCCGGCCACCATGCCCGATGCCTCTTTCACGCCTTTGCCGGTCACCAGCCGGACTAGATCCAGCCCATCGCCATTACCGCACTGGTTACAGAACCATGTACCGCGTCCTTCTTTATCATCCATGCGAAAACGATCCTTGCCGCCACATTTTGGACATGCGCCATGACGTTTACCTACCGGTATGTCGATCCCAAGAGACGAAAGAATATGAGGCCAGTGGCCACGTGCGGCGGAAGTTACCGATGTTACGGACATTTGCTTCACTGGCTCCCCTCCCGTTCATCACAGGGGATGAATTCAAAGCCCGGAGGCAATTCCCCGTCAGGTGCGCCAAAAATAATGTCCCGATAAACTTCACGCATTTCCGTGACACCTTCAACGGACAGCCGGAGTGTTTCGCCTATAAAACCCGGCGAGAGCATTTTTGCCAGCCTCTCTGTGGCCAGACAACTTCCCTCGTCGATACCAAACTCATCCATCCACGGCATTTCAATGTGATAAAAAATGTTCATGGCCACTTTGTCATGCGTAAGCGCCACGCGTTCGCCATCTTCGATAAAAGCGGCTTCACCATTAACGCGCTCCATCAGAGAAATGAAAGCCTCCGCGATATAGCGGCGCAGTAATGCAGTGCGAAAACCTGGAGAAACAATGAACTCGTTACTTATCATTGTGGATCTCCTTCATGGTGCTGGTTTCCTTTACAACGCCATCGAGCTGCTCTGCAAGACAGGCAAATATTGCCGCAGCGCCATCAGAAGAGACCGTACGCATGCAGGAGACACTGTTTAAGGAAAGCACATCGGCGAGGAATTCACTGGCAAGTGCAACGCGCAAAAGACGTTTTTCCCCGATTTCAGACAGGGTGCAGCCAGACTGCACAGCAGAGCTATCTTTCATGCCATTACCTCCACGGAAGCCCTGAAAGGAATACGACCAGCAAAGCAGAGAACAAAATCGGTAATCAGTTGCAGCCGGGCATCACGTTCGGTGTGTGCAGTAATACGAACCGGCACAGGCAGGGCTTCACCATCGATACGACGAACGGCAAGAAACAGAAAGGTATATTCGGGGTGTAACAACGTGGGGACCGTAGCCATAATGGCAATCTCCTTCAGATAGCGGTTAACGCCACCACCGGAGTTTCCACGCTCGTGGGTGGTAGCCCAGACGGGGGTGGAAATACCGGCTCTGAAGGATACCGGCCTGACCGAAGTCAGCCCCGCCTGAGCCACCATTACGTGATAGCTACAACGGCATAGAAACCGCTGCGCAAGTAATAGATGTGCAAAGACAAAGACACAAAAAAAGACGCATGGCGCGTCTGGTGTCGCCTTCAGATTACACGGGTTTCCACGCCCGGCTGCCGATTTTGCGGCAACAACGGAACTATAGCCCGCCAGATTAAGGCTACGCAAGAAATTTATAACCGAATTCATTATATTGTTCATTTCTGAAAATCCTGACATTCTAAAAGTCCTTACAGGGTCTGCCACTCTGTAGGTTTCATTTTTTCCTGTGTAAGTTCTCAAAGCCCGCTAAATAACCAGCGGGCTTTTTTATTTGCCGTAAAGTTAGTCAACGAATGAAATTGCGCTCTCATCAACAGCGGCGTAGAGTTCCGGATTGCCCAGTGCATACCCTTCATTACGCAAATAGGAATGCACATATTCACAATTATCGTCATCAAATTCGGCGCGAAAATATCGCGTGTTCTCCTGCGTATAAATATGCAGATTGCTCAATGTAGTCACAGCGAGACGCTTACCAGGCATGAAAGGTGGAATGAAAGCAAAACGCCCGGCAACTGAACTGACGGCCATCTGTGCGGCGCTGATATCTGCCGGGCGGTCAGCAGCATTAAACAGGCGCAGGCGTTGTTGTGCAGCCAGTTCAGCCCCGACCATTATCACCAGCCGCGGATCTTCCCGGAACGACTCCGCGATAAAACTGGTGATGAGATGATTAGCCAGTAAATCGATATTTTTCCATTTCCCCGTTTCACCCAGGGTCAGCGGTTCAGAAATAACCTGTTTTCCTTTCATGAAATCTTTAGCTAGCGCATGCCAGCCAATATTGACGTCCTCACCTTTCTTATTTAGTTCCGGAATGGTCGTTTCTGAAATTGATGAACCATTAAAGCCAACACGTAGCATATCCAGTGAATATGCCTGACTAAAAAACTTATCCAGCGCTTCGTCAAAATCACCGGCGTTACCAAGATTATAAATATCCGACATTTCGCCATAGCTGATAGTGGCACAGGTATCCGTTTCTGAAAGCCAAAACTCTGTTCCATTAATCGATACCTTTTTCCGAAAGCGTCCATCCGCAACCCGGCCGGTATGAAGCTCGCTGGCTCCAATATTGATTGCATTACCCGAAACAGCATTAACATCACGCAACGTGATGTTTTCCATCATCCAGCCTGATTCCAGAATAGATGCACGGAGAATATTTTCCTTATTACCGCCAAGAGAAAAACGACGACCTTCATTAAAACCCGCATTGCGATTATCTGTTAATTTCTCATGATAAAGACGTGCCACATCCGGCTTTTGATTTTTAAAAGCAAACATAAATACACCCTGAATATATTAGATGGAAAAAAGCTTTTCTTTTCGCTCTGTTAGTTTTTGGCCCTGGAGGCAGTATTCAACATAATCCTCAGCGGTAACCACTGCACGTAACAGTGAATTATCCACCCTATAATACTCTTTGTAAGCTGCTACCCTTTGTAAACCACCATCATTTAAAGCGTACATGTCAGAAGGTGGAGTACAGTGTTTAATGATTTCACGTACAGCCTCCACCAATTCATTAAGAGCATCCTTTACGAACCGGGCAGCACTGGAAATTACCGGATTCTGTTCAGAAGCCGTAATTTGTGCCGGGATGTACTGAGATACAGGAAAAGAATGCAACACCGATCTATCTACGCCCTTTCCGATTCGCTTTGCTTCCTCAACAAGTAAGCCAGGAAAAGACCGGAAAAGTTTTACCCGCTCTCGTTGTTCTTCAACCCTGCTTTGCGCGGCCTGATAAAGATATTCAGCATCAGCGCGACTCACTGGATGTGAACCCCGGTTCTTCATCTCGGCAACACTACGAGCTGTATAAACCTGCTTTGTTGCCGCTTCTGCTTCAGCTGCTGCACGTTCTCTGTAGCCAAGCTCCTCTTCTTCATTGTGGCAAAGTTGAATGCAGCGCTTTAACAACATATTAATTTCACAAGCTTCCGCACCAGTATCAGGAACGACCAGACCAGTTAACGCAAAAAGTTTGGCCCCCTCAGTCTGTAATTTGTTTAGCGAAAAGATTTCAATAATGCGGGCAATACATGCGGCGTCACTATATAAATCCTTAAAAGGAATTACTTTATAGTTTTGAACATAAGCAAGAGCATTACTTTTTGTAAACTTTAGGGCGAGTGAAGCCCCACCCTCTACATAAAGGTTATTCATTATTCACCTCAATATTTTTTTATTTAAGAAAAAAGCAGCATTGATTAATCATTAACAATTGAATGACTATCACGCCATGCGTAATAGTCCCCCGCGCGCCAACGAGACATACGACCAAGTTTAATCGGTTTAGGGAACCTGCCCTGCGAAATTAGCTTATAAATCCATTTATCTGTAAACAAACAATCAGAGGTAATGAATTTCATATCCACCAATGTGTCTAAATTCGGCCGTTCATATTTGTGCAAGATTTTCATATACATCTATCTCCCCATGTTGTTCATCATTTCGTATCGACATGGGTAATTTAGAGTGTACTGTGGAGGTAAGTAAGAGGGAGTAAGATTCAACATAGCAAAAAGCTATTACTCACCTCTTTTGTTAAAATTTCGTTAACTACATCCGAACTTTAATGCACGTCGCAGCAGCTTGATAATTTCTTCTTCCGAAAGAGGTGCCTTACCATCCTCCCAAAATTCTTCTTTTCGACTCCAGAGCAACTCTCCCCACTGCTTCGCATTTTTGGAACAGACTTCCGGTGCTTTTTTGTACAGGGCAATCGCTGCCATTAAAACAGATTCTCTTTTAGCTGCATGCCGTTCCTTTTGTGCATTACTTTGTGAGAAATAACTATATTTGCGTTTGACCTTCTGAAAACCACCGTCAAGATATAACTCTACAATCTTTTCTTTTTTTTCTTTCTCAATTGACAAAACAGGAGGTATATTAATAATATCCCCAGAATTACAACCAATTGGCAAAATCTCATTTTCACAATACGGTGTTAATGATGATACTTTTACAAAAGGTTGCAGTCTGTTCCTCAGACAATGATTAATATAGTTTTTGCTTAATACCCAATGTCCGTAAAGAGCATACTCACTACCCAACCAGTTATTCTCACTAACTAACTCAACTCCACTCCAGCGACTGAACTGCAAAAATTGGCTATGTGTGTTTCTATTCATATTAAATTGTTCAATATGATAACCACTGTTTACTGTCAGGCCAGTGATAATGGTTTCATATTCACTAACATCAATTATTATGGGTATATTAAGATTTATACATTCTTTCAACACATGAATGAAATCAACCCCAATTTCATCTGACACCTCTTGTAGTTCGATAAAATTATTCATTTTGCCTCCAACCTGCACAATTCATCCGCATACCACTGCATCATTTCCCTACGCCCTTCAATATATTGAGCATGGTTATAAATTCCTCGAATGGAATTTTTGTCCAGATGAGCAAGCTGGGTTTCAATCCAGGCGCTATTAAAACCTTTCTCGTGCAGAATCGTACTCATCGTATGCCTAAAACCATGCCCTGTTACACGGCCAGCATACCCAATACGCTTAAACACCTGGTTGATACTGGCTTCACTCATGAACTTACTGGGATCGTTGCGTCCAGGGAACATGAGCGGATAGTTGCCTGTCAGCTCTTTTAATCGTTGGAGATGTACTAATGCTTGTGTTGAAAGCGGTACAATATGAGTTCTACGCATTTTCATGCGTTCTTTAGGGATTTCCCACACTGCGTTATCAAAATCCACCTCACGCCACTCTGCTGCTCGAAGTTCTCCAGTTCTGAGACCTGTCAGGATGAGTAAATGTGCCCCCAGCAATACAATTGGGCTTCCTGAATAAGCGTTAAGGGTAGTAAAGAACTCGGGCAGCTCGTTGGCCTTGAGGAACGGATAGTGAACTGCTTCATGACCTTGCATCGCACTAGCAAGATCTGGTGCCGGATTGTAGATCGCCCGACCCGTTACGATGGCATAGCGGAATACTTCACCGCATCGCTGACGAACTTTCTTTGCTTTTTCCATTGCTCCTCTGGCTTCTATTAGCCTAAGAACTTCAAGCAGCTCAAGAGGCTTGATATCGGCAATAGGACGATGGCCAATATGCGGAAAGATGTCTTTCTCAAATGCCTCGATGATGTCCGAAGCGTAGCCCTCAGACCATTTGGGAGACTTCATCTTATGCCACTCTAACGCCACATCTCTGAATGGATTTAGAATCTCGTTCGCAGCGGTTAAGGCCTGCTTTTTTGCTTTCTTTACTTCGCCCGGATCATCACCAGTCGCGAGTAATTTCTTCGCGTCTTCACGTTTTTGCCTGGCATCGGCGAGAGACACCGTTGGATAAACACCAAAGGACAAGCGCTTCTCTTTGCCAGCAAAACGGTACTTCATACGCCAGTAACGCGAGCCATTGGGTTCAACCTGAAGGTATAGGCCACCTCCATCAGACAGCTTATAGCTCTTCTCTTTTCCTTTCGCAGCTTCAACCTTGCGGGCATTAAGCATCATTGGGGGCACATTTCCTAGACCGAACAGAACATGCCCCTGATTGTGCCCCCAAGTGCATGTTGATTTCAAGAGATATGGGTTGACCTCAAACGACCAAAAAGGACGTAATATGTATGTTTTTAAAGGGTTTTGTTGATTTGAGTTGATTTGAGAAAACTTGGGGGTGGTGCCGATAATAGGAGTCGAACCTACGACCTTCGCATTACGAATGCGCTGCTCTACCAACTGAGCTATATCGGCTTTTCAGGCCTGCCACGAACGTGACAACGGTTTGTAAGGTTAAGAAAAAGCGCTTTCCCCGTCAACACCTTCGCCTTTCAGTTGATGTTTTTTGCATCAAGCCCTGAATAATCAGCACAAAATGTATGGGTAACCCTAACTAAAACGCAGTCCCTCCTGCCTTCACATTTATCATTAAAAGACCCGCTCGCGGCCACTCCCTCCCCTCTTTCCTTTCGAAATCAGCTATCTTCAATTTTATCTCTCTACAATAAAGCCCCGTGAGCGCAGGTCGATACTTCCCAGACCGCTGCAATAAAATCGGGAGTGGGTATCGGATGCAGAAACTTTTTGTCAATGATGAGACGACCGGGCCGGTTCTGGAGCATAAAAGTACGGCCTCCTTTATCAAACGCGCCCTGATGCTCATGGTGTCACTGCTATCGGCCCTGTTTGTCATCGCCATCATTGTGCTGCTGATTATCGTGCACAATATCAATCAGGAAACCGATAAACATAGCGCCCTGCTGCTGGAAAAAGCGATCCATAACCGCATTGATACCCTAACCACCCATATCAAAGACTATGCCTGGTGGGGCGAGGCCTATCAGCACCTTCACCCCTACGTGGACGTTGAATGGGCTTATACCCGGCAAAATATGGGCGCTACGCTCTGGCGTGATTTTGAGTACGAGGGGATATTCGTACTCGACGGTGCCGGCCAGACGCGCTACAGCGTGATCGACGGCGCGCTGGTCACGCGGCCTCTGCAAGCGTGGCTGGGGGATAACCCCATTCCAGAGCTATTGCATAAAATCGACAGGCCGGACGGGGAACCGCTGGCCAGTACCATCGTCATGAAAGCTGGACATCCCGCCCTGGTGTCAGCGGCACGCATTACCCCTGGCGATGACTCACGCATAACACGCATTCCTGGCCCGGCGCCTGTACTGGTGTTTGTGGACGTGCTGGATGACAAAAAGTTGATGGCGATGGGGAAAGAGTACGGCATCGCACAGGCCCGCGTGCAACGTAGCAATGCGCCGGCGTTAGCGGGGCGTCGCGGCGTTGCCACCTTGCCTATCGACGGGCAGCAGATCGCTTTTGAGTGGAAAAGTGAAAACCCCGGTCGGGAACTGATGCGCTACATCCTGCCGCTGCTGATTTTACTGGCGCTCTGTACCGGCTTTGCCGGGGTGATTCTGGGGCGCAACGCGCTAAAAAAAGCCCGGATGTTTGATGAAAATACATTCCTGCTGACCCAAAGTCGTCTTGCCCTCACCGCCAGCGAAAGGCGCTTTCGCGACGTGGCCGAGGCCACCACGGACTGGATCTGGGAAACGGACCCTGACCTGCGTTTTACCTGGCTTTCGGACCGCTTTCCCGGCATTACCGGGCACAGCATATCGGCATGGATTGGCCGTCCGGTGACCGAATTTTTAGAGGCTGAGGGTCAACCGCTGGCGGAGTGGATCACCCTGCCAGGCCAGACAGGCCATCGCCGCCTGCTTCACTGCCGCTATCTTTCGGCAATGGGCCACCAGCGCTATTGTCATATCGCCCTGAAGCCTGTAATCACGCCGGAGGGGATTACCGGCTACCGGGGCACCGCCACGGACGTCACGCTCGAAGTTGAAGCCCAGGCGCGCGTGCAGTATCTCTCGCGCCATGACGAACTGACCGGCCTGCCTAACCGGGTAAGAATGCGCGAGTTTCTGGAGGGTAAGCTGCAAGCGCAGCCTACGCAGGCGCATCCGCTGGCAATGATCAGCCTCGATCTGGATAAGTTCAAGCCGGTGAATGATCTGTTCGGTCACGGTGCTGGCGATACCGTGCTGCATGAGGTCTCGGCCCGTCTACGCCACTGCGTACGCGACTACGATCTGGTGGCACGCCAGGGGGGAGACGAATTTATCCTGATTATCTCTGACATTCTCGATCGTCAGGATATCGAACATCTGTGTGAACGTATTCTCGCCGAGCTGGCGCGGCCGTTCTTTATCAACGGCAATGAGATATTTATCGGCGCCAGTATCGGGATTGCGATGGCCCCGCAGGATGCCGTCGACGCGGGCGAACTGCTGCGCTTCTCGGACATCGCGCTTTATAAAGCCAAAAGCAGCGGGCGCAACAAATGGCTCTTTTACACTGCGGAAATGGCCGAGCAGATGGTGCAACGCCGCGAGATGGAAAACGGCCTGCGCGAGGCCATCAAGAAAGAGCAGTTCCGCCTGGTGTATCAGCCGCGCTATGGACATAACTCATCGCGGATTATCGCCGTGGAGGCCCTTATCCGCTGGGAACATCCTGAGCTTGGCCTGCTCATGCCCGATCAGTTTATCTCGCTGGCAGAAGAGACCGGCCTTATCGTTGCGCTCAGCGACTGGGTGCTTAAGACCGCCTGTCGCGATGCACAGCAATCTCTGAATGGCCTCTCGGTGTCGGTCAACATCTCCGCCGTGGAGTTCCAGTCCTGGAGCCTGGTAGAGCGCATCCGTGACGCACTAACCCTCTCCGGGCTCGACCCGGCGCGGCTGGAGATTGAGATCACTGAAAACGCCACGCTATGGAACCCGGAAAATAGCCTTGAGCTGATGCTGGCGCTTAAGAAGCTGGGGGTGAAATTGCTGATGGATGATTTTGGCACCGGCTACTCCTCCCTCAGCTATCTGCGCAACTTCCCGTTCGATGGGATCAAGCTGGATAAGTCCTTTATCTCCGGCATGCCGGAGAGCGACAGTGCCAATACCATCGTTGAAAATATTATTGGCCTCGGCAAAGCTTTTTCGCTGAGCATAACGGCGGAGGGGGTTGAGACGGAAGGACAGCTGCAAAAACTGATGATGATGGAGTGCGATGAAACCCAGGGGTACTTGATTGGGCGGCCGCTCAGTCTGGCAGCGTTACAGGAGCAGATGGCCGCGCTCGACTCGGCGGCGCAAGAGCGCACAGGGCAGCGGCTGGAGGAGTAACGCGGGCGGCCCTACAAGCCACCCGCGTGCATCAGCGTCGTTAGCGACGCACCGTGTCGTCGCCGAAGCCGACCCACTTGTAGGTGGTTAAGGCTTCAAGCCCCATCGGGCCACGCGCATGCAGCTTCTGGGTACTTACCGCCACTTCCGCGCCCAGGCCAAACTGTCCGCCGTCGGTGAAGCGGGTAGAGGCATTGATGTACACCGCCGATGAGTCCACTTCATTGATAAAGCGGTCGGCATGGCGCAGCGTGCGGGTCAGGATCGCATCAGAGTGCTGCGTGCCATGTTCACGGATGTGCGCAATGGCCTCATCCAGATCGGCCACCAGTTTGACGTTCAGATCCAGCGACAGGTATTCGTCGTCGTACTGTTCCGCTTTCACCGCCTCAACCTTCGCCGGGCCGCTTTGCAGCAGTGCCAGCGCATCTGGTTCCGCATGGAGGGTGACGCCGCTTTCCGCCATCTGCTTACTCAGCGCCGGCAGGAAGGTGCTGGCGATGCCCCGGTGTACCAGCAGCGTTTCAACGGTGTTACAGGTGCTGGGACGCTGGGTTTTAGCGTTAACGATGATCTTCAACGCCGGGTCGATCTCGGCGCTCTCATCGACCAGGATGTGACACACCCCGATCCCTCCGGTGATCACCGGAATCGTTGACTGTTCGCGGCACAGTTTGTGCAGGCCAGCGC
This sequence comes from Leclercia pneumoniae, assembly GCF_017348915.1. Lineage (NCBI taxonomy): Bacteria > Pseudomonadati > Pseudomonadota > Gammaproteobacteria > Enterobacterales > Enterobacteriaceae > Leclercia > Leclercia pneumoniae. The sequence continues at coordinate 872,962 of NZ_CP071383.1, read as the reverse complement.
CACCGCGCGGGATCAACATGTCGATGTACTTATCCATGCGCAGCATTTCGGTTACCAGCGCGCGATCCGGACTTTCGATCGCCTGTACGGCACCGGCTGGCAGGCCGCACTCTTCCAGCGCTTGCTGAATCACTTTCACGGTCGCGGCGTTGGTACGCCAGGTCTCTTTCCCGCCGCGCAGGATCGCGGCGTTGCCGGTCTTCAGGCACAGGGAGGCAACATCCACCGTCACGTTCGGGCGGGCTTCATAAATCACGCCGATTACGCCCAGCGGTACGCGGCGACGTTCAATGCGCAGGCCGCTGTCCAGCAGACCGCCGTCAATAATTTGTCCAACCGGGTCGGCCAGATTGCAGACCTGACGCACATCGTCGGCGATGCCTTTCAGACGCGCCGGATTCAGGGCCAGGCGGTCGAGCATAGCCTCGCTCAGACCATTGCGACGGGCTTCCAGCAGATCCTGTTCGTTGGCGAGCAGAATCTCAGCGGACTGCGCTTCCAGATAATCAGCGATTTTTTCCAGCACGCGGTTTTTCTCGCGACTGGAGAGGAGCGCCAGCTTGTACGAGGCGGCTTTGGCGGCGGCGCCCATTTGTTCCAACATTTCTGGCTCCTTAGCGAATGATCATATCGTCACGATGAACAGCAACCGGGCCATATTCATACCCGAGAATCGCGTCAATCTGCTGGGAGTGATGGCCTGCGATACGGCGCAGCGCATCGCTGTTATAGCGAGAAACGCCGTGGGCAATATCGCGCCCTTCCTGATTGCAGATGCGGATCACTTCACCACGGGAGAAGTTACCTGTCACGTTTTTAATGCCTTTTGGAAGCAATGAGCTCCCACGTTCCAGAATTGCCGCGGTCGCGCCTTCGTCCACGGTGAGCTGCCCCGCCGGGGGGGCACCGAAGATCCAGCGTTTACGGTTCTCCAGCGGCGTCGCTTCGGCATGGAAACGCGTGCCGACAGAGATACCCTCCATCACATCGCCAATCACGCCAGGACGGCTGCCCGCCGCAATAATGGTGTCGATGCCCGCGCGGCAAGCCACGTCCGCAGCCTGCAGTTTTGTGCCCATGCCGCCCGTCCCCAGGCCCGAAACGCTGTCGCCGGCAATCGCGCGCAGCGCATCGTCGATCCCTTTCACATCGGTGATCAGTTCAGCCTGTGGGTTGGTACGCGGATCGGCGGTGAACAGCCCTTGCTGGTCGGTCAGCAGCAGCAGTTTATCGGCCCCCGCCAGAATAGCCGCAAGTGCAGAGAGGTTATCGTTATCGCCGACTTTGATTTCGGCGGTGGCCACCGCATCGTTTTCGTTGATGACCGGCACAATGTTGTTATCCAGAAGCGCGCGCAGGGTATCCCGGGCGTTCAGGAAACGCTCGCGGTCTTCCATGTCTGCGCGGGTCAGCAACATCTGGCCTACGTGGATGCCGTAAATGGAGAAGAGCTGCTCCCAGAGCTGAATCAGGCGGCTCTGGCCCACGGCGGCGAGCAGCTGCTTGGAGGCAATCGTTGCGGGGAGTTCAGGGTAGCCCAGATGTTCGCGCCCGGCGGCAATCGCGCCGGAGGTAACAATAACAATGCGATGCCCTGCGGCATGCAGCTGCGCGCACTGGCGCACCAGCTCAACGATATGGGCGCGATTAAGGCGGCGCGATCCGCCTGTTAATACACTGGTACCGAGTTTTACGACCAGCGTCTGGCTATCACTCATGATTCTCTGCCGTTCAACAATAAGGGAAAATGATGTTAATCAGACGTTTTAGCAGGACTGAGCCGCGTTGCCAACAGGCTTTGCGCAGAGGGGAACACTTTATTGCGCGGGATCAGGAAGCGTAGCGGCAGATTTTTACATTTTTATTACTGAAATAATAAATCAGCGCTTTTTGAAATTATTCTGAAATTGTCATAAAACGTTCACCCGCGGACGTTAAAACCCTTCCTGTTTTTCACGGGGTAATAAGTCGATTCTTATTGCTCAGCGAATATTAGCGCGTTTACAAAACACTCAGGATTGAAAATGAAAAAGAGTACTCTGGCATTAGTGGTAATGAGCGTTGTTGCTTCCGCATCTGTTCACGCAGCAGAAGTTTTTAATAAAAACGGAAATAAACTGGATGTGTACGGTAAAGTAAAAGCCATGCACTACCTCAGTGATGACGACGCCAAAGATGGTGACCAGACCTACGTCCGTTTCGGCTTTAAAGGCGAAACTCAAATTAACGATCAGCTGACCGGTTACGGTCGCTGGGAAGCAGAATTCTCTGGCAACAAAGCCGAGAGCGACGCTACGCAAAAGACCCGTCTGGCCTTCGCCGGTCTTAAAATTAAAGATATTGGTTCTTTCGACTATGGCCGTAACCTGGGCGCACTGTACGACGTAGAAGCCTGGACCGATATGTTCCCGGAATTCGGCGGCGACTCCTCTGGTCAGACCGATAACTTCATGACCAAACGCTCCAGCGGCCTGGCGACGTATCGCAACACCGACTTCTTCGGTGCGGTAGACGGCCTGGATCTGACTCTGCAATATCAGGGTAAAAACGAAGGTCGCGACGCCAAGAAACAGAACGGCGACGGCTTCGGTACCTCTTTAAGCTATGACTTCGGCGGCAGCGCGTTTGCGGTGAGCGGCGCGTATACCAACTCCGATCGTACCAACGATCAGAACTTGCTGGCACGTGGTAACGGCGACAAAGCCGAAGCCTGGGGTACCGGTCTGAAATATGACGCTAACGATATCTACCTGGCGGCTATGTATACCGAAACCCGCAATATGACCCCTATTTCCGGTGGCTTTGCGAATAAAGCACAGAACTTTGAAGTAGTGGCACAATATCAATTTGACTTTGGTCTGCGCCCATCCCTGGGTTATGTCCAGTCTAAAGGCAAAAATATTGAAGGGATCGGCAGCGAAGATCTCGTGAAATATATCGATGTGGGCGCGACCTATTATTTCAACAAAAACATGTCCGCGTTTGTTGATTATAAAATCAACCAGATCGACGACGATAATGCGCTGGGCGTGAGCAGCGACGACATCGTTGCCCTAGGTATGACCTACCAGTTCTAATTCATACTAAAAAAAAGCCCGGCTGCCAGAGCGCCGGGCTTTTTTATTTTGTATTGGTGACCCCGCGATCAGGCGGTAAGTTTCACCGGTTGATTGGTGAAATCATCGGCAGGTTCCAGTTTCAGTTCAAAACTTGCCAGCAGAGTGCGTGCTTTTTCATGGAATTCACGCAGGGTGTGTTCCAGACGCTGCACCACCTCGGGATCTTTAATGGCGACCGCCTGCCAGTGCCCATCTTTATCAAACAGACCAAACTGGTAGCTGTAAGTAAATCGGCTCTCTTCTGCTTCCATCTCCATCCACCAGCCCCAGAATTCGCGCTTTTCCGGCGCGGGCTTAACATTGACGCAAACTGCCAGGCAATCGAAAAAAAAGCGTGCCCCTTCGCACTGCTCTTCCCGGATGTACGGGCCAAGAGCCATGAACTTTTTGATCATTCTACTTTTCGGATGTCCACTCGGTAACGTCATTGCGATCTCCTTTTGTGAAGCCACTGTTTTACCAAACCACAAAAAATTAGCAATCAATCAACACAATCTCTGATGGATCCAACGCGAGATTTGCTGCAGTGCTTTGTCAAAATTCTGGTAAACCGGGCTAAACGGCACCTCCAGCAGCTTGCCATCGACAGATGACGAGGTGATTAAACGTGACTCCTCTTCCGGGCTGAATGGATCGTTCTTCCAGTAGCCCGAGAGCATCGGCGTTGGGCAGCGTCGCCCCAGCAAGCCCTGCGTTTTTAACGAATAACGGTTGAGCTCGATGCGCAGCGCCTCGTCGGAGGCTTGCTGCATGCCCAGGCGGCTGGCGAGCACATCCAGATACATCTCTGGCACGCCCCCCTGCCGGGCGGGTTCGCTAAGCAGGGCGTGGACGACCGGACCGAGACAGGCCACCGCCTTCAGGCGTGACGACTCCAGATAGGCCAGACGCACCGCCACGTTCGCACCAAAACGGAAACCAAATGCCGCGACGCGGGTATGATCGACCCAGGGATTTTTTTCCAGCGATCTCAGGGCGTGCTGATGGAGCAAGCTTGAATCCTGGGTCAGCTTCCATTTCGAAGAGAAGCCAATAGAGGGCATATCCAGGGTGAGCATCGCGACGCCCTGCGGGGCGAAATAGCGTTCATAAAGGCTGTAATAATCGGTCTGCAGAGAATCGAGGCCGCCGCACATCATAACCGTCGGGAAGGGACCCTCGCCTGCGGGCATATGCAGGAATCCGGTCACGGAGGGGCCGCCGGGAATGGTGAATTCGATTTCACGTATCCGCCCCGGCAGGTGCTGCGCGGCCTCCTGATAGGCGCGATTCGCCAGCGCCTGCGCCTGCTCTGCCAGCTCATCGCCCTTCAGATGCGGATACGCCGCGATACTGTAAAGGTCGGCGGCGTGCAGCCAGTGCTGGCCGCTGAGGGCCGGGTCTGGCTCCTGCGTGGCTTTCTGCTGCCAGAGCATCGCCTGTTTTGCCCACTCATAGATCCAGTTGCCGCCACGATATCCCACCACCGTGTCGTACAGTTCCGGATCGGTACGCTCGGCATCACTCATCACAATGCGCGCCTGCACCTCCAGAATTTCACGCGGATCGATCCCGCGCCAAATCCACATCAGGCGGTTAATCATGCGATACCAGTGAGGAATATTTTTGCCATCCAGCGCGGACTGCACCTGCTGCTCTGTGCCACTGTTGAAGCGGCGAACCAGGGTCGAGGTTTCCGGATGTTTGAATTTGGGTTTGAAGAGAATTTCGCTGAGATTCGCCTGGGTCATTTCGCGCTGCCTCTAGAGATACGTCAGAGAAGGCTATTGTAACGTGCTACAGGCAAAAACAATAACGCCCGGCGTCACCGGGCGTTAAAAAGAGGATTTAGCGGCCTGAAATAGGCGGTACGAAGACCACGCCCATATCCCATGGCTGCTCAATCCAGGTATCTTGCGGGATATCAATCACATAATCATCCACCAGTGGTTTACCCGCCGGTTTTGCGAAGATAGTGACGAAATGCGCTTTTGGATACATTTCGCGAATAGCGACCGCGGTGCCACCGGTATCGACCAGGTCGTCAATAACGATAAAGCCTTCGCCATCACCTTCGGCGCGCTTGAGTACTGTCAGCTCACGCTGGTTGTCATGGTCGTAGCTGGAGATGCAGACGGTATCGACATGACGAATACCCAGCTCACGTGCCAGCAGCGCCCCCGGTACCAAACCGCCACGGCTAACGGCGATAATGCCTTTCCACTGTTCGGAAGGCATCAGGCGCGCAGCCAGTTTGCGTGCGTGAATCTGCAACATGTCCCAGGTGACGACGTATTTTTCGCTCATGTGAAGTGTCCCAGCCTGTTTGTATACGGCTTAAAAAAATGAGGGGTGAACCAGGTTGCGCGAGATTATAGAGATCTGACGCACTAAAAACCAGTGTTAAGCGGCATGGGGTGGAGTTTTTGCATGCTTAATACTATGCGTTGCCAGAGAAAGTGGTATTCTCAACCGCATCTCGCAAGTCTGACTTGTGGTGACTCTAAACCTGCTAACCCCGTGTCCTGCATCCCTGTTGCAGGATATCGACAAGGAGACTCATAGTGTCTGAACTGTCTCAACTATCTCCACAACCGCTGTGGGATATTTTTGCCAAAATCTGCTCCATTCCTCACCCTTCCTATCACGAAGAACAGCTTGCCGAACACATCATGGGCTGGGCGAAGGAAAAAGGGCTGCACGCCGAGCGCGACCAGGTTGGTAACATTCTGATCCGTAAACCTGCCACCAAAGGCATGGAAAACCGCAAAGCAGTTGTACTGCAAGCGCACCTGGACATGGTTCCACAGAAAAACAACGACACCGTCCACGACTTCACTAAAGATCCGATTCAGCCGTACATCGACGGCGAGTGGGTTAAAGCGCGCGGCACCACGCTGGGCGCGGATAACGGTATCGGCATGGCCTCTGCCCTGGCCGTACTGGCTGATGACAGCGTTGAGCATGGCCCGCTGGAAGTGTTGCTGACCATGACGGAAGAAGCGGGTATGGACGGCGCATTTGGTCTGCAGGCGAACTGGCTGCAGGCAGATATCCTGATCAATACCGACTCTGAAGAAGAGGGTGAGATCTACATGGGTTGCGCTGGCGGTATCGATTTCATCGCCACCCTGCCGTTGACCCGTGAAGCGGTACCCGCCAATTTCCAGACCTTTAAGCTGACCCTGAAAGGGCTGAAAGGTGGCCACTCCGGCGGCGATATTCACCTGGGCCTGGGCAATGCGAACAAACTGCTGGCACGCTTCCTGGCAGGCCACGCGGCCGAACTGGATCTGCGCCTTGTCGATTTCAATGGCGGCACCCTGCGTAACGCCATCCCGCGCGAAGCCTTCGCCACCGTCGCCGTTGCGGCTGACAAAGCCGACGCGCTGAAAAACCTGGCGAACGTTTATCTGGATATCCTGAAAAACGAACTCTCGGTGAAAGAGAAGAACCTGACCGTGGTGCTCGAAGCCGTCTCCAGCGACAAAGCGGCGCTGACTACCGCATCCCGTGACGCCTTTGTTCAGTTGCTGAATGCCACACCAAACGGCGTGATCCGTAACTCCGACGTAGCGAAAGGGGTGGTGGAAACCTCCCTGAACGTGGGCGTGGTGACCATGAGCGACGACAGCGCAGAAATCATCTGCCTGATCCGTTCACTTATCGACAGCGGTAAAGAGTACGTTGTGAGTATGCTGGAATCACTGGGTGCCCTGGCCGGAGCGAAAACATCCGCAAAAGGCAGCTATCCAGGCTGGCAGCCGGACGCAAGCTCGCCGGTAATGGCTCTGGTTCGTGAAACCTACCAGCGTCTGTTCAACAGCACCCCGAACATTCAGGTGATTCACGCCGGTCTGGAGTGCGGTCTGTTTAAAAAACCGTACCCGGATATGGACATGGTGTCTATCGGCCCAACCATTACGGGTCCGCACTCGCCAGACGAGCAAGTTCATATCGAAAGCGTGGGCCACTACTGGACCCTGCTGACAGAACTGCTGAAAGCCATCCCGGCGAAGTAAGCATTTCTGCTCGCCATCCAGCCCGGCTCCGCCGGGCTTTTTTATAACCCCAGCAACAGCTGCCGCTCTAATTGCGGATCCAATAGCGTGACGTGTAACCCCACCAGCCGTACGCCCCGCCCTGCCCGACGCTCTGCCCAGGTTTTCTTTGCAGTGGCGACAAGGTCGTCTTTGTTGAGACGCGGCCAGACGTGCTCCTGGGTCGTCTGCTGAAAATCATTAAATTTAAGTTTGACCCCCTGACGGGCAATCAACAGGTCTGGCTTCACTTTCGCCAGTCGCCGCTCTAGCTCGGGATAGAGCTGTTCGGTAATGATTTTTTCACACTCCGCCCAGTCATGAATGTCATCACTCAGGGTGCGCTCCACACCAACCGATTTTCGCAGCCGCTCGCTGTTGACGTCGCGATCGTCAATCCCCTGGCTTCGCTCCCACAACACCCGGCCAAATTTACCGAACCGCTTAAGGAGCATAGCAAGATCGCTATTTTGCACATCTTCGCAGGTGCGAAGCCCCATGCTCTCCAGCTTTGCCGCAGAGACTTTGCCCACCCCGGGGATTTTACTGAGCGGCAGGGTTTTTAAGAACGCCGGGACGTCATCGGGCGTGATCACATACTGACCGTTGGGCTTATTAAGATCGGACGCGATCTTGGCCAGGAATTTTACCGGCGCCACCCCCGCCGAGGCGGTGAGGTTGAGTTCGTTGGAGATGGTTTGGCGAATCTCCTGCGCCATCAACGTTGCCGAGCCGTGGCAATGCAGGCTTTCCGTAACGTCGAGATAGGCTTCGTCAAGCGACAGGGGCTCAATGAGAGAGGTGTAGCGGGAGAAGATATCGCGAATATGCAGCGACGCTTCTTTGTAGGCCTCAAAGCGCCCGGGCAACAGGGTTAAGTGGGGGCAAAGCTTCAGGGCCATCGCCGTAGGCATGGCGCTGCGCACGCCAAATTTGCGCGCCGGGTAGTTTGCCGTGCTGATGACGCCCCGCTTTACGCGGCTGCCGCCGATAGCAATGGGAATATCCCGCAGCGCCGGATTGTCCCGCATCTCTACCGCAGCAAAAAAGCAGTCCATATCGACATGAATGATTTTGCGCATTCCATTCACCATACCTGTAATTGCATACAGTATAACAAACAACATTTAATGCGACAGCCGTTTTAGCGTCTCATTACCGTCATACGGCTATGTTAAAAAGAGAACCCTATAAAAACCTTATAATTCATTATTTTAAAAAATCTCTGGAGATCGTTTCATGAACAAACGGATTGCCGCCTCGCTGCTGTTTCTCAGCACCTCGCTCTGGGCCAGCCCAGAAATCATTGCGCATCGTGGCGGCACGGGCGACGCGCCAGAAAATACCCTGCCGGCCATTAAGCTGGCGCTGCAAAATCAGGCTCAGGCCATCTGGATAACCGTACAGCTTAGCCGTGACGGCGTGCCGGTGCTTTATCGTCCCAGCGACCTGCAGGCGTTAACGTCAATGAAGGGAAAAGTTTCTGCCTACACTGCTGCCGAGCTTACGACCTTTAATGCCGGTACCAAATGGAAAGAGACGATTGCCGATGCCACCATCCCGACGCTAAAAGCCGTACTGGAACAGTGGCCAGAGACCCGGTTCTTTATTGATATTAAATCGCCGGATGCGGCGCCGGAGGAGATGGCGAAACAGTTGACGGCCACCCTGCAAGAGACGAACAGCTTACAGCGGGTTCGCGTTTACTCCACGGAAGATCGTTACCTGGACGCATTGCCGCCTACGGTACCGCGTTTTGTGACCCGCAGTGAAACCCGGACTCGTCTGGCAAACATTTCGCTGAATCATCTGTGCGATGCCCCAGCCAAAACCATGGATGAATACTGGTATGGCCTGGAGCTTAACCGTAAGGTTGAGATAGTCGAAAAATTCACGCTTGGCGAAGGCATTTCGCCGGCGACGCTGACGTGGGACAAAGAGGCGATGACCTGTTTCCGTTCGCAGGGGAATGCGCACATTATTTTACTGGGCATCAACGCCAGCAAAGATTTCCAGACTGCAAAAATGCTGGGTGCCGACGGTGTCGTGGTCGATTCCCCTGCGCAGGCCAGCCAGTGGCATTAATCGTTAATCAGGCCGCGAGCGCGGCCTGATGATTTTAGAGTATTCTGCCCTGCTGACGCCGGGCATCACGTTCCATCCGTTTTTTCCGCGCATCGCACGGTTCCGGGCAGTCGCACACTTTCTCCATGCCCAGGGAGGAGATCCCACCGCAGCTGCCCTGCAGGCTTTTACGCTTGATGATCCAGCCGAGCGACATGGCAAAGATAACCAGCACAAATACCGCAAAGGTGGCGATAAAAACAAACATATCAGCCTCCGAAGTCGTCCAGCATGATGTTCTCATCCTCCACGCCAAGATCTTTCAGCATCCTGATAACCGCCGCGTTCATCACCGGTGGACCGCACATGTAGAACTCGCAGTCTTCCGGCGCGGCATGGTTCTTGAGGTAGTTCTCATACAGCACGTTGTGAATGAAGCCGGTATAGCCCGTCCAGTTATCTTCCGGCTGCGGATCGGAGAGCGCAACGTGGAAGCTGAAGTTAGGATTTTCTCGCGCCAGCTGTTCAAACTCGTCATCGTAGAACATCTCACGCCGCGAACGGGCACCGTACCAGAAGCTGATTTTACGCTTACTGCCAAGACGCTTTAGCTGATCGAAGATATGTGAGCGCATCGGCGCCATGCCAGCACCGCCGCCGATAAAGACCATTTCGGCCTCGCTCTCTTTGGCAAAGAACTCGCCAAACGGCCCGGAAATCGTGACCTTATCGCCCGCTTTCAGCGACCAGATATAGGAGGACATAATTCCCGGCGGCGCATCAGGCACGCCCGGGGGCGGCGTGGCGATACGCACATTGAGCATGATGATGCCCTTCTCGTCCGGATAGTTGGCCATGGAGTACGCCCGCAGCGTGGGCTCTTTGACGTCAGAGACGAAGCGGAAAAGATTAAATTTATCCCAGTCCGCACGGTACTCGTCAGGCACATCAAAATCGGCGTAAGCCACGGTGTGTTCGGGACATTCGATTTGAATATAACCCCCTGCACGGAAGGGAACATCTTCGCCTTCCGGTACCCGCAGCTTCAACTCCTTGATAAAGGTGGCTTTGTTATCGTTGGAGATCACTTCACACTGCCACTTCTTAACGCCGAAAATCTCTTCAGGCAGTTCGATTTTCATGTTCTGGCGCACCGCCACCTGGCAGGCCAGACGACATCCCTCTTTCGCCTCGCGCTTACTGATATGCGCAAGCTCGGTGGGGAGGATGTCACCGCCCCCCTCTTTCACGACAACCCGGCACTGTCCGCAGGAGCCGCCGCCGCCGCAGGCGGAGGAGACGAAAATGCCGTTGCCGGAGAGCGTATTGAGCAGCTTATCACCCGCCGCGGTGCGAATCTGTTTGTCCGCTTCATCGTTAATATCGATCGTGACATCACCGGCATTAACCAGCTTCGCACGCGCCACCAGAATCAACCCGGACAGCATCAGAACGATGAGCGTAAACATCACGACGCCAAGAATAATTTCCATTTATTAAGCCCTTATAGCTGCACACCGGAGAAGGACATAAAGCCCAGCGCCATTAAACCGGTGGTGATAAAGGTGATCCCTAAGCCGCGCAGACCGGCCGGCACGTTAGCGTATTTCATTTTTTCGCGGATCCCTGCCATGGTGACAATCGCCAGCATCCAGCCAATACCCGAGCCAAATCCGTACACGACCGACTCGGTGAAGTTGTAATCACGCTGAACCATAAATGACACCCCGCCAAAGATGGCGCAGTTCACCGCAATCAACGGCAGGAAGATCCCCAGCGCGTTGTAAAGGGATGGAAAGTATTTATCGAGGATCATCTCCAGAATCTGCACCAGCGCAGCAATCACGCCAATAAAGGTAATGAAGTTAAGGAAGCTGAGATCCACCCCTTCCACCAGCGCACCGTCGCGCAGCACCAGGTTGAAGACCAGATTGTTAATCGGGACCGACAACCCCAGCACCACCGTCACGGCCACGCCAAGACCAAACGCGGTCGATACCTTTTTGGAGACGGCAAGAAAGGTACACATCCCGAGGAAGAACGCGAGCGCCATGTTTTCGACAAACACCGCGCGCACAAACAAACTAAGGTAATGAGCCATTGTCGGTTACTCCTTTTCCTGCTGCTCCGGGCGCCAGGTTCTCACCGCCCAGATCAACAAACCGATAATGAAGAAGGCGCTTGGCGCCAGCAAAAACAGGCCATTCGGCAGGTACCAGCCACCGTTTTGCACGGTATCCAGTACCGTAATCCCAAACAGTTTTCCGCTGCCAATCAGCTCTCGCAGGAAGCCCACGGTCAGTAGAATCACCCCGTAACCGAGGCCGTTGCCAATGCCATCCATAAAGCTTGCCAGCGGCGGCATTTTCATGGCGTAGGCTTCAGCCCGGCCCATCACAATACAGTTGGTGATGATCAAGCCGACAAAAACCGACAGCTGTTTCGAGGTTTCATAGGCGAAGGCGCGTAACAGTTGATCCACCACGATCACCAGCGAGGCGATGATCGCCATCTGCACAATAATGCGTACGCTGTTGGGGATATGGTGGCGAATCATCGAGATAAACATGCTGGAGAACGCCGTCACCAGCGTCACCGCCAGAGTCATGACCACCGCCGTTTCCAGTTTTGTGGTCACCGCCAGCGCCGAGCAGACCCCCAGCACCTGCAGGGTGATAGGGTTATTGGCAATCAACGGCCCAATCAAAACCCGTTTGACTTCTTTCAGCTCGCCCGCGTCAGCCATGATTCAGCTCTCCTTCACGTACTTTTTTAAGAAAGGGCCCAAAACCCAGTTCGCCCATCCAGAAATCGAAACTGTGTTGTACGCCGTTCGAGGTGAGCGTGGCGCCAGAAAGGCCATCTACCGCGTACTCGTCGCCTTGCCGCGCAGCGCCTTTCATCACTTTCAGCGCCGGCTGCCCGTTATCGTCCAGCACTTTTTTGCCAATAAATTGCGCACGCCAGCCCGGGTTTTCGACTTCACCGCCCAGCCCCGGGGTTTCTCCCTGGTCGTACCAGGTGATGCCTTTAACGGTGCGACCATCGGTATCAAGGGCCACAAAGGCATACATCATTGACCACAGGCCGTTGCCATAGACCGGCAGAACCAGTTGCTGCACACGTTGTTGTTCATCGCGCACCAGGTAGATTTCAGCAACGTTGCTGCGACGCTTAATACCCGCCGGATCTTCGCTGGCCTCCAGTACCGTACTCATTTTGGGATCCTTTAGCGCCAGCCCCTGGTTATAGCTGTTTGGATCCTTGTCGAGTATCGCGCCGGTTTTTAGCTCCACCAGCTTCGGCGTGATCCGCTCGGCAAAGGTCTGTGCGACCTCTTCAGCGCTCATCTCACCCTGCATGAGTCCCGTTACCGCCAGGATATTGCGCTGTTTGTCCAGGGCTCGCTGCTCCTGCTGGCGCGACTTCAGCCCTACGGCAGAGCCCGCCACCACAATGGAGCACACCAGGCACAGCACCAGCACCACCATCAAGGTCTTGCCGATGCTATCGTTATTTTTGTTCTCAGCCACGCGCCTTCCTCCGTCTGATGTTGGCCTGCGCCACCAGGTAGTCGAACAGCGGCGCGAACAGGTTGGCAAACAGGATCGCCAGCATCATCCCTTCCGGATAAGCCGGGTTGACCACGCGGATCAACACGCACATGGCACCGATCAGGATGCCGTAGCACCACTTCCCTTTGTCGGTAAATGAAGCCGAGACCGGATCGGTTGCCATAAACATCATGCCGAAGGCAAAACCGCCCAGTACTAGGTGCCAGTACCATGGCATAGAGAACATCGGGTTGGTGTCGGAACCTATCAGGTTAAAGAGCGAGGCGATGGCAATCATGCCGATCATGACCCCGGCCACGATGCGCCAGGAGGCGACGCGACCAAACAGAATGATGGCACCGCCAATCAGGATCATCAGCGTTGATACCTCACCTATCGACCCCGGAATGGTGCCGATAAAGGCATCAAACCAACTAACGGGCTGGCCGGTGGCGTTATTGACCAGCGTCTCACCGCCGTGTGCCGCCCACTGCGAAAGCGGCGTTGCGCCCGAGAAGCCGTCAGCCGCCGTCCAGACCAGGTCGCCAGAAATTTGGGCCGGATAGGCAAAGAAGAGAAAAGCACGGCCGGCCAGGGCCGGATTGAGGAAGTTACGTCCGGTGCCGCCGAAGAGTTCTTTCGCCATCACCACGCCAAAACTGATGCCCATCGCCGCCTGCCACAAAGGAAGCGTGGGGGGCACAATCAGGGCAAACAGAATTGAGGTGACGAAGAATCCCTCGTTAATCTCGTGCTTACGCACGATGGCAAACAGCACTTCCCAGAAGCCACCGACCAGGAAAACCGTCATATAAACAGGCAGGAAGTAGACGGCCCCCAGGGTCATCATGCTTATCCAGCCAGCATCGGCAGCAAAGCTCACGCCGAGCATCTGCGCCACGCGGTAGTGCCAGTCGCCCTGAATAACCTGCTGGAGTTGCTGGGCGTCGTACAGATGGTGCAACGCCGGGATGGTTTGCAGGCCCACGTTGTACATGCCCCAGAACATCGCAGGGAAGACGGCAAACCAGACGAGGATCATCATCCTTTTGAGATCGATGGCATCGCGTACGTGCGCAGCCCCCTTCGTCACCTGACCCGGGGTGTAAAACACCGTTGTGGTCGCTTCAAACAGCGGGTAATACTTTTCCAGTTTGCCGCCATGCGTAAAGTGCGGCTCCAGTTTTTCAATGAGATGTTTCAGGCCCATCGGTTATCCTTCCTGCTCAATGCGGGTTATTACCTCGCGCAACACCGGTCCATATTCGTATTTTCCTGGGCAAACGTAGGTGCAGAGCGCCAGATCTTCTTCATCCAGCTCCAGGCAGCCCAGCGCCTGCGCGCCGTCGGTATCACCGGCCAGCAAATCGCGCAGGAGCAGAGTGGGCAAAATATCGAGCGGCATTACTCGCTCGTAGTTGCCGATGGGAACCATGGCACGTTCGCCACCATGGGTAGACGTCGAGAAATTAAACAGCTTTTTACGCAGGAAATGGCCGAGGGTGGTGCGGGTGACGGAATGCTTCTCCGCGCCCGGCATCACCCAACCGAAAAGCTCTTTTTCACGCCCTTCCAGCACGACGCTGACCTGCAGATGAAAACGCCCGAGGTATGCCTGCGCACCTGTGGCATGCCTGCCGCTCAGCACCGAACCGGAGATGTGACGGTTTTCCCCATCCAGGGTCTCCTGGGCCAGCAGTTCGTTAAGATCGGCACCCAGTTCGGTACGCACCAGTCGCGGCGTTTTCAGCTGTGGGCCGCCAAGCGCGATCACGCGTTCGCTGGAGAGCACCCCGGTGGTAAAGAGCTTACCGATGGCGATAACATCCTGATAATTGAGATGCCAGACCTGTTTTGTCAGGCTCACCGGCTCAAGGAAATGGATATGCGTACCCACCAGCCCGGCCGGATGCGGGCCAGCAAACGCATTAAAGGTCACTTGCCCCTGTGCATGACCGCCCAGCTTCCCGCCGCTGGCCTGGCAGACATGTACCCGCCCGTCGGTCAGACGCGTCAGTACCGTTAGCCCGGCATCAAAGTCCTGACGCTGGGCCAGAATAATCGGCTGCGGGTCAGCGCTCAGGGGATGGGTGTCGATAGCGGTCACGAAAATGGCTGCCGGGACCGTATCGGGAACCGGCGTTTTACTGTAAGGACGCGTGCGTAGCGCCGTCCAGAGACCAGAAGCCAACAGTTGCGCTTGCACTGCCGAACGACTGAGCGTTGGCAGCTCAGCGAGCGGGTAGTGGGCGAACTCACGCTGGCTGTCGCCCTCAATGCGAATCACCACCGATTGCAGAACGCGCCGCTCGCCGCGATGAATAGCCACCACGGTGCCGCTGGCCGGGGCGGTAAAGAGCACGCCCGGGTTCTTTTTATCTTCGAACAGCGCCTGTCCTTTTACAACGCTGTCCCCCTCCTGTACCAGCATGGCAGGCCGCATCCCCACGTAGTCATCCCCCAGAACAGCGACATGATGCGGGCGCGAGCCTGGAGAGATCTGCTGCACTGGAATGCCGGAGATCGGCAAATCAAGTCCTTTTTTGATTCTTATCATAGTGTTAGAAATACCCATAAACGACCTGACCGGCCAACAAGCCAGACGGGTCAATAATCGATACACAGGAAGAAAGGAAGGGTTGAGGCACCCGGATAAGCGGCGGAGTTGAGCCAACTCCTGAGAAAAGCATCCTTTCTAATCCTTCGGTCTTAAGGCTGCCGAAGTGTACCATTTCCCTGGTTCAGGCGGCAGGAATTGCGGCGTCCCGGGCACTAAAATGCGAGCTAATGCGCAAAGTTCTCACAGCCATCGCAGACGAGATGGGATATAACGTAAAACTATTTTGTAAACCCGCGCCCTGGATCTTGCGAAAAACTCCAGTGGTGCTAATGTGAGCGCTCCTAAATGCAGATAAATCTGATTTCGGGTCTCTTTTGCCGTCCTGGCAAGTTGGTTTAGTTTTATCAAGGAACATGTAGTATGCGCAAAATCGCATTGTTCATTGCGATGCTTCTGATTCCGTGCATGTCATTTGCCGGGCTGCTTAGCAGCGATAGCTCGACAACGCCGGTCAGCAAAGAGTATAAGCAGCAGTTGATGGGGTCCCCTGTCTATATCCAGATCTTTAAAGAGGAGCGGACGCTCGATCTTTACGTGAAGATGGGTGAGACGTATCAGCTGCTCGACAGCTACAAAATCTGTAACTATTCCGGCGGTCTTGGTCCGAAACAGCGTCAGGGCGATTTTAAGAGTCCGGAAGGGTTCTATACCGTGCAGCGCAGCCAACTCAAACCCGATAGCCGCTTCTATAAAGCGATCAATATCGGCTTCCCGAATCAGTACGATCGTGCGCATGGTTATGACGGCAAATACCTGATGATCCATGGTGCCTGCGTCTCAGTTGGCTGCTACGCCATGACCGACAGCGGAATTGATGAGATCTTCCAGTTTGTGACCGGCGCACTGGTGTTTGGCCAGCCTGGCGTTCAGGTGAGTATCTATCCGTTCCGCATGACCGATGCCAATATGCAGCGTCATAAATACTCTTATTACGCCGATTTCTGGAAACAGCTCAAACCGGGCTATGACTACTTCCAGCAAACGCGTAAGCCGCCGACCGTATCAGTCGTGGATGGCCGCTATGTGGTCAGCAAGCCGCTTAGCCACGAAGTGGTTCATCCACAGCTGGCGTCAAACTACGCGGTCCCCGAGGCAAAATAAGACCCACTCTCCTGGCATGATCTTTTGCCAGGACTCATTGCCCGTCAGCGGCTGAGTGGCGATCACCGTGACCACATCGTTGGGTGTGGTCTCGGTCTGAAAATCAATTTCCACATCCTGATCCAGCAGTTTTGCCACACCGAACGGCGCCCGACGGGTGATCCAGAAGAGGTTGGTAGAGCAAAACGCCATGACGTAACGCCCGTCCGACAGCAGCATATTAAATACCCCTTTCTCACGTAGCTCGGTGGCCAGCGAGGCGATGTATTTAAATACCGCGGTCATATTGCCTGGCGTGCGCGGGTAGCGCTCGGTCAGTTTGTGCAATAACCAGCAAAAAGCCTTTTCGCTGTCGGTTTCGCCCACCGGGCGGAAGTTGCCGGTTTCCAGCGATTTATAGCCCGACAGTTGCCCGTTATGCGCGTAAGTCCAGTTACGTCCCCAGAGCTCGCGGGTAAAGGGGTGGGTATTTTCCAGCGCCACTTCGCCGCGATTTGCCTGGCGAATATGGGCAATCACTGAGCAGGATTTTATCGGATAATCCTGCACCAGACGGGCTATAGGTGAGTTAAAGCTGGGTTGTGGATCCTTGAAGGTGCGACAGCCTTTGCCTTCATAGAAGGTAATACCCCAGCCGTCTTTATGCGGCCCGGTCCCTCCTCCGCGCTGCACCAGCCCGGTAAAACTAAAGCAGATATCGGTTGGCACATTGGCGCTCATCCCGAGCAGTTCGCACATACATGACCTCCACAACAGCGGGGACAATGATGCCCCCGGCGAAGATTTACTTAACCATCTCTTTTTCGATCAACTGAATCAGGATATGAATCACTTTAATGTGAATTTCCTGGATGCGGTCAGCATAGCCAAAGTGAGGAACGCGGATCTCGATGTCCGCAGTGCCGGCCATTTTGCCGCCATCTTTACCGGTCAGGGTGATGACTTTCATCCCTTTCGCCCGGGCCGCTTCAATCGCTTTGATGATGTTACCGGAGTTACCAGACGTGGAAATGCCCAACAGAACATCCCCTTCACGCCCCACCGCTTCAACATAGCGAGAGAAGACATAGTCGTAACCAAAGTCGTTGCTCACGCAGGAGATGTGGCTCACGTCGGAGATCGCAATCGCCGGGTAGCCCGGACGGTTTTCACGATAACGACCGGTCAGCTCTTCGGCGAAGTGCATGGCGTCACAATGTGAGCCACCGTTGCCGCAAGAGAGCACCTTACCGCCGTCTTTAAAGCTGTCGGCAAGCAGGACCGCCGCGCGCTGAATAGCGTGGATATTGGCTTCATCTTTCAGAAAGTTGGCCAGCGTTTCCGCCGCTTCGTTCAGTTCGTTACGAATAAGATCCTGGTACATGAGGATAATCCTTCAGTATTGATGAAATAACAGTGCGAGTGTAACGGATAGCGCGAAAAGCGAGAAGCTAAAGCCACACGATTCGTCGGCGGTTTTGATTTTTTGTGCCGGGTAAAACATGAACAATGTGAACCAGGTTGTAATTACTTTGTAAACACATTGCTAAAAGAAGTGACATCCACTACAACCATATCATCACAAGTGGTCAGACCTCCTACAAGCAAGGGAGCTTTTCTTTATGATGATTTTGAGTCTTATCGCAACCGTTGTTCTGATCGGTGCGCTCTTTTATCACCGCGTCAATTTGCTGCTGAGCAGTCTGATTTTACTGGCCTGGACCGCAGCGCTGGGGTTAGCTGGCCTGTGGAATATCTGGGTGGTACTGCCGCTGGCCATCATCCTGTTGCCGTTCAATTTACCGTCGATGCGTAAGTCGATGATCTCTGCCCCGGTATTCCGCGGTTTCCGTAAAGTGATGCCGCCGATGTCCCGTACAGAGAAAGAGGCAATCGACGCCGGCACCACCTGGTGGGAAGGTGACCTCTTCCAGGGCAAGCCGGACTGGAAAAAACTGCACAACTATCCTCAGCCGCGTCTGACCGCAGAAGAGCAGGCCTTTATCGATGGCCCGGTAGAAGAAGCGTGCCGCATGGCAAACGACTTTGCTATCACCCATGAGATGGCCGATTTACCGCCTGAGCTGTGGGCATATCTAAAAGAACATCGCTTCTTCGCGATGATCATCAAAAAAGAGTACGGCGGCCTGGAGTTCTCGGCTTACGCACAAGCCCGCGTGCTGCAAAAGCTGGCCGGGGTTTCGGGCATCCTGGCGATCACCGTCGGGGTACCTAACTCATTAGGCCCGGGTGAGCTGCTGCAACATTACGGTACGGAAGAGCAGAAAAATCACTATCTGCCGCGACTGGCCCGTGGCCAGGAGATCCCTTGCTTCGCATTGACCAGTCCGGAAGCGGGCTCCGATGCGGGCGCCATTCCGGATACCGGCGTGGTCTGCATGGGTGAGTGGCAGGGTGAGCAGGTGCTAGGTATGCGCCTGACCTGGAACAAGCGCTACATCACGCTGGCACCTATCGCCACCGTGCTGGGGCTGGCCTTTAAACTCTCTGACCCGGACAAACTGCTGGGCGGTGATGAAGAGCTGGGCATTACCTGTGCGCTGATCCCGACCTCCACGCCTGGCGTTGAAATTGGCCGCCGCCACTTCCCGCTGAACGTGCCGTTCCAGAACGGGCCGACGCGCGGGCAGGATATCTTTGTCCCGATTGATTACATTATTGGCGGTCCGAAAATGGCCGGCCAGGGCTGGCGTATGCTGGTGGAGTGTCTGTCGGTCGGGCGTGGTATTACCCTGCCGTCGAACTCTACCGGTGGCCTGAAATCGGTGGCGATGGGGATTGGTGCTTATGCGCATATCCGTCGTCAGTTCAAAATTGCCATCGGCAAGATGGAAGGGATCGAAGAGCCTCTGGCGCGTATCGCAGGCAATGCCTACGTGATGGACGCCGCGGCATCATTAATTACCTACGGTATCATGCTCGGCGAAAAACCGGCGGTGCTGTCGGCGATTGTGAAGTATCACTGTACCCACCGTGCGCAGCAGTCGATTATTGATGCGATGGATATCGCAGGCGGTAAAGGCATTATGCTCGGCGAAGGCAACTTCCTGGCGCGAGGCTATCAGGGTGCGCCTATTGCCATCACCGTAGAAGGGGCAAACATTCTGACCCGTAGCATGATGATCTTCGGCCAGGGGGCGATTCGTTGCCATCCTTATGTGCTGGAAGAGATGGCGGCGGCGCAGAACAACGATCTCGACGCGTTCGATAAGCTCTTCTTTAAACATATTGGTCACGTGGGAAGCAACGAAATGCGTAGCTTCTGGCTGGGTCTGACGCGCGGTCTCACCAGTGCCACCCCAACCGGCGATGCCACTAAACGTTACTACCAGCACCTTAACCGCCTGAGTGCTAACCTGGCGCTGCTCTCGGACGTCTCCATGGCCGTGCTGGGCGGAAGCCTGAAGCGTCGTGAACGCATCTCAGCCCGTCTGGGCGATGTGCTGAGCCAGATCTTCCTCGCCTCGGCGGTACTGAAACGCTACGACGATGAAGGCCGTCATGAAGCGGATCTGCCGCTGGTGCACTGGGGCGTACAGGATGCGCTTTATCAGGCAGAACAGGCCATTGATGATCTGCTGGCGAACTTCCCGAACCGCTTTGTGGCCGGTGCCCTGCGCGTGGTGATCTTCCCGACCGGACGTCATTACCTGGCGCCGAGCGATAAGCTGGATCATAAAGTGGCGAAGATCCTGCAAATACCGAGCGCAACCCGCTCCCGTATCGGCCGCGGTCAGTATCTGGCCCCGACGGAGCATAACCCGGTCGGTCTGCTGGAACAGGCGCTGCTGGATGTCATGGCGGCCGACCCGATTCACCAGAAAATCTGTAAACAGCTGGGCAAAAACCTGCCGTTTACCCGTCTGGATGAACTGGCTCAGCAGGCGATGGCGGGTGGGATCATCACCCCGGATGAAGCGGCTGTGCTGGTGAAAGCAGAAGAGAGTCGTCTGCGCAGTATCAACGTTGATGATTTCGATGCTGAAGAGCTGGCGACCCAGCCGGTAAAGCTGCCGGAGAAGGTCCGCAAGCCTGAAGCGGCATAAGCCAAATCGGACCGACAAACCCCGCCCCGTGCGGGGTTTTTTATTGCCCCCATTTCGCCGGGCCTCGTGCTACAGTGTTTTGATGCGGTCCTGTGAGGAGTCTTAACTGTGCCTGGTTTGAAAATTACGCTGTTACAACAACCCTTAGTCTGGATGGATGGCCCTGCCAACCTGCGTCATTTTGATCGTCAGCTGGAGGCGATTTCCGGTCGCGATATCATTGTGTTGCCGGAGATGTTTACCACCGGCTTTGCCATGGAAGCCGCGACAAAATCGCTGGCACAGGAAGAGGTCGTGGCCTGGATGCAGGCAAAGGCACAGCAAGCCAACGCGTTGATCGCGGGCAGCGCTGCCCTGCAAACTGAACGTGGCCCGGTGAACCGCTTCCTGCTGGTGGAGCCTGAAGGTAAGGTGCATTTCTACGACAAGCGCCACCTCTTCAGAATGGCCGATGAGCATCAGCATTACGAGGCGGGTAACGTGCGCGTGGTGTTTGAGTGGCGCGGCTGGCGTATTCTGCCGCTGGTCTGTTACGACCTGCGCTTCCCGGTCTGGTCACGTAACCGCGACGATTATGACCTTGCGCTGTATGTTGCCAACTGGCCCGCTCCGCGCTCGCTGCACTGGCAGGCTCTGCTGACCGCGCGGGCCATTGAAAACCAGGCCTGGGTCGCGGGATGTAACCGGGTAGGCACCGACGGCAATGGTCACCATTATCGTGGTGATAGCCGGGTGGTGAGCCCGCAAGGCGAGATCATTGCCACTGCCGAGCCACATCAGGCGACGCGCATTGACGCTGAGCTCTCACTGACGGCGTTAAAGGAGTATCGGGAGAAGTTCCCTGCCTGGCAGGATGCGGATCCGTTTCGTATTGAGTGAGTTCCCCTCACCCTGACCCTCTCACCAAAGGGGGGAGGGAATCGTGCAATGCCGTTCCCTCCCCCTAAGGACAGTCACTAACTCACTAACTCACTAACGCCTGCCCATCTTTGCGGCTCTCCGTCGCGGCAACATAGTGCCCCTCCGGCAAGCGATAGATCACCTGTGCGCCGCCAAAGTTGTACTCTTGCAGCGGATCCTCCACCACAATCTGATGCCCACGCGCACGCAGCGCGGCGATGGTATTGCGATCGAAGGTGGATTCGACGATCACCTCCCTGCCCTGCACTACGCGCCAGCGCGGCGCATCGATCGCGGCCTGCGGGTTCTGGCCGTGCAGCATAATTCGCAGCGCCATCTGCATATGCCCTTGCGCCTGCATTGGCCCGCCCATCACGCCAAAGGACATCAGCGGTTTGCCGTTGCCGTCCATCGCAAAGCCAGGAATGATGGTGTGGAACGGACGCTTGCTGCCCGCCAGCGTGTTCGGGTGTTTAGGATCCAGCACAAAGCCGCAACCGCGGTTTTGCAGGCTGATACCGGTATCTGGCACTACTACGCCTGAGCCAAAGCCCATAAAGTTAGACTGGATGAACGAGACCATCATTCCGCTGGCGTCGGCCGTAGAAAGATAGACCGTGCCGCTCTGAGTCGGTGAACCGTAGACAAAGTCAGAGGCGTTATCCGGGTCGATTAGCGCGGCGCGTGATTTCAGATAATGGTCGCTCAGCAGCTCTTTGGCGGCAAATTCCATATGCGCTTCATCGGCCACATAGCGGTCAAGATCCGCCAGCGCCAGCTTCATGGCCTCGATGGAGAGGTGCAGCGACTGCACGGAGTCCGGGTGATGCTTCTCAATGCCGCACTGCTCCAGAATGCCCAGCGCGATCAGCGTCGCAATGCCCTGGCCGTTAGGCGGTAACTCCTGAACGGAACCGCTGGCAAAATCACGTGACAGCAGCTCCACCCAATCCACGCGATGGTTGGCAAGATCGTCTTTCGTCAGGTGTGCGCCATGCTCGGTTGCAAAGGCGGCAATTTTCTCTGCCAGCTCGCCCCGGTAAAAGGCCTCGCCATTGGTTTTGGCAATCAGCTCCAGCGACTCCGCCTGCGCCGGATTGCGGAAGATCTCGCCCACCCGCGGCGCGCGGCCTTCCGGCGCGAAGCAGGCGCTAAAGCCGGGCTGATCTTTTAGTTTGTTGTAACCGCGCTGCCAGAGATGGCCAATCAGCGGCGATACCGGGAAGCCATTCCGCGCATATTCAATGGCAGGCTGTGCCAGCGTGGTGAGGGGAAGCGTGCCGAAACGCTCTGCCAGAGCCACCCAGCCGGAGACCGCGCCAGGCACGGTTACTGCATCCCAGCCCAGCTCGGGCATGGCGGTTTTCCCGGCAAAGAGATCCGCATGCCAGCTGGCCGGCGAGCGCCCGGAGGCGTTCAGACCATGCAGCTTTTCGCCATCCCAGATTATGGCGAAGGCATCGCTGCCGATGCCGCAACCCGTTGGCTCCACCACGGTCAGCGCCATGGCGGTGGCGACCGCGGCATCGACCGCATTACCACCCAGTTGCAGCATACGCATACCTGCCTGCGCCGCCAGCGGCTGTGACGTAGCCACCGCGTTATGTCCCATCATGGGCGGACGGCGAGAATCGTAACCGGTCGTAAAATCAAGCGCTTTGGTCATCATGACTCCTTAGTCGTGGCGCGGGTCGAGCGCATCGCGCAGGCCGTCACCGAGTAAATTAAAGCCCTGCACCGCCAGGAATATGGCGATACCGGGAAAAACAGACATCCAGGGCGCCTGTTCAAGAAAACCTTTTGCCGTGTTCAGCATCGAGCCCCAGGAGGGGTTTGGCGGCTGTTGGCCCAACCCCAAAAACGAAAGGCTGGCTTCGGCAATAATCGCTGAAGCAATCGCCAGCGTGGCCTGCACCAGAATCGGTGACATCACGTTTGGCAGCACGTATTTGATGATGATCCAACGGTCCGGCAGGCCGATTGCCCGCGCGCCGTCGATGTACTCTTCGTTGCGAATAGCGATCACCTGGCCACGCGTCAGGCGAGCAAAAATCGGCATCGCCGAAAGACCGATGGCGATCATGGCGTTGGTCAGGCTCGGGCCTAAAAACGCCCCCAGCGCGATAGCCATGATCAGGAACGGGCAGGCCAGCAGCGCCTCGATAAAACGGGAGATGACGCCATCCCAGATCCCCTGGAAGTAGCCCGCCACCAGCCCCAGCGGGACGCCGATAACCACCGCAATCACCACCGAGACACAGCCCGCCATCAGCGAGGTACGCGCGCCCCAGATGATGCGTGACAGAATGTCGCGCCCCAGTTCGTCGGAGCCAAACCAGAACAGCTCCGACGGCGGCTTACGGACCGCGAGGAAGTTCGCTTTCACCGGTTCGAACGGGGCAATCCAGGGTGCCAGCAGCGCAATCAGGACAAAGATCCCGACAACCACTGCCCCTATCACCGCACTCTTGTTGGCGAGAAATTTTTTCAGCACCCGGTTCTGCGCGCGGGGGGTGACGGCCGCAACGGATTGAGTAGTCAGTTCCGCCATAATTAACCTCGCATTTTCGGGTTGATGAGCACGTAGAGGACGTCCGCCAGCAGGTTCAGCATCAGGAAGCCGATAGCCACAATTAGCACCACGCCCTGCACTACCGCGTAGTCGCGGTTAAAGACAGAATCGACGATCATTTTGCCGAAGCCTGGAATAGTGAAGACCTGTTCGGTCAGGACCGCCCCGCCCAGCAACTCGCCAAACAACAGCGTGGTAAGGGTGATCACCGGCACCAGCGCGTTGCGGAATGCGTGCTTGAGGATCACCGCGTTGGGCAGCAGCCCTTTGGCCCGCGCGGTACGGATATAATCTGCCTTCAATACCGCGATCATCGAGGCTCGGGTATGGCGCATGAGCGTCGCCGCCAGACCGGTACCCAGCACCGACGCAGGCAGCAGCAGCGTGCGCAGGTTCTGCAGGGGATCTTCGCTAAACGGCACATAGCCTGAGGCGGGAAGCCACTGCAGATTGACCGAGAAGACCAGAATCAGCAGGATCCCCAGCCAGAAGTGCGGTATCGAGATCCCGGAGATCGCCACGAAGTTAGCCCCATGATCCACCCAGCTATTTTTATTCACCGCGGCAAGGATCCCCATGCTGATGCCAAACACCAGCGCGATGATCATCGCCAGCAGCGACAGCTCCAGAGTTACCGGCAACTTGCTGGCAATCAGCGTGGTAACCGGTTCATGGGTACGTAAGGAGACACCGAGGTCGCCCTGCAGCGCGCGGGTCAGCCAGTCGTAATACTGCACCGGTAGCGGTGCGTCGAGGTTTAACTCCGCGCGCAGTTGTGCGATGACCGCCGGGTCACGCTCCTCTCCCGCCATCGCAATCAGCGGGTCGCCGGGCAGCAACTTTTGCAGCCCGAAGACCATCATGCTCACAAGCAGCAAAGTCGGGATGGCCAGCAGCAGGCGTTTGCAAATCAGTTCCAGCATGGTTTCTCCTCACGCCCTCAGTTATTTGGCCAGCGACAGGCCCGCCAGACGCACGATACCGTCCGGATAGGGCTTGAACCCCTGCACGTTCTTATTCAGACCGAAAATACGCGGTTCGAAATAGAGGTAGGCGATAGGCATATCGGTTTGCAGCTGCTTCACGACGTTGTTGTAGAGCGGCTGGCGTACTGCCGGGTCGTTGCTCAGACGTGCCTGCGCGAGCCACTCGTCTACCTGCGCGTTGCTGTAGCGCCCATCGTTGAGGTTGCCCTTGCTGTTGATGAAGCCATAAATGCTGCCATCGGGATCAGGGCGGCCTGACCAGCCGGAGAAGCTCAGCTGATAATCGCCGCTCTGCTGGCGATCCAGTAACGTGGCAAACTCGGTCATTTGCAGATTGAGGTTAAAGCCCGCTTCCGCCACCATCGCCTGCAATACCTGGCCTACCTGCTGCGAGGTGGGGTTATTCGGCACCAGCAGATTGACGTTCAGCGGCGTGGTCACACCCGCCGCTTTCAGCAGCGCTTTGGCTTTTTCAACGTCGCGCGGCGGCACCGGCACCTTCACATGGTAAGGACTGACCGGCGAGAAAGCCTGGTTTGCTGGCGTATAGAGTCCCTCGAACACCACCTGGTTCAGCGCATCGCGGTCAATCGCCTGTGAGAAGGCTTCACGCACGCGAGCATCCTGGAACGGATCGTTTTTCGACACCTTGCCGTTATTGATATTAAAGGTGATGCCCTGGTAGCCGAGGCCAGTGACCTTCGCCAGCGCCAGTTTGCTGTCGGCCTCAACGGTTTTGACATCGCTTGCGGCGACGCCTTCCGTGAGATCCAGATCGCCCGCACGCAGGTTCGCCAGACGCACCGACGCATCCGGGATCGGCAGATAAATGAGTTTGTCGAAGTGGTAAGCCTCTTTGTTCCAGTAATTATCGAAACGGCTCAGCACGATGCGATCCTGCGAGACGCGGCTGTCAAATTTATAGGGGCCAGAGCAGACCGGATGCGCGGCGAAGTCGGGTTTTTCGGCGGCTTGCGGCGCCATCATTGCGCCGGCACGGTCGGTAAGCTGCATCAGCAGCGCCGCGTCCGGGGTCTTCAGGTGGATAGCAATCTGGGTTGGGCTTTTCACTTCCACCGATTCGATGGAGGAGATTTCGCTTTTACGCAGAGAACCTTTCAGCGTGAGGGCGCGATCGAGGTTATATTTCGCCGCAGCCGCATCAAACTTTTCGCCATCGTGGAAGGTGACCCCCTCGCGCAGATTCATGGTCAGGGTTTTACCGTCTTCGCTCCATGTCCAGTCTTTTGCCAGCCCTGGCACCACTTTCAGGTGATCGTCCACGTCCACCAGCCTGTCGCACAGCGAGGCAAAGATAAAGCGGCCATAATAGGTGCGCGCCAGGTGAGGATCGAGCATATCGGGATCGGCACCGAGGCCGATGCGCAGCACGGTTTCAGACTGCGCAGGCAGCGCCGCGCCCAGCAACATAACACTTCCCAGTACGGTCAAAAGAGAATTTCGCATTGTCATTATCATGAGTTCCTGGCTGGAAGAGAGGAGTGGGTTGCCGCGTGTTCGAACAGCGCGCGGCGTCGCAAAAAGGCTGCCGATGGCGGTGCTATCTGGATAACACTGCGATCGCGGTTGATCTCCTGCCAGCGATGGCAGGCCACCTGACGTCCACCTTCCAGAACCTGATCGATCGGCTCTACCTGGCGGCATTCATCCGTGACGTAAGGACAGCGAGTGTGGAAACGACACCCGCTGGGGGGATCCGCCGGATTCGGCAAATCGCCCTGTAGCAAGGGGGTATCGCGCTGGGCACCCGGCTGCATCTGCGGAGCAGAGGCAATCAACGCCTGGGTATAGGGATGCAGCGGCGCGTCAAAAATTTCATCTACCGTCGCCAGCTCGACGATCTGCCCGAGGTACATGACGGCTACGCGGTCGCTCATGTGGCGGATCACCGCCAGGCCGTGCGCCACGATGACCATGGTCAGACCCAGCTGATGTTTTAGACTTTCCAGCAGGTTGACCACCTGCGCCTGAACCGAGACATCCAGCGCCGAGACAGGCTCATCCCCCAGCAGCAGCTTTGGCCCCGAAGCCAGTGCGCGTGCGATCCCGATACGTTGACGCTGCCCACCGGAAAATTCGTGGGGATAGCGCTCCGCCCAGGCGGCCGGTAATCCAACGGTTTTTAATAGCTCCACCACCCGGTGTTGACGATCGGCTTTTTTCATATCCTGATGCAGCCACAGCGGCTCACCGACGATCTGCTCCACCGTCATGCGCGGGTTTAGCGAGGCAAAGGGATCCTGAAAGATAATTTGCAACTCACGACGCAGCTGGTTCAGACGGGAACCCGAAGCATGGGTGATCTCCTCGCCCTGATAAAAAACGCGCCCTTCACTCGCCGCCAGCAGACGTAGCAATAGACGGCCCAGGGTCGATTTACCCGAGCCCGACTCGCCGACTATCGCCAGCGTTTCGCCAGGCATAACCGAGAGCGAGACCCGATCCACCGCGGTGACAAAGCGCTGTGGGGCAAAGAGCTTTTTCGGCCCGGGGAAGAGTTTGCTCAGATCGCGAGCTTCCAGAATGGGTGTGGTCATGCAATTTCTCCCAGGGCGATGTGCTGCTCAAGCGGTACGCGGAAACAGGCAACCTGATGGCCCGCGCCCAGCGTACTGAGCTGCGGTTTTTCGTTATGGCAGCGAGTCTGCGCAAACGGACAGCGCGTGGCGAAACGACAGCCCGCAGGCATGGATTGGGGCAAAGGTACCGCACCAGGAATGGTCGAGAGCTGGCCTTTGCGGGCCCCCATCGAAGGGATAGAGCCCATCAGTCCGATGGTATACGGGTGTTGCGGGTCGGCAAAAATCGCCTCAACGCTCCCCTGCTCGACCACCTGCCCGGCATACATCACGGCCACCTGCTGCGCGACCTCCGCCACCACGCCAAGATCGTGGGTGATCATCAGCACGGCGGTGCCGGTCTCGTCTTTAAGGGTGTTTAGCAGCGTCAGGATCTGGGCCTGAATAGTCACGTCCAGCGCGGTCGTCGGTTCATCGGCAATCAGCAGACGCGGATGGTTGATCAACGCCATCGCAATCATCACGCGCTGGCGCATGCCACCCGAGAGCTGATGCGGATACGATTTCAGGCGCATTTCTGCCGCCGGGATCTGCACCTTTTCCAGAATCTGTCGTGCAGCGGCCATCGCTTCAGGCTTAGAAACCTTCTGATGGCGCATGACCGCCTCGCTAAGCTGATCGCCCAGGGTAAAGGCCGGGTTGAGCGAGGTCATCGGCTCCTGGAAGATCATTGCCATTTCGCTGCCGCGCAGGTCGGCGTATTCACGCGCCGAGAGTTGGCGCAGATCATGGCGTCGAAACTGCATCTCACCGCTAACAATTTGCGCGCTTGAGGGGAGCAGCCCCATTAGCGCCAGCGACGTAATGCTCTTTCCGCAGCCTGATTCACCCACCAGCGCCAGGGTTTCCCCCGCTTTAACGCTGAGTGAAATACCGTCCAGCACGCTGACCGGCGAGCCAGCGAACTTGACGTTGAGATTATGCAGACGCAGAACTGGCGCGGTCTCCTTAAAAGGGATTGTCGTCATAGCAGGGGAGCATCCTCAAGGTTGATCGCCTGGATCAGGGCGGTTTGCAGACTCAGCAGATGCTCGCGCATAGCGGCAGCAGCTTCGTTGGGCTGGCGATGAATGATCGCCGTGATGATTTTGTGGTGATGGTCGTTATAAACGTCGACGCGCTCCGGCGTACGCGCCATTTCACGCAGATGCTGCCAGGCAGGATCACGTCTGACGGCATCGATGGCGTCAAAGAGGCCAAGCATCAGGCGATTACCTGCGGCTTCGGCGATGGCGCGATGAAAGGCGCTGTCCCACAGTTCATTCAGATCGCGGTCGTCCGGGCTGACCCTGTCGATACGTTCAAGCATGCGCTGCATCAGCGCGAGGTTTTCCCTGGTGGCACGCAGTGCCGCAAGACGGGCTAAGCCGGGTTCGAGCTGCAGACGGGCTTCCATGACCTCCAGCAAATTGGTCTGCTGAACCAGCCCCTGCAAGGCTAAGGGTTCAACGGGTGCAGCGGGGCCAATAAACGTGCCCTTGCCCTGCTTGCGCCAGATACGCCCTTCCTCTTCCAGCACATCCAGCGCACGGCGAACTTCCCGTCGCCCTACGCCGAGTTTTTCCGACAGCTCACGTTCTGTGGGCAGCGGAATGCCTGGTGTTGACTCATGCTGGTTGATAAGCCCGCGCAGTTGCTCAAGCGCGGTACTGGAATTTGCCAGAAATCCGGACGTTTTTTCCATATTGGTTCGCCTGCTTTCATCATTACTTTATTTTTATTAACAATAAGTTATTGATATAGATTTTTACTTATTGCCTTAATGATTAAGCAATTAACGAACCAATTACGCATTGGTTCAGGAAATTTCTGGGATCGCTCAGATAAGATGATGATAAAAAAGGGTTATTTCTTTACAGAAATGTTACATCGAGAAACGGATAAAAAGCCCGCAGACGATAAAACGCACAATAACAGTGCAAATATTGCACCAAAAAGCTGCAATTGTTAATAAATTGCACCATTTAAATTAATTAAATGTTAACAAAAAGGAATAGTGAGATAAGAAAGAGAGGGGATAGAAAGGACAGACAGAGTAGAAACGACGAAGGCCTGAATCATTTCTGATTCAGGCCTTCTGAATGTGGCGGAACGGACGGGACTCGAACCCGCGACCCCCTGCGTGACAGGCAGGTATTCTAACCGACTGAACTACCGCTCCGCGTTGTTCCCTTGGGAACGAGGCGAATATTACGGTCTGCCTCAGAACCCGTCAATGCTTTTTCTCTTGTTTTTAATCGTTTGCTGCAAAAATCGCCCACCCGATGATATTAACAGCAAAAAAGCAGGCTTTATGCCCGCCAGAGGCAGCTCCCACCCTTCTTTTGCACCAGATCGAGACGTGATTCGTGATTTACCAGCTCCTCATCACCTGCCCGTATAACCCGCAG
The DNA here is from genome assembly GCF_017348915.1 of Leclercia pneumoniae. Taxonomy (NCBI): domain Bacteria; kingdom Pseudomonadati; phylum Pseudomonadota; class Gammaproteobacteria; order Enterobacterales; family Enterobacteriaceae; genus Leclercia; species Leclercia pneumoniae. The sequence continues at coordinate 842,991 of NZ_CP071383.1, read as the reverse complement.
ATTGCTCGCCTGACGAACAAGACGCTGAATGCCGCCTTCGTTTTGCTGCTGCTGTGCGTCATTATCGCTGCCAAACTTTAACAGCGTTTGACCACCTGTCATCGTTAGCCAGACGTCGGCCAGGATCTGGGCATCGAGCAGTGCGCCGTGCAGCGTTCGCTTGGTGTTATCGATTTCGTAGCGCGAGCACAACGCATCCAGGCTGTTACGCTTGCCCGGGAACATTCTTCGTGCCAGCGCCAGGCTGTCGGTCACCTTACAGAAGGTATCCGTTTTAGGAATGCCGCGATTAAGCTTACTGAACTCATAGTCCATAAAGCCGATATCGAACGATGCGTTATGAATGATCAGCTCCGCGCCGGTGATGTATTCAAGAAAGTCGTCGGCGACGTCAGCAAAGGTGGGCTTATCGAGCAGAAACTCATCGGCGATACCGTGAACGCCAAAGGCTTCAGGATCAACCAGCCGGTCTGGCTTGAGGTAGACATGGAAATTGTTGCCGGTAAGACGACGGTTGATGACCTCGACCGCCCCGATCTCGATTATCTTGTGGCCTTCATAGTGCGCCCCGATTTGGTTCATACCGGTGGTTTCAGTATCGAGGACGATCTGTCGTGTAATTGCAGTGCTCATAGCGGTCATTTATGTCAGACTTGTCGTTTACCGATCGTTTCAAAACAGGAAGTCTACCAGAGATGCGTAAACAGGTAGAAATTTTCACCGATGGATCTTGCCTTGGCAATCCCGGCCCTGGCGGCTATGGCGCGATTCTCCGGTATCGCGAGCATGAAAAAACCTTCAGTGAAGGCTACCGGCTCACCACCAATAACCGCATGGAGATGATGGCGGCTATCGTGGCGCTGGAGGCCTTAAAAGAGCATTGCGATGTGGTGCTCAGCACCGACAGCCAGTATGTGCGCCAGGGGATCACCCAGTGGATCCATAACTGGAAAAAACGCGGCTGGAAGACAGCAGATAAAAAACCCGTTAAGAACGTCGATCTGTGGAAACGTCTTGATGCCGCATTAAGCCAGCACCAGATTACCTGGGAGTGGGTTAAAGGCCATGCGGGACATCCAGAGAACGAACGCTGTGATGAGCTGGCGCGGGCAGCGGCAATGAATCCGGTTCATGAAGATGTGGGTTATCAGCCGGAGGCTTGATCAAGGCTTCCGGTATTGCCGGGTGGCACCCACGGCCTGACGCAGCGGCGTTTTGCTTTTGCTCTGTTTCATCGGATTAAGCGTGAGCGGGATAGTCCGCTTGCGCGCCACAATGACCTGCATGCAGCCCAGCGCCGGGAAATGCGTGCTAAGCAACTTCCCGCCCCGCCGCGTCCAGGGTAAAACCTGGAAACCGCTGTGATACATCACTTCAAAGTTGAGTAATGAGAGCCAGTCCAGTTGGCGCATCATCGTAAACATGCGGCTGTTATAGGGCGGCGTGCGACGCAATACGGGCACCAGCTTGCGCAGCCCCATCAGACTCATCGGGTTAAAACTGCTTAAAATCAGCCAGCCATCATCGATAAGCACCCGATCGGCTTCCCGCAGAAGACGGTGAGGATCGCCACACCAGGGTAAGGTATGCGCCAGCAGACAAGCATCGACAGACTTTTCGGCAAAAGGCAGGTGCAATGGATTGGCTTTGACTTGTAGCGGCTGACCAGCCAGAGAGACATTCACCTGGTGCGAGATAGCACAGCATTCCGAGTTGATTTCCGCGCTTAAATTGCCAATCTTAAGCAGGTGAAAACCATACATTTTTGCAAACCAGGGTTTGAGTTGCTGCTCGAGCGCTTCGCGGTAGTATTCACCCCAGGGCAAATCGGCCCATCGCTCCGGTGGTGAGACTGTCTGAGGTATCCTTGCCGGTTTCATCAACACACCCGCTACGTAGTCAGAGGTAATAAATGAATCTTATCAGTATTCCCGCGTTTCAGGACAACTACATCTGGGTTTTGACCGATGATACAAACCATTGTGTGATCGTTGATCCCGGTGAAGCCGCGCCAGTTCTGCAGGCGATTGAGGAGAACCAGTGGCAGCCTGACGCCATTCTGTTAACGCATCATCACCATGACCACGTGGGCGGCGTGACGGCGCTGCGCGCTAAATTCCCGCATCTTGTGGTATATGGCCCCGCTGAAACGCAAGATAAGGGTACGACACGCGTAGTAGAAGATGGCGATAAGATCCTCATACTGGGGTCGGAGTTTTCCGTAATTGCTACACCAGGTCACACTTTGGGACATGTTTCTTTCTTCAGTTTCCCTTATCTTTTTTGCGGTGACACGATGTTCTCTGGCGGCTGCGGAAGACTTTTTGAAGGTACGCCAGCCCAGATGTATCAATCATTCCAAAAAATAAATGCGCTTCCTGACGAGACGTTAATTTGTTGTGCGCATGAATATACATTAGCAAATATGAAGTTTGCCCGACACATTCTGCCTGAGGATCGGGCGATAAATGATTACTACCATAAAGTTAATGAGTTACGTGCAAAAAACCAAAAAACACTCCCTGTTATTCTGAAAAATGAACGTAAAGTTAATGTTTTTCTACGAACGGATGATCCTGTTTTAATTGATAAAATCAACAAAGAAACAACTATGCAACACCCTGAGGCCTGTTTCGCATGGTTGAGGGCTAAGAAAGACAACTTTTAACAATTGCGGGTTGCCTTTTCAAAAATTGGTCGTTATCATCGCTCGTCTTTTAAGCAACTATTGACACACACATGAAGGCAAAAGCGATTTTACTCGCCTCTGTCCTGCTTGTGGGTTGCCAGGCGTCTCAGAACACTGGCAACGTACAACAGCACGCACAGAGCCTTTCTGCAGCTGGTCAAGGGGAAGCAGGGAAGTTTACAAGTTCGGCGCGATGGATGGACGATGGGACGTCATTTGCGCAGGAACAGGACTTGTGGGCCTCTATTGGCGACGAGCTAAAGATGGGAATTCCGGAAAACAGCCGGATACGCGAACAGAAACAGAAGTATTTAAGAAATAAGAGCTATCTCCACGATGTAACTTTACGGGCAGAGCCGTATATGTACTGGATAGCCGGGCAAGTTAAGAAACGTAACATGCCGATGGAGCTGGTACTCCTACCCATAGTGGAGAGCGCTTTTGACCCACACGCAACGTCTGGTGCCAATGCCGCAGGTATTTGGCAGATCATACCGAGCACAGGGCGCAATTATGGTTTAAAACAGACTCGCAGCTACGATGCGCGTCGTGATGTGGTCGCCTCAACTACGGCCGCTCTCGATATGATGCAGCGTCTGAACAAGATGTTTGACGGTGACTGGCTGCTAACTGTCGCGGCTTACAACAGCGGTGAAGGTCGTGTACTGAAGGCAATGAAAGCGAATAAAGCGCGTGGCAAACCCACGGACTTTTGGTCGCTTCCACTGCCACGGGAAACCAAACTGTATGTCCCAAAAATGCTGGCTTTGAGCGATATTCTCAAAAACAGCAAACGTTATGGGGTGCAGTTACCGACTTCCGACGAGAGTCGGGCACTGGCGAGAGTGCGTCTGAGCAATCCTGTAGAACTTAAGCAGGTTGCCGATATGGCGGGCATCTCGGTGACGAAACTGAAAGCCTTTAACGCTGGCGTGAAGGGTTCGACGTTAGGTAACAGTGGTCCGAAATACGTGCTGGTTCCGCAGAAGCATGCAGAACAGCTACGTAACTCGCTGGCGTCTGGTGAAATCGCTGCGGTGCAGTCAACCCTGCTCGCCGATAACTCACCGGTCAGCAGCCGTAGCTATAAGGTTCGTTCAGGCGATACGCTTTCGGGCATCGCTTCACGACTCGGCGTGAGCAGCAAAGATTTGCAGCAGTGGAACAATCTGCGTGGTTCAAACCTGAAGGTAGGTCAGAACCTGACCGTTGGCGCGGGTACTAGCGCGCAGCGTCTTGCCCGCAACAGCGATAGCATTACCTATCGTGTTCGCAAAGGTGATTCGCTCTCTAGTATCGCGAAAACGCACGGCGTAAATATCAAAGATGTGATGCGCTGGAATGATGATACTGACAATCTGCAGCCAGGCGACCAGTTGACGTTGTTTGTAAAAAACAACGCAACGCCAGACTCCTGATAACAGGCGCAGAAAGAAAAAGGCACCGATTCCCCTCGGTGCCTTTTTTTATTTAGCTGGCCTTTTGCGCCTCAGCAAAAAGGGTATCGCTGGTAAAAGAGCCGTCACTTTGCAGTTCGAAGTACGCTTTCACTTCAGCGGATGCGCTCTGCTGATAGAGTCGAATCGCCTGACTCAATGCTTCTGGCGTGCGCATTCTGGCGATCCAGGAGCTGAACTCCAGCGGTAAGCGATCGGTCACCATCGTGCGAGCTATTAATCCCGCTTCGGTCATCCACGTTAACCATTCGCCGCTACTGTAGTTACGTACGTGCGAGGTATCGCGCAGCGCTTCGACGGTCTGTAACCAGATATCACGTACCGGGTGGCCTGGCGCCATCACGTCCATAATGATGAAAATACCGCCAGGTTTCAGTACCCGCTTAACCTCGCGCAGCGCCTGTCCGACGTCATGCCAGTGGTGTGCTGAATAGCGGCTGATCACCACGTCGAAGCTCCCCTCGGCAAACGGCAATGATTCTGCATACCCTTGTCGGGTAGTCACATTGGTCAGCCCTTTTTCCTTTGCTGCCGCGTTAACCACATCGAGCATCTGGCTGGATAAGTCATAGGCGGTCACCCCTGCAACCTGCCCGGCGGCAATAAAGCTGGCGTGCCCTGCCCCACAGCCTAAATCCAGTACCTGGGCGTCTGGAAATGAGGCGAGACGCTTGCCCAGACGCACTAAATCGCGTCCCGACGCGTGTACTGCACTTGACAGGTAAGCGCTTGCCTGTGAACCGAACTGTTTTTCTACGTTGTCATGATGGGATTGTGTTGTCATCGTACTGTCCTTTGTTGTTAGAAAAAAAGAAAGGGCAGCACCTCACCAGCACAGGTCTGCCCCACGGCAGACCTGACGAACCATTACTTCTCAGGTTTGCCGGGACTGAATTCAACTAGTAGAGGATTATGGTCGGAAGCGCGCGTAACCAGTACAGAGGCTTCGTGCACGTTCAAACCACGATAGAAGACGAAATCGAGAGGACGACCGAACGCTTTGCGGCGCTGATCATCGGTAAAACGCACTTCGCGCAGTGACATTTCACGGGCAAAGCGATACAGCGCATTCATCCGCGGGCGGCTCCAGGCATTGAAATCCCCGGCCATGATAATCGGCCCGCTATGGTGAGCAATTTGATCGCCTATTGGGAGTAACTGCTTACTGTAGACATCGACGCCCAGACTGAAATTCACGGCGTGTATGTTTACGACCATCAGTAAACGGGTGTCAGGCAATGGGTAGACCGTGACCAGTGCCGATTTGGCCAGCCGCAAAATAGGCTCTCGCTCGCGAAGCGGACAACAGTAAACCGGGTGTGCAGCAGAGAGCGTCATCACGCCGGAGGGATGCTGCGGCAGGACAAAGGCCGGAACCTGATCGGCAGCCAGGTAGTTTGTGGTAGCGAATCTGACCAGCTCAGGGGTCGTTTGCGCCTCCTGCAGTAACACCAGATGCGCATCCTTGCCGAAGTTCTTCAGAACAGATAACCATTCGGCGCGTTGCTGCTTAAAAATGTTCCACACCAGCACGCGAATTTTTTCGTCGCTGCTTAACGGCGCACCGGCTGGCAATGCCTGGCCGATAGTCGCAAACGAGCCCGGAGGTAAAATTCTCTCCGCTGGCTGTCCGGCTACATAGCGCATGGCATAGGTATTCTTTCGCACTGTTGAAAACGGCCTCAGTCTCATGGACCGCCCAAAAAACGGGCGGGTACTATTGTTATAAGGTTTTCAGGTCACACTTTCAATGCAATGGGTGAGAAACATTTAATGGGTTTATGAAAGCTGCCGCATAACCGTTGATAGTCCTGATGCTTCATCAGGACTATCACTTCGGTAAACCAAAAGGATCAAATGATTGACTAGCCTTCAGACGCATTTTTCAGAACGGGGCTGTCGGTCTTATCCAGACGGCCGCTGATGCCAACCAGCACCAATGCAGCCAGAACAATAAGGGAACCTATCCATGGCGTTTGCGCCAACCCAGCATGCTGTACCGTTTGTCCGCCAACGATCGACCCCAGTGCGATACCAATATTGAATGCCGCGATATTCAGGCCAGATGCCACATCTACCGCGTTCGGGGCATACTGCTCCGCTTTCTGCACGACATAGACTTGCAGGCCCGGAACATTACCAAAGGCAAAAATCCCCATGACCAGTACAGTTGCCAGCGCGGCATATTGAATCGACGCAGTAAACTGGAACACCATCAGTAATATCACCAGGGCTGCAAAAATAATCTTCAATGCCGGCACGGCACCCTGTTTATCCGCAAGTTTACCGCCCCAAATATTGCCTATCGCGACAGAGACACCATAGCCCAGCAGGATCCAGCTCACTGCGCTGGGGGAAAAGCCAGCCAGGTTCTGCATCATAGGTGCCAGGAAGGTAAACGCCGTAAACACGCCACCATAACCGAGGGCGGTAATGACATAAATGATCAACAGTCGCGGGTGTGTGAGCACTTGCAGTTGCTCAAGCAGTGTCACCGCTGTACGACCCGGAATATTTGATGGGATCAGTAACACACTGCTCACTAACGCAATGACGCCCAGTAAAGAGACCGCAAGAAACGTCTCACGCCAGCCGAAGTGCTGCCCAATAAAGGTCCCCAGCGGTACTCCCGTTACCAGCGCGACCGTTAATCCGCCAAACATAATGGCAATAGCCGATGCGGCTTTCTCTTTCGGCACTAAGCTTGTCGCTATGGTCGAACCAATCGAGAAGAACACCCCATGAGCCAGGCCGGTAAGCAGGCGCGCAATCACCAGCGTCGTATAATCTGGCGCCTGCCAGGCAAGCATGTTCCCGGCGGTGAAAAGTACCATCAGCCCTATGAGTAACTGCTTTCTCGGCAAACGGCTTGTGAGCGCGGTCAGGACTGGCGCGCCGATGGCGACGCCGAGCGCATAGATGGAAACCAACAACCCCGCTGAAGGCAGCGTAATAGCAAGTTGTTCGGCGATGGTAGGGACTAAACCTACGATAACAAATTCGGTCGTGCCAATTGCAAAGGCACTGATTGTCAGGGCAAGTAATGCCAGTGGCATAATAACTCCGTCTCATCAGGATTAAGATGACACGTAGTATGCGTTAGTGCTTAAATAACAAAAATGGTCAAAGTATCAATATAATTTTGCGGAAATAGCAACAATGAAAGCAACCTCAGAAGAGCTGGCAATCTTTGTCGCCGTGGTCGAAAGCGGAAGCTTTAGTCGTGCTGCGGAGCAGCTTGGGCAAGCCAACTCAGCAGTGAGTCGGTCAGTGAAGAAGCTTGAGATGAAGCTTGGCGTCAGCTTGTTAAACCGCACGACGCGGCAACTCAGCCTGACGGAAGAGGGAGAGCGCTATTTCCGCCGGGTGCAGTCCATACTGCAGGAGATGGCAGCGGCAGAAACCGAGATCATCGAGAGCCGTAACACACCGCGCGGGTTATTACGCATTGATGCCGCCACGCCGGTCGTACTGCATTTCCTGATGCCGCTCATCAAACCTTTCCGTGAACGTTATCCTGAAATGACGCTTTCGCTGGTCTCCTCAGAGACATTTATTAATCTTATTGAGAGAAAGGTTGATGTCGCCATTAGGGCGGGTACATTAACCGACTCCAGCCTCCGCGCTCGCCCTCTGTTTAAAAGTTATCGTAAGATTATTGCTTCTCCGGCCTATCTTGAAGAATTTGGCGAACCCGCAACGGTGAACGATCTCAAACGACATATGTGCCTGGGTTTTACCGAGCCTTTGTCCCTGAATACGTGGCCGCTAGCCTGCCATGACGGGCAGCTACATGAAATTGAGTGTGGATTGTCTTCCAACAGCGGAGAGACGCTAAAACAGCTCTGTCTGGAGGGAAATGGAATCGCTTGTCTGTCTGACTACATGATTGATAAAGAAATAGCCCAAGGTGAGCTGGTAGAGTTGATGGCAGATAAACGTCTGCCCGTTGAGATGCCTTTCAGTGCCGTGTACTACAGCGACAGAGCGGTAAGCACGCGGATCCGCGCCTTCATTGATTTTCTGAGTGAACGTATAAAAACAGCTCCCGAAGGAGCTGAGTAAGGGTTCAGAGAGCCAGAAAACATTAATCCCAGTCTGGCGCTAATCCTTCCGGACTCACCAGACGATCGTTGCACTCTAGCGCCGCGATCGCTTTTCTATCTTCGTCATCCAACTTGAGATCCTGCGCCAACAGGTTGCTCGCCAGATTCTCACGTTTCGTCGAGGAAGGGATCACCGCGAATCCTTCTCCTAAAGCCCAGGCCAGAATGATCTGAGCTGGTGTCGCATTATGTTTGTCGGCGATACGAACAATAACGTCATCTTTTAGCGCTTTACCGTAAGCCAGGGTCATATAAGAGGTGATATGGATACCGTGCTCTTTTGCCCAGCTCACTACTTTGCGATTCTGCAGATAGGGCGATAACTCAATCTGATTCGTTGCAATATTCTCCGCGCCCACGGCTGCAATGGCTTTTTCCATTAGTGGAATGGTGAAGTTAGAGATGCCGATCTGGCGGGTCAAGCCCTGCTCTTTCGCTTCCAGCAGTGCCTGCATGAATGTTTCGACAGAGACCGCATCGTTTGGCGAAGGCCAATGGATTAGGGTCAAATCAACGTATTCAGTACGCAGCTTCTTCAGACTCTCTATGAGGCTTGGGATCAGCTTTTCTTTGCTGAGATTCTCGGTCCAGATTTTGGTGGTGATAAAAAGCGCGTCACGCGGTATACCGCTCTCTTCAATGGCCTGGCCAATGGCCGCTTCATTATCATAAATCTGCGCCGTATCAATGGTGCGATAGCCCAGTTCAAGGGCAGTTTTTACCGACGCGATAACAACGTTGTCTTTCAGACGGAAAGTGCCCAGACTGAATCGCCACGGGTTTAACAGACACCTCAGAGTCATTTAAGATGACTTAAAGAGAGGTGCCCATGAGCGGTAAGCGTTATCCCGAAGAGTTTAAAATTGAAGCGGTAAAACAGGTTGTTGATCGCGGCCATTCTGTTTCCAGCGTGGCAACACGTCTCGGTATCACCACCCACAGTCTTTATGCCTGGATAAAGGCATATGGCCCGGATTCCTCAACCAATAAAGTCCAGTCAGACGCTCAGGCTGAGATCCGACGCCTCCAGAAAGAGCTGAAGCGGGTTACCGACGAACGGGACATATTAAAAAAAGCCGCGGCGTACTTCGCAAAGCTGTCCGACTGAGGTACGCCTTTATCCGTGACAACACCTATTGCTGGCCTGTCCGACTGCTTTGTCGGGTGCTGGATGTGCATCCGAGTGGTTTTTACGCCTGGCTTCAGCAGCCGGATTCACGGCGGCATCATGCTGACCTGAGGCTGACGGGGCTGATAAAGCAGTTCTGGCTGGAGTCGGGTTGCGTTTATGGTTATCGCAAGATCCACCTCGACCTGCGGGATACCGGACAACAGTGCGGAGTTAACCGTGTCTGGCGACTGATGAAGCGTGCCGGGATAAGGGCTCAGGTCGGGTACCGTAGCCCACGGGCACGTAAGGGTGAAACCAGCATCGTGACGCCCAACAGGCTCCAGCGGCAGTTCAACCCGGAAGCACCGGATGAGCGTTGGGTAACGGACATCACCTACATCCGGACTCACGAAGGCTGGCTGTATCTGGCTGTGGTTGTTGACCTGTTCTCGCGCAAAGTTATTGGCTGGTCAATGCAGCCCCGGATGACAAAGGATATTGTCCTGAATGCACTTCTGATGGCCGTGTGGCGACGTAATCCTCAAAAGCAGGTGCTGGTTCATTCTGATCAAGGCAGTCAGTACACAAGCTATGAGTGGCAGTCGTTCCTGAAATCACACGGGCTGGAGGGCAGTATGAGCCGTCGCGGTAACTGTCATGACAACGCAGTCGCAGAAAGTTTTTTCCAGCTACTGAAACGTGAACGGATAAAGAAAAAGATCTACGGAACGCGAGAAGAAGCTCGCGGTGATATTTTTGATTACATCGAAATGTTTTATAACAGTAAGCGTCGGCATGGTTCGAGTGATCATATGCCACCAACTGAATACGAAAAACAATATTATCAGCGGCTCGGAAGTGTCTAGATTATCTGTGGCGATTCAGACCAAGTGCAGGGATAGTCATGTCATTCCTCATAAATCATTTTGTTATTAAGTGAGGAAGATTATCGCTGCTGTCGTTATGCAGAAAAAGATCGTGAAACGCAGAGGATTTTTGCTGTTCAAGCAATAATAATAGCGCGAACGAAAAAAAGCCCTGAGCAGATGCTCAGGGCTTTCAATAAGTGGCGGAACGGACGGGACTCGAACCCGCGACCCCCTGCGTGACAGGCAGGTATTCTAACCGACTGAACTACCGCTCCACCGTATTCTTTTTGTAACCACCGGGTTAGTGCACCGGCTTACTACTTAATTTGATGCCTGGCAGTTCCCTACTCTCGCATGGGGAGACCCCACACTACCATCGGCGCTACGGCGTTTCACTTCTGAGTTCGGCATGGGGTCAGGTGGGACCACCGCGCTAAAGCCGCCAGGCAAATTCTGTTAAATCTGTATCACAGCTGAAAATTGTCTCTGTCTCTTCGCCGAAACAGCTTCGGCGTTGTAAGGTTAAGCCTCACGGTTCATTAGTATCGGTTAGCTCAACGTATCGCTACGCTTACACACCCGACCTATCAACGTCGTAGTCTTCAACGTTCCTTCAGGACTCTCAGGGAGTCAGGGAGAACTCATCTCGGGGCAAGTTTCGTGCTTAGATGCTTTCAGCACTTATCTCTTCCGCATTTAGCTACCGGGCAGTGCCATTGGCATGACAACCCGAACACCAGTGATGCGTCCACTCCGGTCCTCTCGTACTAGGAGCAGCCCCCCTCAATTCTCCAGCGCCCACGGCAGATAGGGACCGAACTGTCTCACGACGTTCTAAACCCAGCTCGCGTACCACTTTAAATGGCGAACAGCCATACCCTTGGGACCTACTTCAGCCCCAGGATGTGATGAGCCGACATCGAGGTGCCAAACACCGCCGTCGATATGAACTCTTGGGCGGTATCAGCCTGTTATCCCCGGAGTACCTTTTATCCGTTGAGCGATGGCCCTTCCATTCAGAACCACCGGATCACTATGACCTGCTTTCGCACCTGCTCGAGCCGTCACTCTCGCAGTCAAGCTAGCTTATGCCATTGCACTAACCTCCTGATGTCCGACCAGGATTAGCTAACCTTCGTGCTCCTCCGTTACTCTTTAGGAGGAGACCGCCCCAGTCAAACTACCCACCAGACACTGTCCGCAACCCGGATTACGGGTCTACGTTAGAACACCAGCCATTAAAGGGTGGTATTTCAAGGATGGCTCCACGCAGACTGGCGTCCACGCTTCAAAGCCTCCCACCTATCCTACACATCAAGGACCAGTGTTCAGTGTCAAGCTATAGTAAAGGTTCACGGGGTCTTTCCGTCTTGCCGCGGGTACACTGCATCTTCACAGCGAGTTCAATTTCACTGAGTCTCGGGTGGAGACAGCCTGGCCATCATTACGCCATTCGTGCAGGTCGGAACTTACCCGACAAGGAATTTCGCTACCTTAGGACCGTTATAGTTACGGCCGCCGTTTACCGGGGCTTCGATCAAGAGCTTCGCGTTGCCGCTAACCCCATCAATTAACCTTCCGGCACCGGGCAGGCGTCACACCGTATACGTCCACTTTCGTGTTTGCACAGTGCTGTGTTTTTAATAAACAGTTGCAGCCAGCTGGTATCTTCGACTGATTTCAGCTCCACCCGCAGGGGCTTCACCTACACATCAGCGTGCCTTCTCCCGAAGTTACGGCACCATTTTGCCTAGTTCCTTCACCCGAGTTCTCTCAAGCGCCTTGGTATTCTCTACCTGACCACCTGTGTCGGTTTGGGGTACGATTTCGTGTTACCTGATGCTTAGAGGCTTTTCCTGGAAGCAGGGCATTTGTTACTTCAGCACCGTAGTGCCTCGTCATCACACCTCAGCGTTAAAAAGGAACCGGATTTACCTGGAACCTCCGCCTACATGCTTAAACCGGGACAACCGTCGCCCGGCTAACATAGCCTTCTCCGTCCCCCCTTCGCAGTAACACCAAGTACAGGAATATTAACCTGTTTCCCATCGACTACGCCTTTCGGCCTCGCCTTAGGGGTCGACTCACCCTGCCCCGATTAACGTTGGACAGGAACCCTTGGTCTTCCGGCGAGCGGGCTTTTCACCCGCTTTATCGTTACTTATGTCAGCATTCGCACTTCTGATACCTCCAGCATGCCTCACAGCACACCTTCAACGGCTTACAGAACGCTCCCCTACCCAACAACACCTAAGTGTCGCTGCCGCAGCTTCGGTGCATGGTTTAGCCCCGTTACATCTTCCGCGCAGGCCGACTCGACCAGTGAGCTATTACGCTTTCTTTAAATGATGGCTGCTTCTAAGCCAACATCCTGGCTGTCTGTGCCTTCCCACATCGTTTCCCACTTAACCATGACTTTGGGACCTTAGCTGGCGGTCTGGGTTGTTTCCCTCTTCACGACGGACGTTAGCACCCGCCGTGTGTCTCCCGTGATAACATTCTTCGGTATTCGTAGTTTGCATCGGGTTGGTAAGCCGGGATGGCCCCCTAGCCGAAACAGTGCTCTACCCCCGAAGATGAGTTCACGAGGCGCTACCTAAATAGCTTTCGGGGAGAACCAGCTATCTCCCGGTTTGATTGGCCTTTCACCCCCAGCCACAGGTCATCCGCTAATTTTTCAACATTAGTCGGTTCGGTCCTCCAGTTAGTGTTACCCAACCTTCAACCTGCCCATGGCTAGATCACCGGGTTTCGGGTCTATACCCTGCAACTTAACGCCCAGTTAAGACTCGGTTTCCCTTCGGCTCCCCTATACGGTTAACCTTGCTACAGAATATAAGTCGCTGACCCATTATACAAAAGGTACGCAGTCACACCACTAGGGTGCTCCCACTGCTTGTACGTACACGGTTTCAGGTTCTTTTTCACTCCCCTCGCCGGGGTTCTTTTCGCCTTTCCCTCACGGTACTGGTTCACTATCGGTCAGTCAGGAGTATTTAGCCTTGGAGGATGGTCCCCCCATATTCAGACAGGATACCACGTGTCCCGCCCTACTCTTCGAGTTCACAGCAAGTGTGTTTTCGTGTACGGGACTTTCACCCTGTACCGTGCGACTTTCCAGACGCTTCCACTAACACACAAGCTGATTCAGACTCTGGGCTGCTCCCCGTTCGCTCGCCGCTACTGGGGGAATCTCGGTTGATTTCTTTTCCTCGGGGTACTTAGATGTTTCAGTTCCCCCGGTTCGCCTCGTTAACCTATGTATTCAGTTAACGATAGTGCAACGAGTTGCACTGGGTTTCCCCATTCGGACATCGCCGGGTCAAAGGTTCATATCACCTCGCCGGCGCTTTTCGCAGATTAGCACGTCCTTCATCGCCTCTGACTGCCAGGGCATCCACCGTGTACGCTTAGTCGCTTAACCTCACAACCCGAAGATGTTTCACTTCTGATTGCGAAAATTTGAGAGACTCGAACACACATAACATGTGTGTCGTTTCAATTTTCAGCTTGATCCAGATTTTTAAAGAGCAAAACTTCGCAGCGCACCTTTTCAGGTACACTCTGAAGTTTTCTTGTTATCGCAGTAAAAGGATGGTGGAGCTATGCGGGATCGAACCGCAGACCTCCTGCGTGCAAGGCAGGCGCTCTCCCAGCTGAGCTATAACCCCATCGTAATACTTATCTCTGTTACCCTAATTCGTTTCCGGGCAAGGCATGGTGATGCGAAGCATACTTCAGTATGTGAGCATCGCCATAACGCAGCACGGAGGCGAATTTGGTAGGCCTGAGTGGACTTGAACCACCGACCTCACCCTTATCAGGGGTGCGCTCTAACCACCTGAGCTACAAGCCTGCAGAGATTTTTTACTGCTAATTTTCATCAGACAATCTGTGTGAGCACTACAAAGGCAGGTTCTTTAAGGTAAGGAGGTGATCCAACCGCAGGTTCCCCTACGGTTACCTTGTTACGACTTCACCCCAGTCATGAATCACAAAGTGGTAAGCGCCCTCCCGAAGGTTAAGCTACCTACTTCTTTTGCAACCCACTCCCATGGTGTGACGGGCGGTGTGTACAAGGCCCGGGAACGTATTCACCGTAGCATTCTGATCTACGATTACTAGCGATTCCGACTTCATGGAGTCGAGTTGCAGACTCCAATCCGGACTACGACGCACTTTATGAGGTCCGCTTGCTCTCGCGAGGTCGCTTCTCTTTGTATGCGCCATTGTAGCACGTGTGTAGCCCTACTCGTAAGGGCCATGATGACTTGACGTCATCCCCACCTTCCTCCAGTTTATCACTGGCAGTCTCCTTTGAGTTCCCGGCCGGACCGCTGGCAACAAAGGATAAGGGTTGCGCTCGTTGCGGGACTTAACCCAACATTTCACAACACGAGCTGACGACAGCCATGCAGCACCTGTCTCACGGTTCCCGAAGGCACCAAAGCATCTCTGCTAAGTTCCGTGGATGTCAAGAGTAGGTAAGGTTCTTCGCGTTGCATCGAATTAAACCACATGCTCCACCGCTTGTGCGGGCCCCCGTCAATTCATTTGAGTTTTAACCTTGCGGCCGTACTCCCCAGGCGGTCGACTTAACGCGTTAGCTCCGGAAGCCACTCCTCAAGGGAACAGCCTCCAAGTCGACATCGTTTACGGCGTGGACTACCAGGGTATCTAATCCTGTTTGCTCCCCACGCTTTCGCACCTGAGCGTCAGTCTTTGTCCAGGGGGCCGCCTTCGCCACCGGTATTCCTCCAGATCTCTACGCATTTCACCGCTACACCTGGAATTCTACCCCCCTCTACAAGACTCTAGCCTGCCAGTTTCGAATGCAGTTCCCAGGTTGAGCCCGGGGATTTCACATCCGACTTGACAGACCGCCTGCGTGCGCTTTACGCCCAGTAATTCCGATTAACGCTTGCACCCTCCGTATTACCGCGGCTGCTGGCACGGAGTTAGCCGGTGCTTCTTCTGCGAGTAACGTCAATCACCAAGGTTATTAACCTTAATGCCTTCCTCCTCGCTGAAAGTACTTTACAACCCGAAGGCCTTCTTCATACACGCGGCATGGCTGCATCAGGCTTGCGCCCATTGTGCAATATTCCCCACTGCTGCCTCCCGTAGGAGTCTGGACCGTGTCTCAGTTCCAGTGTGGCTGGTCATCCTCTCAGACCAGCTAGGGATCGTCGCCTAGGTGAGCCATTACCCCACCTACTAGCTAATCCCATCTGGGCACATCTGATGGCAAGAGGCCCGAAGGTCCCCCTCTTTGGTCTTGCGACGTTATGCGGTATTAGCTACCGTTTCCAGTAGTTATCCCCCTCCATCAGGCAGTTTCCCAGACATTACTCACCCGTCCGCCGCTCGTCACCCAGGAGCAAGCTCCCTGTGTTACCGCCCGACTTGCATGTGTTAGGCCTGCCGCCAGCGTTCAATCTGAGCCATGATCAAACTCTTCAATTTAAGTTTGATGCTCGTGAATTAAACTTCGTAATGAATTACGTGTTCACTCAGAGACTTGGCATTCATTTATTGTCCGAAGACATTAAGAATCCATGTCACTTTGAGTGCCCACACAGATTGTCTGATAAATTGTTAAAGAGCAGTGCAACGCGGCTTTCAGCTCACCGTTGCGAGGTGGCGTATATTACGCATTCCTCTTTCAGAGTCAACCCTGAATTTCAGGATTTTTTCTCTTCAACCGAACCGGCTGTTTGTGTGAAGTGATTCACATCCGCCGTGTCGATGGAGGCGCATTATAGGGAGCTCCCGAGGAATGACAAGCGGAAAAATACAATTTTATTTCAACCGCTCACCTTTTCACCAAAACGACCGTTTTTAGCGCTTTTTGATGGCCTGAGGCAGCTCCGCAAGGCTATTGATCACCCAGTCTGCGGCATTCTCAGCTTCTGGCGTCACAGGTTTACCGGTACGTACCAGCACTTTATTACCTACACCCGCCGCTGCAGCTGCCTGCATATCTTCCAGTTTATCGCCCACCATATAAGAAGAAGCCATATCGATGTTCAGGAACTCTTGCGCTGAAAGCAGCATTCCCGGATGCGGCTTACGGCAGTCACAAGTCTGACGAAACTCTTCAACGGTTCCTTGAGGGTGGTGAGGACAGAAATAGATACCGTCCAGATCAACACCGCGATCGGCCAGAGACCAGTCCATCCACTCAGTTAATGTCTCAAACTGCGCCTCGGTAAATTTGCCACGCGCGATCCCAGACTGGTTGGTCACGACCACCAGCGCATAACCCATCTCTTTAAGTTCGCGCATGGCATCAATGACGCCTTCGATAAATTCGAATTCATCGATCTCATGTACGTAACCGTGATCGACATTAATAGTGCCGTCACGATCGAGAAAAATTGCTGGTACTGATTTTGCCACCGCTTTGCTCCTGAAAAAGGCATGTACGCTTAGTATCTCATGAATCCGGAGACAAGAAAGTGCTCATCGAACAGAGTTACATTGATTTAGACGTCTGGATGCCTTAACATCCATTTCGTTGACGGTTAACGCCCGTATCAGGCAGAAGAAAATGCCACGGCAAACTCACATATGATTAAAAAAGTCTAATGATCAAACTTTCAAACATTACTAAAGTGTTCCAGCAAGGAACCCGAACGATTCAGGCGCTGAACAACGTTAGCCTGCACGTTCCGGCTGGACAGATTTATGGCGTTATTGGCGCCTCTGGCGCAGGTAAAAGTACGCTGATTCGTTGCGTCAACCTGCTTGAGCGTCCAACCGAAGGCAGCGTCCAGGTTGGCGGTCAGGAGTTGACCAAACTCTCTGAATCAGAATTAACCAAAGCACGCCGTCAGATTGGCATGATCTTCCAGCATTTTAACTTGCTGGCTTCCCGCACCGTTTTTGGAAACGTTGCGCTGCCTTTAGAACTGGATAACACGTCTAAAGATGAGATCAAACGTCGCGTTACTGAACTGCTGGACCTTGTCGGTTTGGGTGATAAGCATGATAGCTATCCCGCCAACCTGTCCGGCGGTCAAAAGCAGCGTGTCGCGATTGCCCGAGCGCTGGCAAGCAACCCAAAGGTGCTGTTATGCGATGAAGCCACCAGTGCGCTCGACCCGGCAACAACACGCTCTATCCTGGAATTACTGAAAGATATTAACCGTCGCCTGGGACTGACCATTCTTCTTATTACGCACGAGATGGATGTCGTTAAACGTATCTGCGACTGTGTCGCCGTTATCAGTAATGGTGAACTGATCGAGCAGGACACCGTCAGTGAAGTCTTCTCGCATCCGAAAACACCGTTAGCACAGCAGTTTATTCAGTCCACGCTGCATCTGGATATTCCGGAAGATTATCTTGAACGTTTAAAAGCGCAGCCTGAAGCCAGTAGTGTGCCGATGCTGCGTATGGAATTTACCGGCCAGTCCGTCGATGCACCGCTGCTGTCGGAAACGGCGCGTCGTTTCAATGTGAATAACAACATTATTAGCGCGCAGATGGATTATGCCGGCGGCGTGAAGTTCGGCATTATGTTGACCGAGATGCACGGCACGCAAGAAGAGACGCAAGCGGCCATTGCCTGGCTGCAAGAACACCATGTAAAAGTAGAGGTACTGGGTTATGTCTGAACCGATGATGTGGCTGCTGGTTCGCGGCGTATGGGAAACGCTGGCAATGACCTTTGTATCCGGCTTTTTCGGCTTTGTGATTGGTCTGCCGGTTGGCGTGCTGCTGTACGTTACGCGTCCGGGCCAAATTGTTGAGAACGCAAAGCTCTACCGCGCTCTTTCCGCCGTGGTGAATATCTTCCGTTCCATTCCTTTTATTATCCTGCTGGTGTGGATGATTCCCTTTACTCGCGTCATCGTCGGGACGTCTATCGGCTTACAGGCCGCTATTGTTCCGCTGACCGTAGGGGCTGCCCCCTTTATTGCCCGTATGGTGGAAAACGCCCTGCTGGAAATCCCGACCGGTTTGATTGAAGCCTCCCGCGCAATGGGCGCCACGCCGATGCAGATCGTACGCAAAGTGCTGCTGCCTGAAGCGCTGCCCGGACTGGTGAATGCCGCAACCATCACCCTGATTACCCTGGTCGGTTATTCCGCGATGGGCGGTGCCGTCGGCGCTGGCGGTCTGGGTCAGATTGGTTACCAGTACGGTTATATTGGTTATAACGCTACCGTAATGAACACCGTTCTGGTATTGCTGGTAGTACTGGTCTATCTCATTCAGTTCTCGGGCGATCGCATCGTTCGTACTGTGACGCACAAATAACGTTAAACATTATAAACACGACGAATTAAGGAAATATCATGACGTTTAAATTTAAGACCTTTGCAGCGGTAGGCGCGCTGATCGGCTCTCTGGCACTGGTGGGTTGCGGTCAGGACGAGAAAGACCCGAACCACATCAAAGTGGGCGTTATCGTAGGTGCAGAACAGCAGGTTGCTGAAACAGCAGTGAAAGTCGCTAAAGAGAAGTATGGCCTGGACGTTGAGCTGGTTACATTCAATGATTACGTACTGCCTAACGAAGCGCTGAGCAAAGGCGATATCGATGCCAACGCCTTCCAGCACAAACCGTATCTGGATCAGCAGATCAAAGATCGTGGTTATAAACTGGTTCCAGCGGGTAACACCTTTGTATATCCGATTGCCGGTTACTCTAAGAAAATTAAATCTCTGGACGAACTGCAGGATGGCTCTCAGGTCGCAGTACCAAATGACCCAACCAACCTGGGCCGCTCTTTGCTGCTGCTGCAGAAACAGGGTTTGATCAAACTGAAAGACGGTGTTGGCCTGCTGCCGACCGTTCTGGACGTGACCGAAAATCCAAAAAATCTGAAAATTGTTGAGCTGGAAGCGCCACAGTTGCCACGCTCTCTGGACGATGCACAGATCGCGCTGGCCGTTATCAATACCACCTATGCTAGCCAGATCGGCCTGACGCCGGCGAAAGACGGTATCTTCGTAGAAGATAAAGACTCCCCTTATGTGAACCTGATCGTGACTCGTGAAGACAACAAAGACGCAGAGAACGTGAAGAAGTTCGTTCAGGCTTACCAGTCTGATGAAGTTTACGAAGAGGCGAACAAAGTCTTTAACGGTGGTGCAGTTAAAGGCTGGTAATCTTCTCTTTGTGTAATATCATTCAGGACGGGCGAAAGCCCGTCTTGTCATTTATGCGGGCAACTGATTCAATAACTGACGTTTTGATTATTCATTGAGGAAAGAATATGCGTGCTTTACCGATCTGTCTCTTAGCATTGATGCTGAGCGGATGTTCTATGCTAAGCAGATCTCCTGTTGAACCTGTTCAAAGCACTGCAACCCCGCCAAAAGCGGAGCCAGCAAAACCGAAAGCGCCACGCGCTGCGCCGGTACGCATTTACACCAACGCGGAAGCTCTGATTGGCAAACCGTTCCGCGATCTGGGTGAAGTTTCAGGCGACTCCTGTCAGGCAACAAATCAGGACTCCCCACCAAACATCCCAACGGCGCGTAAGCGTATGCAGATCAACGCCTCCAAAATGAAAGCGAACGCCGTGCTGCTGCACAGCTGCGAAGTAACCAGCGGTACGCCGGGTTGTTATCGTCAGGCTGTGTGCGTAGGTTCTGCCCTTAACGTTTCGGCGAAATGAGTACATTCCAGTTCGAGCAGATAGGTGTTATCCGCTCACCCTATAAAGAGAAGTTTGCCGTACCTCGTCAGCCTGGGCTGGTGAAAAGCGGTGGCGGCGAACTTCACTTAATCGCTCCGTATAACCAGGCTGATGCTGTGCGCGGACTGGAAGCTTTTAGCCATCTCTGGGTGCTGTTTATCTTCCATCAAACGATGGAAGGCGGCTGGCGCCCAACTGTACGCCCTCCCCGGCTTGGCGGCAACGCCAGAATGGGGGTGTTTGCCACGCGTTCTACCTTCCGCCCTAACCCGGTGGGGATGTCGCTCGTCGAACTAAACGGCATTCGCTGCCAGAAGGATCAGGTCATCCTGGAGCTCGGCGGGCTGGACCTGGTGGATGGCACCCCCGTCGTCGATATCAAACCTTATCTGCCGTTTGCCGAAGCCCTGCCCGATGCCCGCGCCAGCTATGCCCAACAGGCGCCACAGGCCGATATGCCGGTTTACTTTACCGACGCGCTGGCTGCCGAACTGGTTCACCTTGAAAAACGCTACCCACGTCTGCGTGAGTTTATCGTCGATGTGCTGGCGCAGGATCCTCGCCCCGCCTATCGTAAAGAGGAAGACGCCGGGAAAGCGTATGCCGTCTGGTTGCTTGATTTTAACGTCCGCTGGCGCGTAACGGACTCAGGCTTCGAAGTGTTTGCGCTTGAGCCGCAGTAATTTTATTGTCCTCTCTTTTGGCATCTTTGCCACACTGGTAAACTAAACCACTTTTTTTGTGTCAGGCTGGCGTTTCAGCCTGTTCCAATAGTCGAAATGGAACCGTAACAACATGCGTACTAGCCAATACCTGCTCTCCACTCTGAAGGAGACACCTGCCGACGCCGAAGTGATCAGCCACCAGCTGATGCTGCGCGCCGGGATGATCCGCAAGCTGGCCTCCGGGTTATATACCTGGCTGCCGACCGGCGTGCGCGTCCTGAAAAAAGTCGAAAACATCGTGCGTGAAGAGATGAACAACGCCGGTGCAATCGAGGTGTTAATGCCTGTGGTTCAGCCCTCTGAACTGTGGCAGGAGAGTGGTCGCTGGGAACAGTACGGTCCTGAACTGCTGCGTATTGCCGATCGCGGCGATCGTCCGTTTGTTCTCGGTCCAACGCATGAAGAGGTCATTACCGATCTGATCCGCAACGAGCTGAGCTCTTACAAGCAGTTGCCGCTGAACTTCTTCCAGATCCAGACCAAGTTCCGTGACGAAGTGCGTCCACGTTTTGGCGTTATGCGCTCCCGCGAATTCCTGATGAAAGATGCTTACTCTTTCCATACCTCTCAGGAGTCTCTGCAGGAGACCTACGACAAAATGTATGAGGCTTACAGCAAAATCTTCTCCCGCATGGGTCTGGATTTCCGTGCTGTACAGGCTGATACCGGTTCAATCGGCGGTAGCGCATCCCACGAGTTCCAGGTTCTGGCGCAGAGCGGCGAAGACGATGTAATCTTCTCTGACTCCTCTGATTACGCCGCTAACATCGAGTTTGCCGAAGCCCTGGCACCAAAAGCGCCACGCGCCGCCGCAACCGAAGAGATGACCCTGGTTGATACCCCGAACGCAAAAACCATCGCCGAACTGGTTGAGCAATACAACCTGCCCATCGAGAAGACGGTAAAAACTCTGCTGGTCAAAGCGGTAGAAGACAGTGCCTATCCGCTGGTCGCTCTGCTGGTGCGTGGCGATCACGAACTGAATGAAGTGAAGGCAGAAAAGCTGCCGCAGGTTGCCAGCCCACTGACCTTCGCTACCGAAGCAGAAATCCGCGCGGTTGTTAACGCGGGTCCTGGCTCTCTTGGCCCGGTGAACATGCCTATCCCGGTCGTTATCGACCGTACCGTTGCCGCGATGAGCGATTTCTCTGCGGGTGCCAACATTGATGGCAAACACTACTTCGGCATCAACTGGGATCGCGACGTCGCCACGCCAGAAGTGGCAGATATCCGTAACGTGGTTGCCGGCGATCCGAGCCCGGATGGTCAAGGCACACTGATGATTAAGCGCGGCATCGAAGTGGGTCACATCTTCCAGTTGGGTAACAAGTACTCTCAGGCGATGAACGCGGCTGTGCAGGGTGAAGATGGTCGTAACCAGATCCTGACGATGGGCTGCTATGGCATCGGTGTCACCCGTGTGGTTGCCGCTGCTATTGAGCAGAATTACGATGACCGCGGTATTGTCTGGCCGGATAATATCGCGCCATTCCAGGTTGCGATTTTGCCGATGAACATGCACAAATCCTACCGTGTGCAGGAGCTGGCTGAGAAATTCTATAACGAACTGCGCGCGCAGGGCATTGAAGTGCTGATGGACGACCGTAAAGAGCGTCCGGGCGTGATGTTTGCTGATATGGAATTGATCGGTATCCCGCACACCATCGTTATTGGTGACCGTAACCTCGACAGCGATGATATCGAATACAAATATCGTCGCAACGGCGAGAAGCAGATGATTAAGACCGGTGACGTTGTGGATTACCTTGTTAAAGCCATCAAAGGCTAATTAAAAAACCCCGCCGCGGCGGGGTTTTTTATCGCTGTTATTGGCTGTTGCAGTCTTTACCCTGCTCAAACCTGGCGTTGCGATCCGCCACCAGCGTTTTCACGCTCTCACCGCTATCCGGGTTCGCTTCCAGCGTGAAGTGACCGTCTACCGTCAGTAGCACCGGCTTAGTATCGCCTCCGCGTGCCGCGGCGTAATCCCGTTCCAGTTGTGCGTTATTGGCCACGCTCACCTTCTTACCGGTGGCGCAGTCCGTAAAGATCGCCGCATCCGCCATATAGAAATACATGCCGCGCATCGCCATCGGTGTCGTCGGCAGCGCCGCTTTTACTGGCTGAAGCGTATAGTTAAATTGCGATTCAATGGGGTTTCCCTCGGTATCGAGCATTTCCAGCCCTTCGCCTTTAGCCCGGAAGTAGTGCTTTTCCCCTTCATTATCGGTCAGCACCAGCTTCTCTGCGGTACGCGCCCAGTTGCCGTAACTGGCGAATGTGGCAGGTTCTTTAGCGCTCTGATAGCGCTGGTTCATTACCCAGGTACCATCTTTTTCAAGGAACAACGAGGTTTCAATGCCTTCGCAATCGGCACAAGGCAACACGCCGCGCCAGCTTTGCTGCATGGGGGCCAGCGCTTCAGATTGCGTAGGCTGAAGCGTCTGCGTTTCCGAACGGTGGTTACAGCCCAGTAATACAAACAGTGTGCTTGCGGCCATCACTGAAAAAATCGCTGTTTTCACGCTACTTTCCTTCTGAAATATGTGTGTCACGCCCTACTCCTGGGGTCGACGAATTTTACCGCGCAAAGATTTAACGGTCGATTTTTGCGATTTTGCAGACAAGCGACGCTCTTTCGACGCTCGCGTCGGCCGGGTGGCTCTTCGGCTTTTCTGCTCGGTCGTTAATTCCTGTATGACCGCCACCAGCCGCGAAAGTGCCGCTTCACGGTTTAACTCCTGGCTACGATACTCTTGAGCCTTTATCACGATCATGCCATCGCTGGTTAACAGATGATGGCTGGCGGCGAGTAACCGCTCCTTGTAATACTCTGGCAGGCTGGAGGCCCGAATGTCAAAGCGCAGATGAATTGCCGTAGAAGCCTTGTTCACATGCTGCCCACCGGCCCCCTGAGCACGGATTGCAGTGATCTCCACCTCGCTATCCGCCAGCGAGACATTGCGCGAGATGACAATCATGAGCGCTGCTGCCACGCAGTCAGATGAATTTCAAGATTATTCTGGTTATCTGACAGCCAGATGGCGCCGTCCTGAATCGTCGCCTGTAAGTTCATGGTGCGCTCTGCAAAGGCGCTAAGCTGCGCCAGTTGCTCATCGTCCAGATACCAGACGGAGAGATTGCTGTATTGTGCACATTTACTTTTATTCTGCTGCCACCAGATCTCTGCGGCACGGCTGTTATAGGCAAATAACGCCACTTCTGCTGCCTGGGTGCAGGCTTTCTTAATCCGGCGCTCGTCTGGAAGCCCCATTTCAATCCACAAATCGATACCCAGATGATCATTGCGCAGCCAGGCGTCCGGCTCCTCCTCTGCACTCAGGCCACGGGTGAACTGCAAACGCTCATGCGCATGTTTGATCCATGCCAGCAGGCGCAGCATCAGGCGCTCCTGAGTTTCAGAAGGGTGACGCGCCAGCGTCAGGGTGGCATCGAGAAACTGGTTACGATCAAGGTCAGCTACATTGACCATCGCTTTATAAATTGTCGCTTTAAGCGCCATGGGCGAACTCCTTTCTAATCAGGTTCGCATTGTAGCGAAATAATGGCCAAATGGCTGTTAATGACGCTTAAAAGCTCCACCTGGCAACCTGCTGATATTGCTTAAATGAGTATGGTATAGTCACCTTGCTAAACAGAGCTAATCTTCGTAGGCTTAGTGTTATCTCACAGTAACGTCAGCGCGCTGGCAGGAGGGGATGTGAATAATTATTGTGAGCTGATCCGCAAACGGTATGCGGAAATCGCCAGCGGAGACCTGGGGTATATCCCGGATGCGTTGGGCTGTGTGTTGAAAGTTCTGAATGACATCGCGTCGGACGACACGCTTTCAGAATCGGTCAGAGAAAAGGCGGCGTATGCCGCTGCGAATTTACTGGTGAGCGATTATGTCAATGAATGAAATCTATCAACCCATCAACTGTGATGACTATGACAATCTGGAACTCGCCTGCCAGCATCATCTATTGCTGACGCTGACGCTTAAAGATGGCGAAGTTTTGAAGGCTAAAGCCAACGATCTGGTTTCGCGTAAAAACGTTGAGTACCTGGTGGTGGAAGATGGCGGCGCAACGCGCGAGCTCCGTCTCGATAAAATTGCCAGCTTCAGTCATCCAGAAATCGGCACCGTCGTGGTGAGCGAGTCCTGATGCTTCATAACGGGCAGTCCCCTGCCCGTTATCTTTCCCACTTTAGTTGTAAACCTTTTCCTGCCTCTGCTTCCCCTTCGCACGTCACGAATTGCCCGGCTGCAGCAATCAGCGTTTCGCCATAAAAGAGAAGCGGCGTCGCCTCGCGAAGCCATGGCGGGACATTGAGTTCTTGCCAAATTTTTTTAATCTTCCGTCCGCCGTTGCGCCCCACGATGTGTACCGTTCCACTGGCTTTAAAACGCACCGATACCGGCTCGTCCTTGCGCGGCGGGCGAATATTGCCACAGGGGCTCAATGATACCGTTCCCCAGCCCTTCGGCAGCAACAGCGGGGCGTTCAGTTCCAGCCAGGGAATGACCTCTTGCGCCAGCGATGGCTGTGGTCGTACCCACCAGAGCGCCTGGCGAAATCGTCGAATTTCTCCGCCCCCCAGTTTCAGCACCGGACTGGCATCTTCTCTGGCCTGCACCACCTCGTCCCAGATACGATTCACCATCGCACGGGACGGCATTAGCGCGCCGTTTGCCGCCAGCCAACGCCGTATTAACGCGGCCCGGCGCACGGCGCTCATCGTCAGGAGCGGGATTATCTGCATCCCGCCCGCGTCATCTGTCACTGTTGCCAAATCGTCGGCCAGCAACTCATCAAGCAGTTGTTCCTGCTCAGCACACAGCGCCGCACTGCGCGCGGTCGCCTCGGCAAAGTGTGGCCAACGCTGCATGAGTTGCGGTACGACCCGCAAACGCAGGAAGTTACGGTCGTAAGCATCGTCCTGATTGCTTTCGTCATCTATCCAGCGCAGATCGTGCTGTTGCGCCCAGCTTAGCAACGAAGCGCGGGGCTCCCCAAGCAGCGGACGCAATTGATAAGTATCGGCAAAATGCGCCCGTTCGGGCATGGCAGATAACCCCGCCGGGCCGCTGCCGCGCTTCAGCGCCAGCAAGAATGTTTCGCACTGATCGTCCAGATGCTGCGCAGTGACCAGCGCCTCCCCCGGCAGCAGAGCGCTTTTAAAGGCAGCATAGCGCGCCTTACGCGCCTGCGCTTCGGTTCCCAGCCCTTCATCCTGCAGCGTGACACGTTCAACGCGCAAAGGAATGTTCCACGCCCGGCAGAGCGCTTCGCAATGCGTCACCCAGCTATCAGCGTGCGAACTCAGCCCGTGGTGGATATGGATGGCGCGCAGTTCGACGTCGGGCTCTTGTTCGCGCCAGAGCATCAGCCGATGCAGTAGCACCGTCGAGTCCAGCCCACCGCTGAATC
Organism: Leclercia pneumoniae; assembly: GCF_017348915.1. Taxonomy (NCBI): domain Bacteria; kingdom Pseudomonadati; phylum Pseudomonadota; class Gammaproteobacteria; order Enterobacterales; family Enterobacteriaceae; genus Leclercia; species Leclercia pneumoniae. The sequence continues at coordinate 816,944 of NZ_CP071383.1, read as the reverse complement.
CCACCAGCAATCGGCGGAACGGAAAAACGGCTTGTGCAAGGGCGGGAATGGTCATAGTCATTATCTGAATGATGGTTTGCCCGGCACGTTACCGGGCAAAGCGTGCGGAGGCAAGCGTTACTGCTGATAGAGCTCCAGCGGCAAGCCATCCGGATCGTTGAAGAAGGTAAAGCGCTTATCGGTGAAGGGATCGACACGTATGGCTTCACACTTCACCCCCTTCGCTTCCAGATGCGCGACGGCTTGGTCAATGTTATCGACACTGAAGGCCAGATGGCGCAAACCGCAGGCTTCTGGACGTGACGGGCGCGCGGGCGGGAACGGGAACGAAAACAGTTCAATAACATACTGGCCGTTTAGCGCCAGGTCACCTTTCCACGAGTCGCGCTCTTCACGATAAGCCTCGCTCTGCAGCGTGAATCCGAGCGTATCGCAGTAAAATGCCTTACTGACCGCGTAGTCAGAAGCAATGATGGCAATATGATGAACCTGTTTTAAACCCAGCATAGCGTCTCCTTGTTGTTGTGCCTGCACGTTATAACTGAAACTCCTTGCCAGGCAAGGGGTCAAGGCGTTTTTAAGACTCGTACCCTGTAGACGCCGTTTTCATCACGTTTTGCGCCGTGAATGTCGGTGTCGAAGCCGGGGTAGTGGCGTCCAATGGAACAGAGCATCAGCAGGAAATCGAGAACTGGCCGGCTCTGTTCGGTAATCATTTCGCCGGGCATCAATAGCGGTACGCCTGGCGGATAAGGCAGGATCATATTTGCCGAGATCCGGCCGATCAGATTCTCCAGCTCCACCGTTTCAACCTCACCTTTCACCTGCCGCTGCCAGGCGTGATGCGGCGTGAGTTTCATCTCCGGCAAAACGTCGAACGCCTGCAACATCAGACGCGGCAGATCGTGCTGGCGGATCAGTTTGTGGATCCCTTGCGCCAGATCCTGGATACGCATATTGCGATAGAAATCCGGATCTTCGGCATACAGATCCGGCAGCATATTCTTCACCCGCAAATTAAGATCGTAAGCGCGCTTAAACTCCATCAACCCACGTAAAAGCCCCATCGCCCGGGTCTTATCGATCCCGATACTGAACAAGAACAGCAGATTATAAGGGCCGGTTTTTTCAACCACGACGCCGCGTTCATCAAGGAATTTCGCTACCAGCGCCGCCGGAATACCGGTGTCGCTCATGATGCCCTGCTCATCCATGCCGGGAGTCAGGATGGTGACTTTAACCGGATCGAGGAACATATGGTCGTCGTCGGCGTCGCGGAATCCGTGCCAGTTTTCACCCGGGGCGATCGGCCAACACTCCGCTTCGTCGATCTCCTCAGGCTGCCAGATATCAAAGAACCAGCCATCTGCCTCTTCCCTCAGCCGCTGCACCTCTTTACGGAAGTGCAGCGCGCGCTCTACCGAACGGTTGATCAGCCGTTTTCCCGGGTTACCCCGTAGCATGGCGGCAGCCGTTTCGATAGAGGCCACCAGCGGATAGCTTGGTGAGGTGGTGGTATGCATCATAAAGGCTTCATTAAAGGTCTCTTCGTCATACTCGCCTTTGATATGAATGAGCGATGCCTGCGAAAACGCGGCCAACATTTTGTGCGTCGACTGGGTTTCATAGAAGACTTTGCCCGGCATGCGTTCACCGCTCATACCGCTCTTACCCGCATAGATAGGGTGAAAATTGGTATAGGGTACCCAGGCCGAGTCAAAATGAATCGAGGGGACATCCAGCGTCTGTTTTACCCAGTTGGTGTTGTAAAGCAGCCCATCATAGGTGGAGTTGGTGATCACCGCATGGACCGGCCAACTGGCCTGCACGACATTCGCCACTTTGCGTTCGATTGCCGCGTGGGTAAATTCCCGTCTCGGGATCCCGCCCAGGATCCCCAACGCATTGCGGGTGGGGGTGAGCCATAACGGCACCACGTCGCTCATCATCAACAGATGCGCCAGCGATTTATGACAGTTACGGTCAATCAACAAGGTGCTGCCTGCCGGTGCGGCATACATCCCTACGATCTTGTTCGAGGTAGAGGTGCCGTTGGTTACCATATAGCTCTGCTCAGCGCCAAAGGTGCGGGCGATGTACTCCTCCGCCTCCAGGTGCGGTCCGGTATGGTCTAGTAAGGATCCCAGCTCGGTCACCGAAATCGATACGTCGGCTTTCAGTGTATTGCCGCCGAAAAAATCATAGAACAGACAGCCGACAGGGCTTTTTTGATATGCCGTTCCGGCCATATGGCCAGGCGTACAGAAGGTGTATTTACCCTCTTTGACGTAGGTGAAAAGCGCGCGGGTAAACGGTGGGGTGATATTATCGAGGTATTCTTCGGTGTATTGCTGAATGCGTGTCGCGATGTCGTCGGCCACGCCCAGCGCGTATTCGAAAAACCACAGCGCCATACGCATATCGTGTGCGCTAACATCCATCGTCGAGTGAGTATTGATAAAGGCATACAGCGGCAGGTATTCATTGAGCTGATTGATATCACTGCACAGTTCCAGGTCGTACTCGTCCCAGTCGAAAATCACGCCGCAAATCCGCGGATTGTGCTCGATAAACTTCAGCAGGTCGGCGCTGTTTTGCGGCCAGATAAGTTGATATCCGCGTTTTTGTAACGCGTTTTCCAGCTCCTTGATGGGTTCATCTTTATAAAAGACGCCGTGCGGCCCCATGATGGCAATGATATTCACGGTCTACCTCCTTGAAAAAACATCCACTAAGGATAGCCAGGGTAGACCGCAGACATAAAAAAAGCCGCAACATTGTGCGGCTTTTAGGATTAATGAAACGCCTTAGGCGTAACCGTAGCTCATCAGTCGCTGATAACGACGGTTGAGCAGGTCTTCTTTGCTCAGCACATCGAGATCGGCCAGATCGGCCAGCAGCTGTGCTTTCAACGATGCGGCCATCGCTTCCGGATTGCGGTGCGCGCCACCCAGCGGCTCCGGGATCACGGTGTCGATCAGCTTCAGCTCTTTCAGACGCGGGGCGATAATACCCATCGCTTCTGCCGCCAGCGGCGCCTTGTCAGCGCTCTTCCACAGAATAGAGGCGCAACCTTCTGGCGAGATAACGGAATAGGTGCTGTACTGCAGCATATTCACTTTATCACCCACACCAATCGCCAGCGCACCGCCGGAGCCACCTTCACCGATAACGGTGCAGATAACCGGCACGTTCAGGCGAGACATTTCACGCAGGTTACGGGCAATGGCTTCAGACTGGCCGCGCTCTTCGGCGCCCACACCCGGATACGCGCCCGGGGTGTCGATAAAGGTGATGATGGGCATGTTGAAACGCTCAGCCATCTCCATCAGACGCAGGGCTTTACGGTAGCCTTCTGGTGCAGGCATACCGAAGTTACGACGGATCTTCTCTTTCGTTTCACGGCCTTTCTGATGACCAATGATCATCACCGGGCGACCGTCGAGACGTGCGATACCGCCCACAATGGCTTTATCGTCCGCGTAGGCGCGATCGCCTGCCAGCTCGTCAAACTCATCAAACGCCAGGCGGAGATAATCCAGGGTGTACGGACGCTGAGGATGGCGTGCCAGCTGGGCAACCTGCCATGCGCCGAGATCGGCAAAGATTTTGCGCGTCAGTTCTACGCTTTTTTCACGCAGACGATGCACTTCTTCGTCGATGTTAATATCCAGTTTTTCATCCTGACGGCTAACCGCGGTCAGAGAATCGATTTTCGCTTCCAGCTCTGCAATCGGCTGTTCGAAATCAAGGAAATTCAGACTCATAGTATTCCTGTATTAGTCAAACTCTAGTTCCACCTGCTCCGAACCAATGAGGCCGCGGAGATCGTTTAATAAACGATCGCTCGGAGAGACACGCCACGTTGCGCCAAAGCGCAGTCGTGCGCGCGCATCCGCCCTCTGATAGTAGAGATGTACTGGAATGGTCCCCGAGCGGTGGGGTTCCAGAGACTGACGGAGTCGGTTTAAAAGCTGGTCATCAATTTGCCTGTCCGTCAGCGAGATAGCAAGCCCGCGAGCATATTTTTCCCGGGCTTCGTCAATGTCCATCACTTCGCGGGCGGTCATTTTAAGCCCCCCACTGAAGTCATCAAAGCTGACCTGTCCGCTGACGATAAGTATGCGGTCTTTTTCCAGCAATTGCTGGTATTTATCCAGCGCGTCGGTGAATAACATCACCTCCAGTCGCCCGGAACGGTCATCCAGCGTACAGATGCCAATACGATTGCCGCGCTTGGTGACCATTACCCTTGCAGCAATCACGAGCCCCGCAGCCGTGGTAATTTTACCACGTTCTGTCGGATGCATGTCTTTCAGGCGGTAGCCCCCGACATAGCGCTCAATTTCTTTAATGTACTGGTTGATCGGGTGCCCCGTCAGGTACAAGCCTAACGTTTCACGTTCCCCATCCAGTACTACCTGCTCTGGCCACGGCTGGCAGTTGGCGTAAGACTGCTCAATCTGTTCTGGCTCTTCGGCCAGCACGCCGAACATATCTGCCTGGCCAATAGCTTCCGCTTTTGCATGCTGATCGGCGGCCTTCAGGGCATCGCCTAGCGAGTTCATCAGTGCGGCGCGGTGCGGCCCCAGTCTGTCAAACGCGCCGGACATGATCAATTTTTCAAGCACGCGACGGTTAAGCTTTTTCGTATCAGTTCGGGCGCACAGATCAAACAGCTCGCGAAAATAACCGCCCTCGTTGCGGGCGTCGATGATCGCTTCGATAGGACCTTCACCTACCCCTTTGATCGCGCCAATGCCGTACACAATCTCCCCGTCGTCGTTAACGTGGAAATGGTACAGGCCCGAGTTGATATCCGGCGGCAGGATCTTTAACCCCATACGCCAGCATTCGTCTACCAGGCCAACCACCTTCTCGGTGTTGTCCATATCGGCCGTCATGACCGCAGCCATAAACTCCGCGGGATAGTGCGCCTTTAGCCACAGCGTTTGATACGAGACCAAAGCATAGGCCGCAGAGTGCGATTTGTTAAATCCATAACCGGCGAATTTCTCTACCAGGTCGAAGATTTTCATCGCCAGTTCGCCGTCGATGCCGTTCTTTTTCGCGCCGTCTTCAAAGATAGAACGCTGCTTGGCCATCTCTTCCGGCTTTTTCTTACCCATCGCACGACGCAGCATGTCCGCGCCGCCGAGGGTGTACCCGGAGAGAACCTGGGCTATCTGCATCACCTGTTCCTGATACAGGATGATGCCGTAGGTCGGCTCCAGTACCGGCTTCAGGCTCTCATGCTGCCACTGGACGTCCGGATACGAGAGCTCTTCACGGCCGTGTTTACGGTCAATAAAGTTATCTACCATGCCGGACTGTAGCGGCCCCGGACGGAACAGGGCCACCAGTGCGATCATATCTTCGAAGCAGTCAGGCTGCAGACGTTTGATCAGATCTTTCATGCCGCGGGATTCAAGCTGGAAGACCGCTGTAGTCTCCGAGCGCTGCAGCATATCGAAACTTTTCTTGTCGTCGAGCGGGATGGCGGCGATGTCAATCGGCTCCAGTCCCTGCTTTGCCCGACGTGGGTTGATCATTTTTAACGCCCAGTCGATGATAGTGAGCGTTCGCAGACCCAGGAAGTCAAACTTCACCAGGCCCGCGTATTCTACGTCGTTCTTATCGAACTGCGTGACCGGGTGTGAGCCCGTTTCATCGCAATACAGCGGCGCAAAATCGGTAATTTTAGTTGGTGCGATAACCACGCCACCGGCGTGCTTACCGGCGTTACGTGTTACGCCTTCAAGCTTACGCGCCATGTCGATCAGCGCTTTAACCTCTTCGTCGGCCTCGTAAATTTCCGGCAGCTGCGGCTCGGCTTCAAAGGCTTTCGCCAGGGTCATACCGGGATCAGGCGGCACCAGTTTTGAGATGCGGTCGACGAAGCCATAAGGGTGCCCCAGCACGCGGCCAACGTCGCGGATAACCGCTTTCGCCGCCATAGTACCGAAGGTAATGATCTGGGATACCGCATCACGGCCATACATATCCGCAACGTGTTCAATGACCTGGTCGCGCTTCTCCATGCAGAAGTCGACGTCGAAGTCAGGCATCGAGACACGTTCCGGGTTAAGGAAACGTTCGAACAGCAGGTCAAATTCCAGCGGGTCGAGATCGGTAATTTTTAGCGCGTAGGCGACTAATGAGCCCGCACCAGAGCCACGGCCCGGCCCAACCGGCACGCCGTTATCCTTCGACCACTGGATAAACTCCATTACGATAAGGAAGTACCCAGGGAAGCCCATCTGGTTGATAACCTGAAGCTCGATATCCAGGCGTTCGTCATATTCAGGACGCTTTTCTGCCCGAACCGCCGGATCGGGGAAGAGGAATTCGAGACGCTCTTCCAGCCCCTCTTTCGATTTCATGACCAGGAAATCTTCGGTGGTCATATCCCCGGTCGGGAACTGCGGCAGGAAATACTCGCCCAGGCGTACCGTGACGTTACAACGTTTTGCAATCTCAACGCTGTTTTCTAGCGCTTCGGGGATATCAGAGAAGAGTTCACACATCTCCTCTTCGCTGCGCATGTACTGTTGCGCAGAGTAGTTGCGCGGGCGCTTGGGGTCGTCGAGCGTAAAACCGTCGTGAATGGCGACGCGAATTTCATGCGCGTCAAAGTCGTCAGCGTTAATAAAGCGAACGTCATTGGTTGCGACCACCGGCAAACCGTGCGCTTCAGCAAGCGCAACCGCCGCATGAAGGTAGCTCTCTTCATCAGGACGACCGGTACGAATCAGCTCCAGGTAAAAACGGTCCGGGAAATGCGTCTGATAAAAGTCGACACACTGCTCGACCAGCGCGCTGTTACCACGCATCAGGCATTTACCTAAGTCACCCATGCGTCCGCCGGAGATCAGCAGTAGCCCTTCATTTAGTTCGGCCAGCCACTCTCTGTCGATCCAGGGGCCCAGCGCGCCGTAGCCACGCTGATAGGCGCGGGAAATTAACAACGTCAGGTTCTGATAACCGGTATTGTTCATCGCCAGGACGGAGATTTGGGTCATTTCATCAGCGAGCAGTTCGCTCTGAACGTGGAAATCCGCCCCGATGATCGGTTTCATCCCGGCGCCGTGCGCTGCCCCGTAGAACTTCACCAGACCACACAGGTTAGTAAAATCGGTGATCGCCAGCGCAGGCATGCCGAGTGCAGCCGCCTTTTTTACCAGCGGCCCGGTTTTCGCCAGCCCATCAATCATGGAGTAGTCGCTGTGCACCCGCAGGTGTACGAAACGTGGTTCAGCCATCTTCAGATTCCGCGTTACTTAATTGCTTGCGTCTTGATTCAGGACACCTGTCCCATCGCGCGTTTCACCGGCCCAAAACTGCGGCGGTGATGTTCCGTTGCGCCATGTTCTGCCAGCCTTTCCAGATGGAAAGCGGTAGGATACCCCTTGTGCTGGCCGAAGCCGTACTGGGGAAATGTGAGATCCAGCGCGGCCATCTCGGCATCGCGAGTGACCTTAGCAAGAATGGAGGCCGCACTGATTTCCGCGACACGGCTGTCGCCTTTCACCACCGCCAGGAAGGGCATTGGCAATGCCGGACAGCGATTACCATCAATCAGCACATATTCCGGCACAATTGCCAGCCCCGCCACCGCGCGCTGCATCGCCAGCATGGTGGCATGGAGAATATTCAGCTCGTCAATTTCATGCGGTTCTGCGCGCCCGAGGCTCCAGGCCAGCGCCTTCTCTTTGATCTCATCGTATAACGCCAGGCGACGTTTTTCTGAGAGCTTTTTTGAATCGTTTAGCCCGACGATGGGGCGAGCCGGATCGAGAATAACGGCAGCAGTCACCACCGCCCCTACCAGCGGCCCACGACCGACTTCATCCACACCCGCCACCAGGTGCGTGTGTGGATAGATAAATTCCATCATTTTGCTAACTCCAGCACCGCATCTGCCGCTTGCTCATCGGCATTACAGCGGATCTGCTGATGCAGTTCGCGGAAGGTATCGTGCATCTCATGACTGGTTTCGCCATTGGCCAGCAACGGCAGTAGCGCCTCGGCAAGCTGATGCGGTTGACACTCATCCTGCAGCAATTCTTTAACCAGCTCGCGCCTGGCGAGCAGGTTTGGCAACGAAACATAGTCCGTCTTCACCAGACGTTTCGCCAGCCAGAAGGTGAACGGCTTCATGCGATAGCCGACCACCATCGGGCATTTGGCTAGCATGCACTCCAGCGCTGCCGTTCCTGAAGCGAGCAGCGCGGCATCGCTTGCCACCATTGCTTCCCGCCCTTTACCGTCCAGCAGGCGGACATGCAGTTCTGGCGCAACTTCCGCTTTGATGCGTTCAAATTGCTCGCGCCGTTTCGCATTGACCAGCGGCACGACCACTTCCAGGTCGGGGTAGGTTTGGCGGAGGATCTGCGCCGTTTTCAGAAAATCGGCGCTGAGCATCTCCACTTCCGCACCACGACTGCCGGGCAGCAGAGCCATGCAGTGTACGTCGTGTGGAATACCTAATACATCACGTGCTGCGTTTTTATCAGGATCCAGCGGCATGGCATCGGCCATGGTGTGGCCGATAAAGCGGCACGGAACATTGAATTTGTCGTAAAACGCTTTTTCGAAAGGCAGGAAGGCCAGTACCAGATTGGTCGATCTGCCTATTTTGAAAACGCGTTTCTGTCGCCACGCCCAGACGGACGGACTGACATAATGAATGGTTTTAATGCCCTTCTTTTTCAAATTCCCTTCAAGGGTAATATTGAAATCGGGCGCGTCGATACCGACAAACACATCGGGCTCGAGTTCGGTAAAACGACGGGTAAGATCGGCACGAATGTGCAGCAGACGACGCAGGCGACCCAGCACTTCAACAATGCCCATCACCGCGAGCTCTTCCATTTCGTACCAGGCTTCACAACCTTCGGCCTGCATCAGCGGGCCAGCCACCCCCACAAAGCGGGCGTTGGGTACGCGGGCTTTGAGCGCGCGAATAAGGCCGGCACCAAGAATATCGCCGGAGGTTTCTCCGGCGACCAGGGCTATCGTAAGCGGGCGGTTATCAACCATTAACGAATCAGGCCGCGGGTTGAGCGTTCAAAGAACTCGGTGAACGCCTTCACCTCAGGGTGCTGTTCCGCCAGGGCAGAAACTTCCGGCTTAGCCTCTTCCAGCGTTTTACCGCTACGGTACATAATTTTGTACGCATTGCGGATCGCGGTAATGGCTTCGCGCGTAAAGCCACGACGCTTCAGACCTTCGATATTGACGCCAAACGGCGTTGCGTGGTTGCCCTGCGCAATCACATACGGCGGGACATCTTGCGCCACACCGGAGCAGCCGCCGACCATCACGTGTGCACCAATGATGCAGAACTGATGGACTGCGGTCATGCCACCAATGATTGCGAAATCGTCAACCGATACGTGTCCCGCCAGCGTTGCATTGTTGGCGAGGATGCAGCGGTTGCCTACCGTACAGTCGTGCGCAATATGCGCATTGACCATAAAGAGGTTATCGCTGCCCACCTTCGTCAATCCACCACCCTGAGTTGTGCCACGATGAATGGTGACGCTTTCGCGAATGCGGTTACGATCGCCGATTTCCACACGGGTCGGCTCACCAGCATATTTAAGATCCTGATTAGCTTCACCGATGGAGGCGAACTGATAAATCTCATTATCGCGTCCAATGATCGTATGACCATTAACGACAATGTGAGATTTCAGTACGGTACCCTCACCAATTTCGACATGGGGTCCAACAATACAGAACGGGCCAATATGGACATTGGCACCAATAACGGCACCCTCTTCCACAATGGCGGTTGGATGAATAAAGGCGGATTTATCAATCACGTATCAGGCCTCCCGGCTACGCGCACACATCATGGTAGCTTCGCAAACAACTTTGCCGTCAACCAGAGCAACACCTTTGAAGCGAGTCAGGCCGCGACGCGTTTTCTCAAAAGTCACTTCCATGATCATCTGATCACCTGGTACGACTGGGCGCTTAAAGCGCGCTTCATCGATACCAGCGAAGTAATACAATTCACCCGGCTCCAGTTTACCCACGCTTTTAAACGCCAGAATACCGGTTGCCTGAGCCATTGCTTCCAGGATCAATACACCCGGGAAGATAGGCTTACCAGGGAAATGCCCCTGGAAGAATGGCTCATTTACGGAGACATTTTTCACTGCGCGCAGAAAACGACCTTCTTCAAAATCCAGCACACGATCTACCAGTAAGAACGGGTAGCGGTGAGGCAGAAGCTCTAAAATCTCTTCAATATGCAGAGTATGAGTGTCAGTAGTCAAAATACTCTTCCTGTCTAAAAATTCTGAATAGCAATAATAACACGGCCTGCCGGTTTAAAAGAAAGCCGACAGGCCGGGAAGTTTGCGTTACATGAATGAACGCTTAGTCTTGTTGATCGAATTTGCGCTCAATAGCCTTGAGGCGCTTGCTCATATCATCAATATTCATCACCAGAGCAGCTGTTTTACGCCACACCTTATTAGGTTGCAGCGGAATGCCCGAGGAATATACGCCCGGCTCGGTGATAGGACGCATAACCATACCCATCCCGGTCACCGTCACTTTGTCGCATATTTCCATATGCCCGTTAATGACGCTGGCACCGCCAATCATACAGTAACGGCCAATCTTCAGGCTGCCAGCCATAATCACGCCACCAGCAACGGCAGTATTGTCGCCAATCACTACATTATGTGCAATCTGGCATTGATTATCGATGATAACACCATTACCGATTATCGTGTCATCCAGCGCGCCACGGTCGATTGTGGTGCATGCGCCGATTTCAACGCGATCGCCGATGATCACGCGCCCCAACTGCGGGATCTTCACCCAGTTGCCGCGATCGTTGGCATAACCGAACCCATCCGAACCGATAACGGTGCTGGACTGGATTAGGCAGTTTTCGCCAATTTCAATCTCATGGTAAACCGAGACGTTGGCCCACAAGCGAGAACCTGCGCCAATTTTGGTTTTTTTACCTACGAAGCAACCCGCGCCGATGACCACGTTATCGCCCAGCACAACGTCTGATTCAATAACCGCATTCGGGCCGATAGAAACGTTATTACCCAGCTGCGCCGTCGGGTCAATCACCGCACTGGGTGCGATGTTATGCGCTGGCTGCGGCGTGGTATCAAGAATTTGTGCCATACGGGCATACGTCAGGTAGGGGTTTTTTACTACCAGCGCGCTTCCGGAGGCAAAAGGCAGATCGTCCATCGTCAGCACGACAGCAGACGCCTGGCATTGAGCCAGATGTTCACGGTATTTAGGACTTACCATGAAAGTGATATTGCCTGCTTTAGCGGATTGCATGGACGCAACAGCGGTGATGACGATATCGCCATCACCGTGTAATTCTGCATCCAACTGCTGAGCTAAATCAGCCAGTCGAATTGAAGGCATTACTTATTTAACCTGTTTCAGTACATCAGCGGTGATGTCTTTTACATCGCTGCTGTTGAAGGCAACGGCGTTAGCATCTACAACCAGATCGATGCTCTGATCGGCAGCAACGCTTTTCACAGCTGACTGGATACGGGTAACCAGTTTGCCACGTTCTTCGTTAGAGCGACGTTGACGATCTTGCTCGAAAGCCTGTGCTTTCTGAGAGAAGGTCTGGCGCTGAGCCATTACGTCTTTCTCCAGCTTGCTGCGCTCGCTTGCTTTCATGGTAGAACCATCACGCTGCAGACGCTGCATTTTAGATTGCAGATCGTTTTCCATGCGCTGAAGTTCGCCAGCACGGCCTTTGAACTCGTTCTCCAGTGTTGCAGAAACACCGGTTTTCTGCGCAACCTGCTGGAACAGGTTACCCATGTTCACGATTGCAATTTTGTCCGCTGCCTGAGCAGAGGTAGCCATCGCTAAACCGAGGCCTGCAGCTAATAACCACTTTTTCACAATTAACTCCTTACCATCCCATTGGCACCCGAAGGTACCGTTCTTTGCGTGGCAAGGCGATCATGCGATCGCCAGTTGTCAGCGCTACACTGCCATCACATTCCTTTGCTGCGGATAATTACCAGGTTTTACCAATGTTAAACTGGAATTGTTCCGCTTTGTCTCCATCGTATTTCTTAAACGGCTGGGCGTAGGAGAAGACCAACGGCCCCAGCGGTGACATCCATTGTAATGCGATACCTGCAGACATGCGAATGTTGCCTGGATCGCTATAGTCTGGAACACCTGCCGCACGCATCTGAGCCGTGTTATCCCAGTTGGTATCCCATACGGTACCCGCATCCCAGAAGAAGGAAGTACGTACGGAGTTAGCATACTTGTCGCTGATAAACGGCGTCGGTGTGATGAACTCCAGGCTGGCGACAGCCATTGCGTTACCGCCCACTGCGTCATCGGAACTACAGACTTCGCTTGAGGAGCTCTTCGCGCAGTTATCTTCGTCATTACCGCCGTAGTAGACCGCTTTCGGACCAATGTTATTGGACTGGAAGCCACGTACGGTGCTGGAACCACCTGCATAGAAGTTTTCGTAGAATGGCAGCTCTTTGCCACTCAACCCATCACCGTAACCCCAGCGGGTACGACCCAGGACAACCCATTTATGATCGTCGTCGATTGGGAAGTAGGACGCGGTATCCAGCGTTACTTTGTAGAACTCGTTATCGGAACCTGGGATAGTTACTTTACCGTTCAGGTTGACACGTGAACCTTCCGTCGGGAAGAAACCACGGTCAAGGCGGTTATATGTCCACCCGTAGTTGAAGGTGAAGTCATCCGCAGCAAAGCCATTGTCATCGCTGGAAGTGCTAGCTGATTGCCCGATAGAGTCCAGATAACGCCACATCGCCACCTGCGGCTGCATGTTGGACAGGTCGTTATGTACGTAACCTAAACCTGCACGCAGGGTGTTGTATTCGTTAATCGGGAAGCCAAGTGTTCCATCCAGACCATAACTTTTGTTGGTATAGGAGGACAGATCGGCATCGTCAGCTTTAAAGTCGTTATAGAAAATACGACCACCGAGACTCACACCGTCAACGGTGAAGTACGGGTTAGTGACGGAGAACTCTGAGTAGGTCTGATAGTCATTCTTGGTACCGTTGATACCGACGGAATAACCCGTGCCCAGCCAGTTATCCTGCTGAACGCCCACCTGGAAGCTCACGCCACTTTCCGTACCGTAGCCAACACCGAAGTTGAAGCTACCGGTGTTACGCTCTTTAACCTTATAAACCACGTCGACCTGATCCGGACGGCCAGGCACGCGTTGGGTATCGGTATCGACCGTTTCAAAGTAGCCCAGACGGTTCAGACGCTCTTTACCCTGGTCAACTAAATCGCTGCCAAGCCAGGCCCCTTCCATCTGACGCATTTCGCGACGCAGAACGGCATCTTTGGAGGTGTCGTTTCCTTCAAAACGGATCTTACGCACGTAGAAACGGTTACCTGCATCGACATTCACGTGCAGCTTAACGGTTTTATCCGTGTCGTTGATTTCTGGCTGGGTCTGAACGCGTGGGTAAGCGTAACCATAACGGCCGAGCAGCTTTTTAATGCCGTCTTCCATTTTGGTGACTTTCGCACCGCTATACAGTTCACCCGGCTGCAGTTTGGTCAGGCTCTCGATCTCAGCAGAATGGCCGGCGAGGTTACCGCTCACTTCAACACCAGAAAGCGTATATTTATCGCCTTCAGTAATGTTAACGGTAATGTAGATGCCTTTCTTGTCCGGAGTCAGACTCACTTGCGTTGAGTCGATATTGAAACGGGCATAGCCGCGGTCCAGATAGTAACTACGCAGGGTTTCAAGGTCGCCCGCCAGTTTCTGTTTCTGGTATTTGCGATCGCCTACCACGTTCCACCACGGCACTTCGTCGCGCAGCTGGAAAGTGGAGATCAGTTCATCGGTGCTGAACGCATGGTTGCCCACGATGTTGATCTGCTGGATTTTCGCGGACACCCCTTCCTGGAAGACAAGCTTCAGGTCAACGCGGTTACGCGGCAGCGGGGTCACAACGGCTTTTACGCTCGCGCTGTATTTACCCACGCTGTAGTAGAAATCTTCCAGCCCTTTTTCGATATCAGAGAGGGTAGTTCGGTCCAGGGATTCACCGACACGCACGCCAGACGCTTCAAGGTTCTGCTTGAGCATATCGTCTTTCACCGACTTGTTGCCGGAGAAGGTGATGCTGGCAATCGTCGGGCGTTCCTTCACCTGAACCAGTAAAGTATCACCATCGCGCAGGACGCGGACGTCCTCGAAGTTGCCAGTGGCAAACAACGCGCGAATGGTATTACTGATGTCTTCATCATTAACCGTGTCGCCTTGGCGCACTGGCATACTGAGGAGGGCCGCACCAACGGCGACACGCTGAAGACCTTCGAAATGAATATCCTTCACTACGAACCCTTCAGCACCGTATACGGTGGCGCTGCTAAACAGCAGCGACGCTATGAGCAACTTTTTCATCGCCATCGTTATTATGCGTTCTTCCTAACTATCTCTATTACAACCGAGAAAAATCATTGAAAAGTGCAAGCCCCATTAACAGCACCAGCAAAATCGAGCCAATGCGATAACTAAAGTCTTGAACTCGCTCGGACACCGGCCCGCCTTTTAGCTTCTCAATCGCTAAAAACAGCAGATGCCCCCCGTCTAACACCGGAAGTGGGAACAGGTTGATTATCCCGAGGTTCACGCTAATGAGCGCAAGAAACATCAGGTAGTAAATCACCCCGAACTCTGCTGACATCCCAGCCCCCTGAGCGATCGAAATCGGCCCACTGAGGTTGTTCAGTTTTACGTCACCAGTAATCAATTTCCCCAGCATTTGAACCGTCAGCTTCATCATTTGCCATGTTTTATCCGTGGCTTCAAGAATGGCGCTGAACGGCCCATACTGGCGTATTGTCTTGTACTCATCAGGCAGCGGGATCACTTTTGGCACCACGCCAGCAAACCCCTCAGCCTTTCCGCCACCCGATTTAGTATCCGGGATAAGCGTTAAGGAGAGCGGACTCCCCTGCCTTTCAACCTCCAGCGCCAACGGCGTACCTGGATTATCGCGCACCAGATTAACAAAGGTCATCCACTGCGTTAATGGCTGACCATCGACTTTAACGATCCTATCGCCCGCTTGCAAACCTGCTTTGCTTGCGGCGGACCCATCCTGTACTTCTGCAAGCACGGATTCAATCTGCGCACCGCGCGGACGGATACCCAATGCAGCAACGGGATCTTCTTTATCTGGTTCGAATGCCCAGTGGCGTAAATCCAGAACCTTATTCTGACGCTGGTTATCGCCAAAGTTTGCAACGCTTAGCGTGGTCTGCTCATCACCAATTTTGGCAACCAGCTGCAACCGCACCGCATCCCAATCAGGGGTTTCGATACCATCAATCGCTTTAAGTTCCATGCCTGGGGCAATTTGCGCGCTCGCCGCGATGGAGTTGGGAGTTATTTCACCAACAACCGGACGAACACCAGGGACACCGATGATAAACACCAGCCAGTAGGCGAAAGCGGCGAAGATAAAGTTTGCTACCGGACCGGCAGCGATGATGGCGGCGCGCTGGCCGACAGATTTGGTATTGAACGCGTAGTGGCGCATTTCGGGTGCGACCGGCTCTACGCGCTCATCAAGCATTTTAACGTAACCCCCGAGCGGAATAAGGGCGATTACAAATTCTGTTCCCTGGCGATCGGTACGGCGCCAGAGAGCCTTACCAAAGCCGATAGAGAAACGCTCTACCCGCACGCCACAGCGCCGAGCAACCCAGAAATGGCCAAATTCATGCACGGTAATTAACACACCCAGTGCAACGATGAATGCCGCCAGATTCCAGAGAATGCTAAGCATAAAACCTTCCGTTAAATCGTTCCAAATACCAGCAAAAACAGGCAAGCAAACACCGGAACGGCTGCTGTCAGGCTGTCTATACGATCCAGGATACCACCGTGCCCCGGAATCAGATGGCCACTGTCTTTAATCCCTGCTTCACGCTTGAACATGCTCTCGGTTAAATCGCCCAGCACGGAGGCCAGAGCCGCAATAATAGAGCAAACCAGCAATGTTAGCGGAGCCACCTCGAGGTTGGCCCAAACGCCATATCCCCAGGAGATAATCGCTGCGGTAAACAGCCCGCCGATGAACCCCTGCCAGGTCTTACCCGGTGACACTTTTGGTGCCAGTTTATGTTTGCCAAACAGTTTACCAAACATATAGGCACCGGAGTCAGCCCCCCAGACGAGAATCATCACATAAAGCAACCAGATTGCGCCGCTGTAGTGGTTATCGTCATAGTGCCAGGCTCGCAGCGCGAGCATTCCCCAAAAGAAGGGAACGATGGTGAAGAGCCCGAAAATCAGGCGCAGCGTTTTAGAGTTACGCCATAGCGCTGCCGAACCCGGATAGAAGAGCACCAGCAATAGCGCAGCCAGCCACCAGACCAGCGATAGCCACAGCGATCCCGCGACCAGAGGTTGATGGATATTATGATGATACTCCGGCAGCATAAACAGCATCAGCGCCAGAATCAGGCCGCAGAGTACCGCCAGCCATACCCGCTGTGAGCGCGAAGTAAAACCACTAAGTTGCCCCCATTCCCACGCTGCCAGCATACAGACAACCAGCGTAACAATGGCAAATCCCACCGGAGGCAATAGAAACAGCGCCGCGATGACAATGGGTATTAAAACAAAAGCAGAAATCAGGCGATACTTCAGCAAAAGCTACCCCCATCAGGCGTCGTCGCCACCAGGCTCGGTGCCACCGAAGCGACGCTCTCGATTGGCAAAGGCATGTAGCGCACCTTCAAAGTCTTGTTCGTCAAAATCGGGCCAAAGAACATCTGTAAAGTAAAGTTCGGCATAGGCAATTTGCCAAAGCAAAAAGTTACTAATGCGATGTTCTCCCCCTGTCCTAATTACTAAATCCACGGGAGAAAGTTCACTCATGCAGATTTGCTTGCTCAGCGCCTCTTCATCAATCTGGTCCGGCCGTAACAGCCCTTCCTGAACTTGTTCAGCCAAATGCTGAACGCCCTGGATAATATCCCACCGTCCACCGTAATTCGCCGCGATATTCAGCGTCAGGCCGGTGTTTTGTCCGGTTAGCGCTTCCGCTTTACGAATGCGTTCTTGCAGACGTGCATTAAAACGACTGGTATCACCAATGACGCGCAGGCGAACGTTGTGGCGGTGCAGGCTTTTTACTTCGCTGTCTAGCGCCCACACAAACAATTCCATCAACGCGCTTACTTCCTGCGCCGGTCGATTCCAGTTTTCACTGCTGAAAGCATAGAGCGTTAACGCATCAATGCCGTTATTGGCGGCAAAAGAAACGGCACGGCGCACAGATTTCGCCCCAGCTTTATGCCCAAAGGCTCGGATCTTCCCTTGTCTTTTCGCCCAGCGGCCATTGCCATCCATGATGATTGCTACATGGCGACAGCCATGTGCTGGCAAGTTTTCGCTCATTGGTTGATTCGCAGACAACATAACGCGTTTTTAGTCCCTGAAAGGATTTAACGGTACTCAGGAATACTGAAGCCTTTACGTAAAAAAGCCGTGTTCAACCACGGCTGCCCCAATCACGATAAGCCAAATACGTGCGATTGGGTGGCGCAGACTATATCACTGAAGCCCAACGCTAACAAATAGCATGACCACTAGTGGCTGGTTTATCACCAGCTTGCGAGGTGGGTCACCGCTTTTTGCGCCACTCCCCTTGCTTGCGCATCTACGGCCAGCACATCATCGACACTTTGCGGTTCGCGTAAATCCATCGTTTCAAGCACCCGCTGATTTAATTCGGCAATATCCGTGAAGCGGATCTGTTGCGCTAAAAACGCGGCCACCGCGATTTCATTGGCGGCATTAAGCGCCGTCGTTACGGCCTGGCCTTGATCAAAAGCCTCCATTGCCAGTTTAAGGCAAGGGTAGCGTTGGTAATCAGGCGCATTAAACGTTAACGAACTTAATTTGCAAAAATCGAGCGGCTTCACACCAGAGACTACGCGATTTGGCCACGCCATCGTATGCGCGATAGGCGTACGCATATCCGGTTCGCCTAATTGCGCTAACACGCTGCCGTCCAGATAACGCACCATCGAGTGGATCACCGATTGCGGATGAATCAATACCTCCATCTGCTTTGCAGAGGCATTAAACAACCATCGGGCTTCAATGTATTCCAGACCTTTATTCATCATGGTGGCGGAATCGACGGAAATTTTACGTCCCATCGACCAGTTCGGATGACGGCAAGCCTGATCGGGCGTCATTGCGCTCAGATCGGACAAAGGCGTGTCGCGAAAAGGGCCACCAGACCCGGTAAGCAATATGGAGGAGACCCCATTTTGCTCCAGATCAGCGTACCCCAGGTTCTGTTGAAAAGGTTGCGGTAAACTCTGAAAAATCGCGTTATGTTCGCTATCCACCGGCAACAAGCTGGCGCCGTTCTGTTTCACCGCCTCCATAAACAATCGCCCACAGGTGACTAACGACTCTTTATTCGCCAGTAAAACCGTTTTACCGGCGTCAATTGCCGCAAGCGTAGGCAACAAGCCCGCCGCGCCCACAATCGCCGCCATAACCTGATCGACGTCATCCAGCGCTGCCATTTCGCACGCCGCCTGCTGGCCACTTAACACCTCAGTGCGGCTCCCCTGCTCTGACAGCAGCCGTTTCACTTGACGTGCGCTCTCGTCATCATCCATCACCGCATAGCGGGGTGTGAATTCCAGACACTGTTCGACCATGCGCGAGACATTCTTCCCCGCCACCAGCGCAGTAACGCGGTAGTGTTCAGGATTATGGCGAACGACGTCGAGGGTGCTGCAACCAATGGAGCCGGTTGAGCCGAGAAGAGTTAATTGCTTCATGAGATGTCCGGAAATAGTGAAACCAGCAAAGCAAAACGCCGTCAGCAAAGCCATAAAGGCCTTCTGGACGGCGTTTTATCAGATTACGTCAGAAATCAGAACTGCATCAGTTCCGCTTCTTTGTCTGCCAGCGCCGCATCGACTTTTTTGATAGCAGCGTCAGTCAGCTTCTGAACATCGTCCTGAGAACGACGATCATCATCTTCACTGATCTCTTTTTCTTTCAGCAGGGCTTTCACTTTGTCGTTCGCATCACGACGTACGTTACGTACGGCGACACGCGCGCCTTCAGCTTCACCACGAACAACTTTGATCAGCTCTTTACGACGCTCTTCCGTCAGCGGAGGCAGCGGAACGCGGATATCAGTACCCGCAGAGCTTGGGTTCAGACCCAGGTCGGAGGCCATGATCGCTTTCTCAACGGCTGGACCCATAGAACGATCGAAGACGTTGATTTTCAGCGTACGGGTATCTTCTACCGTGACGCTCGCCAGCTGGCGCAGCGGAGTTGGCGTACCGTAGTATTCAACAACAATGCCATCCAGCAGGCTTGGGGAAGCACGACCGGTGCGCACTTTGCTGATTTGGTTTTTGAACGCTTCTACGCATTTGTCCATGCGCACTTCAGCATCTTTTCTGATATCGCTAATCACGTTACGGATCCTTGAAAACTTGTCTCAGGCAGACTATCCGCCAGCACGGCCTCACAGGCTGTGCTAAGTATAGTCGCGTTTAAATCATGACAGCGCCAAAGGCGCGTCCAGGTGAGAATTCACTACAAAGTAAAGCGGAATCTTACCTGTATTTGTCGCCGACGGAAATTATTCCGTGATCAAAGTGCCTTCTTTTTCGCCCATCACGACGCGACGCAGCGCGCCAGGCTTGTTCATGTTGAAGACACGAATCGGCAGTTTGTGGTCACGAGCCAGCGTGAAGGCGGCAAGATCCATTACTTTCAGCTCTTTATCCAGCACTTCGCTGTAAGTCAGCTGATCGTACATGGTGGCTGAAGGATCTTTTGCCGGATCGGCAGTAAACACGCCATCCACTTTGGTGGCTTTCAGCACCACATCGGCTTCGATTTCGATACCGCGCAGGCAGGCGGCGGAATCGGTAGTAAAGAACGGATTACCGGTACCGGCGGAGAGGATCACCACACGGTTGTTACGCAGCAGGCTAATTGCTTCTGCCCAGCTGTAATTGTCGCACACGCCATTCAGCGGAATCGCAGACATCAGGCGCGCGTTCACATAGGCACGGTGCAGAGCGTCACGCATGGCCAGACCATTCATCACGGTAGCCAGCATTCCCATATGGTCGCCCACAACGCGGTTCATCCCCGCTTTCGCCAGACCAGCACCACGGAAAAGGTTACCACCGCCAATGACCACGCCAACCTGGATACCCAGTTCGACCAGTTCTTTGATTTCCTGTGCCATGCGGTCAAGGATGCTTGCGTCAATACCGAAGCCTTCTGATCCCTGCAGCGCTTCGCCACTCAGCTTAAGCAGAATGCGTTTGTACACGGGTTTTGCATTGGTAGCCATGTTTCTTTCCTGAGACTGTCAACGATTAAGATGGGGGTTAATTCTGGCGACATGTTAAGCCGCAAACCAGAACAGCGATACTAGAGCCAGTCTGATTTTATATGACGGGTGACAAAAAGAAGCCGCCCTCAGGCGGCTTCTTTTCGCTGATTAAGACTGCTTGGACATTGCAGCAACTTCTGCTGCGAAGTCAGTCTCAACTTTCTCAATGCCTTCGCCCACTTCGAAGCGGATGAAGCCAGTTACGTCAGCGTTGTGCTCTTTCAGCAGCTGAGCAACAGACTTGCTTGGGTCCATTACGAAAGGCTGACCAGTCAGAGAAACTTCGCCGGTGAATTTCTTCATGCGGCCTTCAACCATTTTCTCTGCGATCTCTTTTGGCTTACCAGACTGCATCGCGATGTCCAGCTGAACCTGGTACTCTTTCTCTACCACTTCAGCAGACACGTCTTCTGGCTTAACGAATTCTGGTTTGCTTGCAGCGATGTGCATTGCCAGCTGTTTAACCAGCTCTTCGTCAGCGCCTGTAGCCGCAACCAGAACACCGATACGTGCGCCGTGCTGGTAAGAACCCAGTACTTCGCCTTCCAGAGAAGAAACGCGACGGATGTTGATGTTCTCACCGATTTTAGCAACCAGCGCAACACGCTCTTCTTCGAACTGAGCTTTCAGCACTTCAACGTCAGTGATTTTGCCAGCAACAGCTGCGTCCAGTACTTTGTTCGCAAATGCCTGGAAACCGCCATCTTTAGCAACGAAGTCAGTCTGGCAGTTAACTTCCAGAATGATGCCGTAGGTGCCGTCGATTTTGGTGATGATCACGCCGTCAGCAGCAACGTTGCCTGCTTTTTTAGCTGCTTTGATCGCACCGGATTTACGCATGTTTTCGATTGCCAGCTCGATGTCGCCGTTCGCTTCAGTCAGCGCTTTTTTGCAATCCATCATGCCTGCGCCAGTACGCTCACGCAGCTCTTTTACCAGGGATGCGGTAATTTCAGCCATTCTTAAATCCTCGGGAGATGTGAACTGCCCGGCCGGAGGCCAAACAGTATAAATTGAAAAAAGGGGCCGGTAATGGGCCCCTATTCATACACGGTACTAATAAGGGGTAAAACCTTATTATTCAGCTTCTACGAAGCTTTCTTCCGCCTGAGAAGCCAGATCCTGGGAACGGCCTTCACGAACGGTAGTAGCTACAGCGCTCAGGTACAGGCTAACAGCACGGATTGCGTCGTCGTTACCCGGGATAACGAAGTCAACACCGTCCGGATCGGAGTTGGTATCAACGATAGCGAATACCGGGATACCCAGGTTGTTAGCTTCTTTGATTGCGATGTGCTCGTGGTCTGCATCGATTACGAACAGCGCGTCTGGCAGGCCGCCCATATCTTTGATACCGCCCAGGCTGTTTTCCAGCTTGTCCAGTTCACGAGTGCGCATCAGCGCTTCTTTCTTAGTCAGCTTGTCGAAAGTACCGTCCTGAGACTGAGTTTCCAGATCTTTCAGGCGTTTGATTGACTGACGAACGGTTTTCCAGTTGGTCAGCATGCCGCCCAACCAGCGATGGTTCACGAAGAACTGGTCGCAGCTGTTAGCAGCATCTTTCACAGCTTCGCTTGCAGCGCGCTTAGTACCAACGAACAGAATCTTACCTTTACGGGAAGCAATCTTGTTCAGCTCAGCCAGGGCTTCGTTGAACATTGGTACAGTTTTCTCAAGGTTGATGATGTGAACTTTGTTACGTGCGCCGAAGATGAAAGGCTTCATTTTCGGGTTCCAGTAACGGGTCTGGTGACCGAAGTGAACACCAGCCTTGAGCATGTCGCGCATGGAAACAGTTGCCATGTTTAAAACCTCTATATTAAAAGTTGGGGTTATGCCTCCACGTATCCCATATTACCGACCCCAAAGGGCACCCCGGAATATGTGCCGATACGTGTGTGTTATTACACAAAGTGAGATTTGTCGCTTCCGTCCACCCTGTGTATCTGAGATGGATCGGAAGTCCGGCGCGCTTTATACCACAAAACGCCACCAGAAACCAACTGTTGTTGGCCGTGCGTGCTGCTTCTGATTCTCAATTTGGCAGGCAGTACGCCTGACTGATACCATTGACAGCACTCAGACTAGTATTGTCGAAAAAATCGACACCGATGGACAGATTACATGGCTATCTCTATTAAGACACCTGAAGAAATTGAAAAGATGCGCGTTGCCGGTCGTCTGGCCGCCGAAGTGCTGGAAATGATCGAGCCGTTCGTCAAACCGGGCGTGAGCACCGGCGAACTGGACCGTATCTGTAATGATTATATCGTGAACGAGCAGCACGCGGTCTCCGCCTGCCTCGGCTATCACGGTTTCCCGAAATCCGTCTGCATCTCTATTAATGAAGTGGTGTGTCACGGTATTCCGGACGACGAAAAACTGCTGAAAGATGGCGACATCGTCAATATCGATGTGACCGTGATTAAAGACGAGTACCACGGTGACACCTCAAAAATGTTCATCGTCGGTAAGCCGACGATTCAGGGCGAACGCCTGTGCCGTATTACCCAGGAGAGCCTCTACCTGGCGCTGAAAATGGTGAAGCCTGGTATTCGCCTGCGCACTATCGGTGCGGCCATTCAGAAATTCGTTGAAGCGGAAGGTTTCTCTGTGGTTCGCGAGTATTGCGGTCACGGTATTGGCCGCGTCTTCCACGAAGAGCCGCAGGTGCTGCATTACGATGCTGACGACGGCGGCGTGGTGCTGCAAAAAGGGATGACGTTTACCATTGAGCCGATGGTTAACGCCGGTGACTACCGTATCCGCACCATGAAAGATGGCTGGACGGTGAAAACCAAAGACAGAAGCTTGTCTGCGCAGTACGAGCATACTATTGTGGTGACAGATAACGGCTGCGAAATAATGACGTTACGCAAGGATGACACCATCCCGGCGATACTCTCGCACAACGAATGATAAGAAGCCGGCAAATGCCGGCTTTTTTAATGGCTATCATATTTTCTTATGGGTGGCGCGCTATGAGTAACCTTTTACCCGAACAGTATGCCAACACGGCACTCCCCACCCTGCCCGGCCAGCCGGATAACCCCGGCGTCTGGCCGAAGACAGATCTCACCTGTGCCGACATTAAAGCGCATATCGACACATTCCAGCACTGGCTGGGTGAAGCGTTCGACAGCGGGATCTCTGCCGAATCACTCATCGAAGCGCGCACTGAATTTATTGATCAGCTGTTACAGCGCCTGTGGATTGATTATGGCTTTGGCCAAATCAGCGATGTGGCGCTGGTCGCGGTGGGCGGTTACGGCCGCGGCGAATTGCACCCCCTGTCGGATATCGACCTGTTAATCCTGAGCCGTAAAAAGCTGCCCGACGATCAGGCGCAAAAAATTGGTGAGCTGTTGACGCTTCTGTGGGACGTGAAGCTGGAAGTGGGCCACAGCGTGCGCACCCTGGAAGAGTGTCTGCTCGAGGGCTTAGCGGATCTTACCGTCGCTACCAACCTGATTGAGACGCGCCTCCTGATCGGCGACGTCGCGCTATTTCTGGAGCTGCAAAAACACATTTTCAGCGACGGATTCTGGCCTTCAGAAAAATTCTTTGCCGCCAAGGTCGACGAACAGCAGGTGCGTCACCAGCGTTATCACGGTACCAGTTATAACCTGGAGCCGGATATCAAAAGCAGCCCCGGCGGCCTGCGCGATATCCACACCCTGCAATGGGTCGCTCGTCGCCATTTCGGGGCGACCTCGCTCGATGAGATGGTCGGCTTTGGTTTTTTAACTCCCGCCGAACGTATTGAGCTGAATGAGTGTCTGCACCTGCTTTGGCGTATCCGCTTCGCGCTGCATCTGGAAATCACACGCTACGATAACCGCCTGTTGTTCGACAGGCAGCTTAGCGTCGCCCAGCGCCTGAACTATAGCGGCGAAGGGAACGAGCCGGTAGAACAGATGATGAAAGACTTCTACCGCGTCACCCGTCGCGTCACCGAGCTGAATCAAATGCTGCTCCAGCTGTTTGATGAAGCCATTCTGGCGCTCACCGCCGATGAAAAACCGCGCCCCATTGACGACGATTTCCAGCTGCGCGGCACGCTTATCGACCTGCGCGACGAAACGCTTTTTATCCGTGAGCCAGAAGCGATCCTGCGGATGTTTTATACCATGGTGCGTAACAGCACGATTACCGGGATCTACTCTACGACTCTGCGCCATCTGCGCCACGCTCGCCGTCACCTTCGCCAGCCGCTGTGCTACATCCCGGAAGCCCGCTCACTGTTTCTTAGCATGCTTCGCCATCCGGGTGCCGTGAAACGCGGGCTACTGCCCATGCACCGCCACAGCGTGCTCTGGGCCTATATGCCCCAGTGGTCACATATTGTCGGACAGATGCAGTTCGATCTTTTCCATGCCTACACCGTGGATGAACACACCATTCGCGTATTGCTGAAGCTGGAAAGCTTCGCCCGGGAAGAGACCCGGAGCCAGCATCCGCTCTGCGTAGAGCTCTGGCCGCGCCTGAACCATCCGGAACTGATCCTTATTGCCGCCCTGTTCCATGATATTGCCAAAGGCCGGGGCGGAGACCACTCCGTGCTGGGTGCGCAGGACATACTGAAATTCGCCGAGCTTCACGGACTGAATTCACGCGAAACGCAGCTGGTCGCCTGGCTGGTTCGTCATCACCTGTTGATGTCGGTCACCGCGCAACGGCGAGATATCCAGGATCCGGAGGTGATCAAGCAGTTTGCCGAAGAGGTACAGACTGAGAATCGTCTGCGCTTCCTGGTGTGCCTGACGGTAGCTGATATCTGCGCTACCAACGAATCCTTATGGAATAGCTGGAAGCAGAGTTTGCTCCGCGAGCTCTACTTTGCCACGGAGAAACAGCTACGACGCGGGATGCAGAATACGCCAGACATGCGTGAACGCGTGCGCCACCATCAGCTACAGGCGTTAGCATTATTGCGCATGGAGAGTATTAATGAAGAGGCGCTGCACCAGATCTGGGCGCGCTGTCGCGCTAATTACTTTGTGCGTCATACGCCAAATCAGCTGGCATGGCACGCGCGACATCTGTTGAAGCACGACCTCACCAAACCGCTCATTCTGCTTAGCCCACAGGCCACGCGCGGCGGAACGGAGATCTTTATCTGGAGCCCGGACAGGCCTTACCTGTTCGCTGCGGTCTGTGCCGAGCTGGACAGACGTAATTTGAGCGTGCACGACGCACAGATTTTTACCACCCGCGACGGTATGGCGATGGACACCTTTATCGTGCTGGAGCCGGACGGCAGCCCGCTGGCGTCAGACAGACACGAGCCGATCCGCTTCGGACTGGAACAGGCGATCACCCAGAGCAGTTGGCAGCCGCCGCAGCCGCGTCGCCAGCCGGCAAAACTGCGTCACTTTACCGTGGACACCGAGGTTAATTTCCTGCCAACCCATACCGATCGCAAATCCTTTATGGAGCTCATTGCGCTGGATCAGCCAGGGCTGTTGGCACGGGTCGGGCAGATCTTTGCCGACCTCGGTATTTCGCTCCACGGTGCCAGAATTACGACAATCGGTGAGCGAGTAGAAGATTTATTTATAATCGCCACCGCCGACCGGCGTGGCCTTAATAATGACCTGCAACTTGAAGTGCAACAACGGTTGACAGCAGCCCTCAATCCAAACGATAAAGGGTGACGTGTTTTTTAGTGAAATGGAAAGAGTAAACAATGCAGCAGTTACAGAACGTTATTGAGTCCGCCTTTGAGCGTCGCGCCGAGATCACTCCGGCAAATGTGGATACCGTAACCCGCGAAGCGGTTAACCAGGTGATTTCTTTGCTGGATTCCGGCGCGCTGCGTGTGGCAGAAAAAATCGACGGTCAGTGGGTCACTCACCAGTGGCTGAAGAAAGCCGTGCTGCTCTCTTTCCGTATCAACGACAACCAGGTTATTGATGGCGCAGAAAGCCGCTACTTCGATAAAGTCCCGATGAAATTCGCCGATTACGACGAAGCGCGCTTCCAGAAAGAAGGTTTCCGCGTGGTACCGCCAGCCGCTGTTCGCCAGGGCGCCTTTATCGCACGTAACACCGTACTGATGCCGTCCTATGTGAACATCGGTGCGTACGTTGACGAAGGCACCATGGTAGATACCTGGGCGACCGTGGGCTCTTGCGCCCAGATCGGTAAAAACGTTCACCTTTCTGGTGGCGTAGGCATCGGTGGCGTTCTGGAGCCGCTGCAGGCTAACCCAACCATCATCGAAGATAACTGCTTCATCGGCGCACGCTCCGAAGTGGTTGAAGGCGTGATCGTTGAAGAAGGCTCGGTGATCTCCATGGGCGTTTACATCGGCCAGAGCACCCGTATTTACGATCGTGAAACCGGCGAAGTGCACTACGGCCGTGTGCCAGCGGGCTCCGTAGTGGTTTCCGGCAACCTGCCTTCGAAAGATGGCAAATACAGCCTGTACTGCGCGGTGATCGTGAAGAAAGTCGATGCGAAAACCCGTGGCAAAGTCGGCATCAACGAACTGCTGCGTACCATCGATTAATCAGGTATAACAAAAAGCGGGGGCTACCCCGCTTTTTTTGTATCTGCTGGTGGCGAGAATAGATTTTTTCGTTAATTATTCATAGGTTATGTTGAGATCAAGGGTACCGCTATGTACGATAATCTAAAAAGTCTGGGCATTACCAATCCTGATGAAATTGATCGTTACAGCCTCCGGCAGGAAGCCAACAACGATATCCTGAAAATCTATTTCCACAAGGATAAGGGCGAGTTCTTCGCCAAGAGCGTGAAGTTCAAATACCCACGTCAACGTAAAACCGTTGTGGCGGATGGCGTTGGTCAGGGTTACAAAGAAGTGCAGGAGATCAGCCCGAATCTGCGCTATGTGATCGATGAACTCGATCAGATTTGCCAGCGCGATCGCACCGAAGTCGATCTCAAGCGTAAAATCCTCGACGATCTTCGCCACCTGGAGAGCGTGGTCACCAACAAGATCAGTGAAATCGAAGCGGATCTTGAGAAGCTGACCCGTAATAAATAATACCGGGTGCGGTCAAACCTTTAAAACGGCAACCTGGTTGCCGTTTTGCTTTGCGTTATCTCTGCTCATCCAGCTGCAATGCCACATACAGCAACAGTCTGTCGTCAAAATTCCCCAGGTCCAGCCCCGTCAGCTCCGAGATACGGTTAAGACGATACTCCAGCGTATTACGGTGAATAAACAACGCCCGGGAAGTCGCCAGCGGTTGCACGTTGTGACGGAACCATGCCTGTAACGTACGGCGCAAAAGCCCATTGTTGTCCATCGCCTTCAGACGCGTCAGCGGGCGGGCCAGTTCATTCGCCTGCCAGCCCCCGCGCAGACTGTCGAGCAGTACCGGTAGCATCAAATCCTGATAGAAATAGCTGCGGCTCTCGGGCATCCGCTGTTTCCCAACCATCATGGTAGTCCGTGCAGTGCGCCAGGAGCGGGCAATGCTGCCCGGGCCGGTGAAGTAGTTTCCCAGCGCCACGCGAAAACGCAGTTGACCGTTCTCTTTCATACGGGCAATAAGCTGCTCAACCCGACGACGATGATCTTCGGCATCCCAGCGTCCAAACTGATTGAGCGCCGGTTTTAACACCACCATCTCCGTTAACGAAACAATCGCGACGAGGTTGTTGCGCTCTGGCGTCGCCAGCGCATTTTGCAGTTGCTGCAGTTCAACCATGGCACTGTCTACGCCCAGCTGACCGCTGTCGACCTCAATCACCGCGACCACGCGCGGTTGATTCAGATCGATACCCAGACGCTGCGCCCATTCGGTTAGCGCCGGGGTGTGTTCTTCAGCCTGAATCAGGTTCATCACCAGTTCTTCACGCAGACGACTATCCTGAGCCAGCAGGTGCATCAGGCGGGATTGTTCCAGCATCATCTCGGCGGTCATGCACACCAGCTCGCCATACTTGCGCAATGACTCTGGCTCGCCGGTCAGCCCGATAACGCCAACAATTTCGCCTTCGAGACGCAGCGGCAGGTTAATACCCTGTCGCACGCCGTGCAGATGGCGGGTCACCGCATCGTCGATGTCCACCACGCGCCCCTGAGAAAGCACCAGCAGTGCGCCTTCGTGCAATTCCCCAATACGCTCACGATCGCCGCTGCCTATGATCCGCCCACGGGCATCCATAACGTTGATGTTCGTATCAATAATGCGCATCGTTCGTGCCACGATATCCTGCGCCATTTTGGTATCAAGATGCCAGCCAGCCATGTCGTCCTCCTCTGAGCAGAGCTCAAGCATAGGGAAGTTCAGCAGAGGCTGCATTGTGCGAATGCACAAAAAGGGGGGAAGATGTATGGACTTGTGGAAAGGGTCACAGAAAGAAGAAAAGCCCCTGCATCACCGGACGCAGGGGCTTTGGAGATTACTGCATTAACAAATAGAGAGAGGTGTCGCCACGCTGGATATTCAGCGCCAGCACCGAAGGCTTGCTGTCGAGAATTTTGCGCAACTCAGCGATGTTTTTCACCGGCTGCTGGTTAGCGCCCATAATCACGTCACCTTTCTTCAGGCCAATGCGCGCAGCCGGAGAGTTGGCTTTCACGTTACTCACCACCACGCCTTTATCTTGCCCTTTATTGCTCATCTCAGCGCCTTCGATGCCGCTGAAGATAGAGCTGGAATCGACCTGGCTCTGGCTACTCTGCTGCAGTTCCAGTGTCACGTTGACTGGCTTACCTTCACGCAGCAGGCCCAGCGAGACTTTGCTGCCAACTGGCATAGAGCCCACTTCCGCACGCAGCGCGGCAAAGCTGCTTACTGGCTTGCCGTTCAGGGTGGTAATAACGTCACCCGCTTTAATACCGGCTTTCGCAGCGGAAGAGTTCGGCATCACCTGGCTGACAAAGGCACCGCGCTGAGCATCGACTTTCATCGCTTTCGCCAGTTCCGAGTTCAGCTCAGTCCCCATAATCCCCAGTTCGCCGCGTTTCACCTGGCCAAACTCAACCATCTGACTGGTCAGGTTTTTAACCATGTTGCTCGGAATAGCAAAGCCGATACCGATATTGCCGCCGTCCGGGGCCAGAATCGCGGTGTTGATACCGATCAGTTCACCATTCAGATTGACCAGCGCACCGCCGGAGTTACCGCGGTTAATCGCCGCATCGGTCTGGATGAAGTTTTCATAGTTTTCTGCATTGAGGCCGCTACGACCCAGCGCGGAGACAATACCGGAGGTGACTGTCTCGCCAAGGCCGAACGGGTTACCGATGGCTACCGTATAGTCACCCACCCGCAGAGCATCGGAATCGGCAAGCTTAATCGCGGTCAGGTTTTTCGGATCCTGAATCTGGATCAGGGCGATATCGGAGCGCGGATCTTTACCCACCACTTTGGCGTCAAACTTACGGCCATCGCTCATCTGCACTTTAATGCTGTTGGCGTTATCCACCACGTGGTTGTTCGTCACGACGTAGCCTTTAGCCGCATCGATGATGACACCGGAACCCAGTGCCATGAATTTTTGCTGCGGCGCTGCGCCGTCACCGCCGCCCTGACCGCCCTGGCAGAATGGCGAACTCTGGAACGGCGAACCGTCCTGACAGAACGGCGAGTTGTCGCCGAAGAATTGCTGGAAGTTACGCGGCATACGCGGGGTGTTTACCGCGGTGCTGCCTTCAACATTAATGCTCACCACCGATGGCATCACCTTTTCCAGCATCGGTGCCAGGCTTGGCATCTGCTGGGCGGTGGTTGCCGAAGCGGTCTCTGCAGCTGATGCAGAAAGTGGAGACAACGCCAATCCTAAACTCAACGCTAATGCACTCATTGCTAATGTGGTTTTTTTCATCTTTCTCAATCTCGATTTGCCAGTAACGCACAATTGCTGTGTACATGAGATTCGTTTTATAGCGCGAAGTTCCAGTATTACGATCTCAGGAAAAGTAAAAATTTATTGTCCATCTTTACAAAACTCACGCTTTATTCAACCGCCATTAAACGGCGGTATTCATCCCAGGCATATAGGTCTGTCATGCCGCTGATATAATCCTGAATCAGGCGACAACGATAATAGTATTCATATACTGGCCAGTCTAACGCCTGTCGATCATATTTCCCGACGGCCTCAATGTAGGCCAGCCGATGGCGGGTGGAGAGTTTCTGAAATAAACGTGATTCAATAGGTAAACGTCGCACCCGCTCTTTTTCTACCAGCTCGCTAAACTCATCGGTCGATAATTGCAATAAGGGACGATAGATCTCCAGCAAACCGCTAATAACGCGGTATCCCTGTAATTCGAGCTGTTCAACATCCGGGTGACTAAATACATGGCGAAGTGCAACATTTTTATACAAATCAAGCAATTGACTAAAATCACTGCCATCTTCAAGCAGAGCCTGATTAAAGTCGCCGCGATAAATCATCGGCAAATTATCAATAAAGCGGTTTGCCGCATAGGGCACCAGCTTATTAAGCGTATTGACGCGCAAATACATAAAGAACTGATCTTCAGCGCTGCGCCGCAGGGAATTCGCGCGCGATTTCTCCCAGGCATTTTCTACAACCTGAGAAAATAGCGATCCTTTTTCATGCGTCCCCCAGGCGTCATAAAGATGCTGATAAAGCTCCTCTACGCTGAAGATTCTTTTTTCAACCGCATCCTCCAGGTCGGCCACGCAGTAGGAGATATCGTCCGCAGCCTCCATAATCCAGGTCAATGGAAAACGGCCATGAGGCGTCAGCGACAACTCTTTACGCAACCGTTCGATATAGGCCTCTTCCGAGAGGTAATAGCCAGGCTTTTTCATCAAATAATGATGGCTGGCAGGAGGTTCCCCTTGCCACCAGGCTGGACGCGTATATTTTAAAATACAGCCCACCTGGGCCCAGGTGAGGTTCATGCGCATCAGAGAGTGCACCAGGCGTATCCCCTGCGCGTTACCCTCAAAATGACAGAGATCCTGGCGAACCTTGCGCCGCAGTTCATTCAGCGCCTCTTCGCCCTCCCGCAGGCGCAGGTCGCGCACAATACAGCGATCCTCGCTCAGCGGTTGGCTGGCGGCATCCGACGGGAACAAACGCTGGCGGAACCAGTCGTTGATAGCGGCCTCACCAAAATGGCCAAACGGCGGGTTACCGATATCGTGCATCAGACAGGCCATCTCAACGATGCTTTCGAACGGCCCCGTCAGTTCATCCAGACCGTAGGCCTCCAGCAGACGCTGCTCTTTGAGGCGGCTTAACACCTCTTTCGCGATGTAGCGGCCAACCTGCTGGACCTCCATCGAATGGGTGAGACGCGTACGCACGGCAGCGTTACGTTCGAGGGGAAAAACCTGCGTTTTTTGTTGCAGTCGGCGGATTGCCGCTGAGTTGATAATGCGCCCGCGATCGCTTTCGAAGATCCGCAGGATCTCATGTTCGCTTTTATGACCTTGCGGCGAGCGGTAACGCCGATGCCAGTTAATTTTGTTGCGAAAATCGATATGTGACATGTGCTCTCCCGCGCGGAAAATGCGTTTCCCCTGAAGCGCATGATAGACTATGCCTCTAATCATGGCACATCGCGAGTAAATCTATGAAAATCGGTATTATTGGAGCAATGGAAGAAGAAGTTACGCTGCTGCGTGACAAAATTAAGAACCGTCAGACCCTCACCCTGGGCGGCTGCGAGATCTATACCGGCCTGCTGAACGGAACTGAAGTTGCTCTGCTGAAATCCGGTATTGGTAAAGTGGCGGCCGCGCTGGGCACAACGCTGCTGTTAGAGTGCTGCAAGCCGGACGTGATTATCAATACTGGCTCCGCTGGCGGCCTGGCGCCGACTCTGAAAGTGGGCGATATCGTCGTCTCTGATGAAGCGCGTTATCACGATGCCGACGTCACCGCCTTTGGTTACGAGCTGGGTCAACTCCCTGGCTGCCCGGCAGGCTTCAAGGCCGATGAGAAGCTGGTTACCGCAGCAGAAAACTGCATCGCTGAGCTGAACCTGAACGCGGTACGTGGCCTGATTGTCAGCGGCGATGCCTTCATCAACGGTTCCGTCTCCCTGGCGAAGATCCGCCATAATTTCCCACAGGCGATTGCCGTGGAGATGGAAGCGACCGCTATTGCCCATGTTTGTCATAACTTTAAGGTGCCGTTTGTGGTGGTTCGCGCCATCTCCGACGTGGCCGATCAGCAATCTCACCTGAGTTTCGATGAGTTCCTCGTCGTGGCGGCTAAGCAGTCCAGCCTGATGGTTGAGACCCTGGTGCAGAAACTGGCGCGTGGTTAAGTCGCTATACAGGGCGCTCTTCGCCCTGCTTCTGCTCACACCGGCGTGGCTGAATGCTGCGCCGCGTGTTATTACCCTCTCCCCTGCCAATACCGAGCTGGCCTTTGCCGCTGGCATCACGCCGGTTGGCGTGAGTAGCTATTCCGACTATCCGCCCGCCGCGAAAACTATCGAGCAGGTTGCTACCTGGCAGGGGATGAACGTCGAACGCATTGTGGCGCTAAAACCGGATCTGGTGCTGGCCTGGCGCGGAGGGAATGCCGAGAGGCAGATCAATCAACTCTCCTCCCTGGGCATTAAGGTCGTCTGGGTTGACGCCATCAATATCGAACAGGTCGCGCAAGCGATTCGCGATCTCGCCCCCTATAGTCCAACGCCGCAAAAAGCGGAACGCGCAGCCCAACAACTGCTGGATGACTATCAGGCGTTAAAAGCGAAATACAACACGCCATCGCGCAAACGCGTCTTCTTACAGTTCGGCAGCCAGCCCCTGTTTACCACGGGTGCCGGATCACTGCAGCACCAGGTTCTGGAGCTGTGTGGCGGGGAGAATATCTTCGCTGAAAGCCGGGTGCCCTGGCCGCAGGTGAGCCGCGAACAGGTGTTGATGCGCCATCCTCAGGCGATTGTCGTTGCCGGTGGGGCAGGCGAAATTCCCAAAATCGAGCAATACTGGCATAGCCAGCTAAAAATACCCGTGATTCCACTCACCAGCGACTGGTTTGAGCGTGCAGGCCCGCGTATTATCCTCGCCGCAAAACAACTCTGTTCTGCGCTGGCGCAGAGTCATTAATCACTTTCGGGGATTTAACGATGCTCGTTTACTGGCTGGATATTCTCGGTACAGCCGTTTTTGCGATTTCCGGCGTTCTGCTGGCCGGTAAATTACGCATGGACCCGTTTGGCGTTCTGGTGTTAGGGGTGGTTACAGCCGTGGGCGGTGGCACTATCCGCGATATGGCGCTCGATCATGGTCCGGTATTCTGGGTGAAAGATCCTACCGACCTGGTGGTGGCAATGGTTACCTGCCTGCTTACCATCGTACTGGTGCGTCAGCCGCGACGTCTACCGAAGTGGATTCTGCCCGTGCTGGATGCCGTGGGGCTGGCGGTCTTCGTCGGCATTGGCGTGAACAAAGCCTTTATGGCAGGAACCGGTCCGATGGTCGCTATCTGCATGGGTGTATTGACCGGGGTCGGTGGCGGGATTATTCGCGATATTCTGGCCCGCGAGGTGCCCATGATTTTGCGCACTGAAATTTACGCCACAGCCTGTATCGTTGGCGGCATCGTTCACGCCACCGCCTGGTATACCTTCGGCATGCCGCTTGAAAGCGCTGCCATGCTAGGGATGGTGGTCACCTTGACCATTCGTCTGGCGGCTATTCGCTGGCACCTGAAGCTACCTACTTTTGCGCTGGACGAAAACGGGCGCTGAAAAGCAAAACGGCAACCCTGAGGTTGCCGTTTTTGTCTTCTGCACCGTGCAATTTTAGATGCTGAAGGAGGAGCCGCACCCGCAGGTGCTTTTGGCGTTCGGGTTAGTTACCACGAAACGGGAGCCTTCCAGGCCTTCGGTGTAGTCCACCGCACCACCCACCAGATATTGCAGGCTCATCGGGTCGACCACCAGGGCCACGCCCTGCTTCTCAATGGTCATATCGCCATCGTTAATCTGATCGTCAAAGGTAAATCCATACTGGAAGCCGCTACAACCGCCACCGGTAATATAAACACGCAATTTCAGCGCCGGGTTATCTTCATCGGCGATCAGGTCTTTTACTTTTTTAGCTGCTGCTTCAGTAAATTGCAGCGGCAGCGCGATGTCATCACTCATTTTATGCTCCCATGAATACTGCTATCGGGTTAAAAATCACCCAATTCTTGTTGTCATTATCTAATACCCTGGTATAGCAATCAAGTATTCTGCTCTGCCTCTTGCTTCGCCAGTGTGCGCGCAAGAATGGTGGAGTATAGCGGTTTACCGCCCAGGAATTGGGCTAATAGTGTCGCGCCGAGGCAGGTAATGATCATTGGCAAAATGAGCTGATAGTTGTCGGTCATCTCCAGCACCAGCACAATGCCGGTCAGAGGTGCGCGTAAAGAGGCCGCCAGCAACGCCCCCATTCCGGCAATGGCAAAGGTCCCGGCATCAAGGTGATACGCCGGAAATCCAGCCGCAGCGGCCATGCCAAACGCGGTACCCAACAGCGTGCCCAGCGCCAGCATGGGCGCAAAAATTCCGCCAGGCGCGCCTGACGAAAAGCACAACACCGTGGTAACGACGCGGGAGAGAAACATAAACAGCAGCAGGCCGATGCTGAAATTACCGGCGGCCGCAATCGGGATTAAGCCAAAACCGCCACCTGCAGCATTCGGTTCGATAAACCCCAGGATACCGCATATCCCCCCGAGCAGGCCGCCAACCAGCACCCATTTGGTAGTGTTTCCGCCATGGATACGCTGGAACATATCCTGCGCCCGCAATATCAGCGTATTAAAAAGCGGGCCGACGATGCCAAAAATCATCCCCAACACCAGATAGAGCCACAGCGTATTCACCGGCGCGTTGGTCAGCTTGCCCACCTCTATCACCGCCCCTTCGCCATTGAAGATACGAAAGACGATGCTCGACATAATCACGCCGGTAAAGACCGCCTTAATAGAGATCAGGTTGTAACGAAACTGGGCGCGCATCTCTTCAATGATAAATAAGATGCCTGCCAGCGGCGCATTAAACGCGGCGCTAAGGCCTGCCGCAGCCCCGGTAGCCAACAGGGTATGGCGTGCTTCCGGGCTACGCATGCGAAAAATATCACCCACCATGCGCCCCACGTTCCCGCCCAGTTGAACCGTGGGCCCTTCTCGCCCAAGCACCATACCGGCACCGAGCGTTCCCATACCGCCGATAAACTTGACGGGCAGTACGCGCCACCAGCGCACCGGGCGCAACTCTTCGAGCGCGCCTTCAATTTCCGGAATGCCCGACCCCCCCGCTTCAGGGGCAAACTTACGCACCAGGAAATAACCTGTCGCCGCCAGGAGCGCGGATAGCCCAAAGGCCATGCCCCACACCAGCCAGCTGCGATCGGCATAGCTTGCCACGGTGCCAATACGCCAGTTCAGCACTATGTTGACCGCTTTTTCGAAAGCGACGCCAACGAACCCTGCCAGGGTTCCCACCACCGCAGCGGCAAGCAGGATCGCCAAAGGCGTTTTATCACGGTTAAGCAAGCGGCGTATGCTGATACGCTGCCGGGCACGTGCCAGCTGCTGTTGTTCAAAAGAGGGAGTATCTGTTTTCATGGTCTGTTCTTATTGATCATACAAATAGCCAGAGAGATTCTACCAGACGTATCCCGTCTGGCCTGCAAAAGTGCTGAATAAAATCGCAAATGAATGTGGCTAAAATGTTTACCCCAATCATTCGGGCGGCCGGGCAAAAAATGCAGGGACGAGCCGGGTAGTAAGGCCAACGCACAAGCAACTTGAGGTATCACGGGTATATAACCTTCTGCGAATAACTTAGAATAGTGTGCTTAATCATTTTATACGAACCAGGAACGACGCCATGAGCAAGTCAGAAACGCTTTACAGCGCTGCCCGCGAACTTATCCCGGGTGGTGTTAACTCCCCAGTACGCGCTTTTACCGGCGTAGGCGGTACGCCGCTGTTTATTGAACGTGCGGACGGCGCATACCTGTACGATGTGGATGGTAAAGCCTATATCGACTACGTCGGCTCGTGGGGCCCGATGGTGCTGGGACACAACCACCCGACCATTCGCAACGCGGTGATTGAAGCTGCGCAGCGCGGCTTAAGCTTCGGCGCCCCGACCGAAATGGAGGTCAAAATGGCCGCCCTGGTCACCGAGCTGGTTCCGACCATGGATATGGTGCGCATGGTGAACTCTGGTACCGAAGCGACCATGAGCGCAATCCGCCTGGCGCGTGGCTTTACTGGTCGCGACAAGATCATCAAATTTGAAGGTTGTTACCACGGCCACGCTGACTGCCTGCTGGTCAAAGCCGGTTCCGGTGCCCTGACTCTCGGTCAGCCGAACTCGCCGGGCGTTCCGGCGGATTTCGCGAAGCATACCCTGACCTGCACCTATAACGATCTCGACTCCGTGCGCGCGGCCTTTGAGCAATACCCGCAGGAGATTGCCTGTATCATCGTAGAGCCTGTTGCCGGCAATATGAACTGCATTCCACCGCAGCCTGAATTCCTGCCTGGCCTGCGTGCCCTGTGCGACGAGTTTAATGCCCTGCTGATCATCGATGAAGTGATGACCGGTTTCCGTGTCGCATTAGCGGGTGCCCAGTCTTACTACAACGTGGTGCCAGACCTGACCTGCCTCGGTAAAATCATCGGCGGCGGTATGCCGGTAGGGGCCTTTGGTGGCCGTAAAGAGGTGATGGATGCGCTGGCGCCTACCGGGCCGGTCTACCAGGCGGGCACGCTTTCCGGCAACCCGATTGCGATGGCGGCGGGCTTTGCCTGCCTGACCGAAGTGGCCCAGCCGGGGGTTCATGAGACCCTGAGCGACCTGACCACGCAGTTGGCAAACGGCCTGCTGGAAGCGGCACAAGAAGCCGGTATCCCGCTGGTGGTAAACCATGTGGGCGGCATGTTCGGCCTCTTCTTTACCGATGCCGCAACCGTGACCTGCTATCAGGATGTTGTGAAGTGCGACGTGGAGCGTTTCAAACGTTTCTTCCACCTGATGCTGGAAGAGGGTGTCTACCTGGCGCCATCTGCGTTTGAGGCGGGCTTTATGTCAGTTGCACATAGCGTTGAGGATATCAACAACACCATTGATGCGGCGCGCAGAGTGTTCGCGAAGCTCTAAGGGCCTGGTGCCCTCACCCTGACCCTCTCCTACGGGGAAAGGGTACAAACACTAAAAACGGCAACCTGAGGTTGCCGTTTTGCTTTGACCCGGTGCGGTCTGATGCCCTCACCCTGGCCCTCCCCCACAGGGAGAGGGTACAAATACTAAAAACGGCAACCAGAGGTTGCCGTTTTGCTTTTATCACCTGCTCTGCTTTCTCAGCAGCCAGATAAAGTACGGCGCGCCGATAAAGGTTGACAGCAGCCCAGCCGGGATCTGATAAGGGAAAAGCACCATTCGCCCGCACCAGTCCGCGAACACCAGCAAAATACCCCCCGTCAGCGCCGACATCACAATGTGCGGCATCGTACGACGAAAACCCATCATACGGGCAATGTGCGGCGCCATTAGGCCGATAAAGCTTAAAGGGCCGATGGTCATGGTCGCCGTGGCGGTCAGGCACGCCGCCAGTAAGAGTAAGCCCACGCGAGACGGCGTCAGCGCTATGCCTACCGCCCGGGCGGTGTCGCCCCCCAGCGGCAGCACCGTCAGCCAGCGACGACAAAGTGGCACGATAGCCATAAGCACCACCAGCGCGATGCCCGTGCTCACCACCTGCGCGGTAGAGGCGTTATAGGTAGACCCCGCAAGCCAGGTGAGGATCTGCGCCATACGCGGGTCACCACTGGCCTGCAGCATCATTAACAGCATGGTAAAGGCAGTGCTGAGCGCCATCCCGGCCAGCAGCATTCTGTGAGGCGAAAAGCCCCCGCGCCCGGCCGAGACCATAATGATCAGCAGGGTTACCGCCGCACCCAAGCTGCCCGCCGGCATCAGCCAGCCGAAGGCATTGCCAGGGACGAAGAAAAGCATTAAGACGACGCCGAAGGCCGCGCCAGAGCTGATACCCAGCACTTCCGGGCTCGCCATCGGGTTGCCGGTCAGGCGCTGAATAATACAGCCCGCGACCGCCAGCATTACCCCGGCAATCAGCGCCGCCATGACCCGCGACCAGCGCCACGGCATCAGCTCATCCAGCAGCGCCCCGCTCGCCCAATGCCAGCCTGTGGCATCACGCCCAAAGGCCAGCGCGGCCATCACCGCCAGTAACAGCAGCAGGCCGCCCCCCAGGGCATACCACAGCACGTGATGACGTTCGGCAGCAACATGGTTCCCGGCGTTCATCGCGGGCGCGCTCATGCTTCGCAGGCGCGGCAGGAGCCACAGCAGCAGCGGTGCCCCCACGATCGCCGTCACCGAGCCAGTCGAGACCTCCATCCATACGCGGGTTAGCCACAAAATAATCTGATCTGACAGCCAGAGGATAAGGGCCCCAATCAGGGGAGCGACCAGCAGCCGGGTTAGCAGGCGACGGGCACCAACCATTTTCGCCAGCAATGGCGCAAACAGGCCGATAAAACCAATGATCCCGACGGCGTTGACCAACAGGGCGCTGATCACAATCGCCAGCGTCAGCGCGGCCAGACGCGCCAGCGACAGCGCCAGCCCGAGATTACGCGCCACGCCATCATCCAGCCCCATCAACGTCAGCGGGCGCAGCAGTAACAGCGTGAGCAAGACGCCGCCCAGCAGTTGTGGCCACAGCCGCTGCACAATGCTCCAGTCGGTCTGCGTTAGCGTACCGGTACTCCAGAGGAACATGCTTTGCAATTCATCGTGATGGAAGATCACCAGCAGCTGGTTGATCGCACCGCAGTAAAGACTGACGACCAGACCGGCAAGGATCAGCGTCACCGGTGATAACCGCTTGCCCCAGGCCACGCCAAAGACCAGCGCACCGACTACGCAGGCGCCAATCAGCGCCGCGAACTGCGGTGCCAGTGCGCCCGGCAACGCCCACAGGGTGGCGATAGTCATCCCCAACTGCGCGCCGGTCGCCACCCCCAGGGTGGTGGGTTCCGCCAGGGGATTGCGTAGCACTTGCTGGAACAGTACCCCCACCAGGCCCAGGCCCGCCCCCACCAGCAGCGAGATCACCAGACGCGGTAACAGGCTGTAGTGGAAGATCATCTGTTCGATCTTATCAATATTTGGCGCAACAACCGCTTCGCCCCACTGGGCTCGCGGCAACGCGGTCGTCAGGTTGCTCCAGGTTAAACCCAGCGCCAGCACAAACAGCGCGACCAGCAGTAGCCCCGGCAGCAATGTTATCCGTGATTTCATGCTTTGCCTCCCAGTGCGCTATCCAGTACCCGGGCAAAGTGCATCGCCGACAGGGTCGCGCCGTAGAACCACACGGCCGGTACGCGCTGGAAACGCTGCTGGCGGACAAAGGGCATCGCCTGCCATAGCGGGGTTTTCATCAATGTCTGCATTTCACGCTCATTGCCATGATCAAAACAGAGCACATCGACATCACGAAACGCCGCCAGCCTGTCAATGCCTATCGCGGTGCTGCCCCAGAAGGTCATCTCCCCTTCCCAGGCATTATTTATTCCGTAGCGATCCATCACCTCCTGGAAGAGGCAGTTTTTGCCGAACACCAGTACGTGGCGGGCGTCCAGCAGCGTAATCATCAGCAGAGGCCGATCGCCGCGCCCGGCAAAGCGCGGTTTGTAGCTATCAATGACGCTGTCGAAGTGATCAAGATGCTGACGGGCAGCGGCCTCCAGGTTTAACAACTGGGCCATCTCGTTAAGCGAGTGACGCGCTTGCGTTAGCGGAGCTTTCCCGTCGCTAAACGAGAACCCCCGGCCTGGCGCAATCCGCGCCAGCTTCTCCTCTGAGGGGCCATACCCTGCCGACCACACCAGATAGGAGGGTTTCATTTGCGTCAGCAATTCGAGATTGGGCTCGGTGCGCAAACCGATGTCGATGACCGAGTCAGGGAGGCTGGGCTCGTTTACCCACAGCCGATAGTTGGGGATATCCGCAACGCCATAAGGCGTGACGCCGAGCGCGAGCAACAGCTCAACG
The DNA here is from genome assembly GCF_017348915.1 of Leclercia pneumoniae. Taxonomy (NCBI): domain Bacteria; kingdom Pseudomonadati; phylum Pseudomonadota; class Gammaproteobacteria; order Enterobacterales; family Enterobacteriaceae; genus Leclercia; species Leclercia pneumoniae. The sequence continues at coordinate 776,486 of NZ_CP071383.1, read as the reverse complement.
GGCAGCCACTCCAGGGCGACAATACGGTCGTTATTGATGGCGGCTGCGGCATGCGCGGTGCCCATTTTCCAGAGCAACGGCGAAAGGGCCATCGCCGTCAACAACCGACGGCGGCTAATCGTTAAATCAGACATCAATAGACAAAGCTCACCGGTGCCGCCCCGGCAGGGTGCGGCAGAATGCCCATCGGAATACCGTAAATGGTTTCCAGCGTCTCACTGCGCATCAGCTCTGAAGGCGTGCCCTGGGCAATCATTTCCCCCCCGCGCAGCGCCACCAGATAATCACAGTAGCGGGCAGCCATGTTGATATCATGCAGCACCGCAATGACCGTCAGCCCACGCTGCTGGCTTAAACGATGTACCAATGCCAGCACATCGACCTGATGGGCGATATCCAGTGCGGAGGTAGGTTCATCCAGCAGCAGACAACGGCTATCTTGCGCCACCAGCATCGCGATCCACGCCCGCTGACGTTCACCGCCAGAGAGGCTATCAACCAGGCGATGTGCCAGTGGTTTTAATCCCACCAGGGCGATGGCTTCTTCCACTTTTTCACGGTCGGCTACGCCAAAACGTCCCAACGCCCCATGCCACGGATAACGCCCAATCGCGACCAGCTCGCGCACGGTCATCCCTTCGGCCTGCGGCAATTGCTGCGGCAGATAGGCCACCTTGCGGGCAAAGGCCTTATTGTTCCAGCTTTCCAGCGGCTGTCCGTCCAGCAAAATATCGCCTTCTGATGGCGGCTGATGACGACCAAGCATTTTCAGTAAGGTGGATTTGCCGGAGCCGTTATGGCCGATCAGACCGGTGACCTGGCCTGCAGGAAAGGTCAGCGAAAGGGGGTGCAGCAGCGTGCGCCCAGGCACGCGAAAGGAGGTGGCATTTAGCGAAAAGGTTGTATCGGATTGCGTTGTTTTGTCCTGCATCGTAGCCAACTTAGTAAAAGGGCACGGCGAACCGTGCCCGAAGGAAGATTAGAAGCGGAAGGTCGCGGTGGCGACAACCTGGCGTTCAGCACCCCAGAAGCAGCCGTAGGTATTGAAGCAGCTTGCGACGTATTCACGATCGAACAGGTTGTTGACGTGCAGCGCTACGTTAGAGCCGGCCATACCAAGGCGAGCCAGATCGTAACGGACCAGCGCATCAACTACGGTGTAGCTGCCCACTTTGAAACTGTTTGCTGCATCGCCATAGCTGGAGCCAGAGTAACGACCACCCGTACCCAGCGTCAGGCCAGAGAGCGCACCGTCATAGATGGTGTAATCCGCCCACAATGACGCCATATGTTTAGGCACCTGTGCAGGGGTATTGCCTTTGTAATTGGTATCAGTGGTGTATTCAGCATCCGTGTAGGTATAAGAACCTACCAGGTTGACGCTTGCAGACAGGGCTGCTTTCGCTTCGAGCTCAACGCCGCGAGAACGAATTTCGCCGCCTTCAACCGAGAAGAATGAACCCGCAGGGTCCCCCATCAGGTTGTTGGTTTTAGTGAGTTGATAAACCGCACCGGTGAACACAATCGGACGATCGCTCGGGACGTATTTTACCCCTGCCTCGTATTGCTTACCCTTGGAAGGTGCGAAAATTTTAGTATCTTCGCCCACCGTGGAAGCCGGTTCGAAAGACTCACTGTAGCTGAAGTAAGGCGTTACCCCGTTGTCAAACAGGTAATTGATGCCCCCACGCCAGGTGAACTGTTTATCATCGCGGGAGTCTTCCACCCCAGAAACACGGTTCAGCGAATCTTGTTTTGCCCAGTCATAACGGCCACCAAGCGTTACCAATACTTTATCCCATTGCAGTTGATCCTGCGCATAGAGACCTGTTTGCTTCTGTCTATTCATTACGCGGTAAGCGGCGCCTGGGCCAGGATGTGCACCAAAATCGAAGTCGCTACGATCGAGATTGTAGATATCAGAAGATGGAACAGATCCTGCCCAACCAAACCAGGAGTCGATGTCATTGCGCATACGCATGAAATCGATGCCCGTCAGTAAGGTGTGTTCGACTGAGCCCGTCGCAAATTTACTCTGCAGCTGGGTATCAACAGCGAAGTTCTGAAGTTTTTCGTTATCATCTACGTATCGACGGGTCAGGAAGTGATCCCATTCTGACGGTGCGATATTCGCGCAAGGACTGTTAGCCGGATCGTTGGAATACAAAGGATCGGAGCACATGCCATAGCCGTATACACTGTTCTGCGAGACCTTGTTTTCGGCGTAACGCAAGTTCTGGCGCACCGTGAAAGTCTCGTTGAATTCGTGGTCAAAGCTATATCCCACCATTTTCTCGTTACGAGAGTAGGTGTTATTGTCAGCACCTTCGTTGAAATCGGTAGAGAGACGTTTGCCATTAGGCAGTTTTGTTACCGTGCCCTCTTTTGGTAGCCAACCGTAATAGCCCGTTTCTGGTTCGTTCTGGAAATAGGAGAGGAAGGTGAAATTGGTTTTGTCATCCGGACGCCAGTTGAACGACGGCGCAATGGCATAACGCTGCTCTTCTGCCCCCTTCTGTTGAGCATTGGCAGAACGCGCCAGACCGGTTAAACGGTATGAGTAAACGCCGTCGTCATCCAGCGCATCGCTGAAGTCAAAGCCGGTCTGGAACAGGCTGTTAGTACCCGCTTTGAACTGAATCTCTTTCAGGGGTTCAGTCGTTGGACGCTTACTGACCATATTCAGCAAGCCGCCCGGGTTGCTCTTGCCGTACAGGACTGAAACCGGGCCGCGCAGCACTTCGGCGCGTTCGAGCATATAAGGATCGATCACCGCGTCGTTATAGAAGTTGCCCTGCATTTTCAGGCCGTTCAGATAGTTGTTCTGACTTTGGCCATCAGCAGCGAAACCACGGATAATCAAATAATCATAGGTATTGGAGGCGCCACGGGTGCCTACTGCAACACCCGGCGTATAGCTAAGTGCTTCTTTGACAGACTTAGGCTGATGCAATGCCATCTCTTCCGCCGTCACGACGGAAATGGACTGCGGCACCTTCTCAATAGAGGTGTCGGTCTTGGTCCCGGTGGCAGATTGCCGTGCCGCGATGGTCGCAGCGGGTCCCCATGCGCTCTCCTGTGGAGCTGGCGCTGCGGTAACGGTAATCGTCTCTTCTTTTTTCGGGGTTTCAGCGGCCTGTGCATAGGCAGACATGCCGCTAACCGCTGTGGCTACAACCACTGCGATTTTACGCAGTGAGTAATTGATTGGCTGAGCAGTTTTTGAAAGCGCCATTGGTATCTCTCTGAGCAAGAGTGAATGATAACGTAAACGAGAATTATTATTATGACCGCAGCATATTATGCGAAACGCTGGCGGCATAGCAAGCGAATAGCGGCCCTACGGAAATTGAGGGGATAAGAAATAAACAAGAGAAAAACGGGGGTTATAAAGAGGGAATAAACCGGTTAGAGAAATGTTTGTTTTACGTGAAATCCCCCTCTCCTCTCGAAGAGGGGGTCTGGCACGTTAATTACCGCCGAACATATCCTTAATCCAGCCAGCGACACCGTCGCTCTCTTTCTTCTCATTCTGCTGCTGCGGCTGCTGTTGTTGCGGCTGCTGTTGCGGCTGAGAAGATTGCTCGAACGGGTTACCAGTGGGTTCCGGAGCGGCCTGCTGACACAGTGAATCTGGATTGCTGGTCCAGACCGGCAGGCTTCGCATCCCGCCGCCACAGACGAAGGTACCCGACTCATCCACGCCCATATCCACGATATCTTCCGGTGGCGTCAGAACTAACGGCACTGGCGACTGGTTAGTGAGATAGCGCTGATAGATAGACATCGCACCGCTGGCACCGTACAGCTTAGTGGGCTGGTTGTTATCACGACCCACCCAGGTAATCACCACTTCACGTCCATCAATACCGGCAAACCAGGTGTCGACGTTGTTATTGGTGGTACCGGTTTTACCCGCCAGATGCAGCCCCGGATACTTCGCGCCCAGCTGGCGCCCCGTACCACGCTGCACAACCTGCTGCATGGTCCACAACGTCATGTATGCTGCCTGCGCCGGAACGGCACGCTCCGCTTGCGGGAAGCTCTGATACAGCACCGTACCGTCTTCGGCAATGACCGAACGCAGCGCAGAGAGAGGAGCGCGATTACCGCCGCTGGCGATGGTCTGGAACGCCTGCGCCACTTCGATTGGCGTCAGGTTCAGTGCGCCGAGGATCATCGCCGGAACCGGATGCAGCTGGTTTTTAGGCACACCCAGTTTTACCCAGGTATCGGTAATCGCCGGCAGGCCAAGTGCCATACCCAGGTTTACCGTCGGTACGTTCATGGAACGCGTCAACGCATCCACCAACATCACCTGTCCGCTGAACTGACGATCGTCGTTCTGCGGCGACCAGACCTGGCCATTCGGCTGGCGCAGAGAGATCGGCGCATCCGCAATCCAGGTGTTCAGGCGATACTGGTTCGGCTGGCTCAGCGCCGTCAGATAGGTGGCCGGTTTCGCCAGAGAACCAATCGAACGACGCGCCTGCATGGCACGGTTATAACCGGCATACTGCGGCTCTGCCCCGCCTACCATGGCGCGCACTTCACCGCTGTAGCGGTCAACCACCACCATCGCGGTTTCCAGGTCGCTCAGCTTACGCTGTTTCTTCAGGACCGGAATACCTTCCACGGCCGCTTTTTCCGCAGCATCCTGCGCCACGGAGTCGAACGTGGTGAAGATCTTCACGCCGGAGAGATCTTTCACTTTATCGCCAAGCTTCGCCTGCAACTCCTGACGAACCATCTGCATAAACGCAGGCTGCGGGGAGATAACGCCACCGCGCGGCTGTACGCCCAGCGGACGTGCGCTCAGCATTTCATACAGCTCCTGGTCGATCACTTGCTGCTGTTGCAGCAGGCGCAGCACCAGGTTACGGCGCTCCAGCGCCAGTTTCGGGTTGCGCCATGGGTTGTAGATCGACGCCCCTTTCACCATGCCCACCAGCAGCGCCTGTTGGTCAAGGCTCAGCTCTTCGACCGGACGGCCAAAGTAGTACAGGCTCGCCAGCGGGAAACCACGGATCTCGTTATCGCCGCTCTGACCGAGGTACACCTCGTTCATATACAGTTCAAGGATACGATCCTTGCTGTAGCGGGCATCCATCAGGACTGCCATGTAGGCTTCGTTAGCCTTACGCCAGTACGAGCGCTCGCTGGAGAGGAACAAGTTTTTCACCAGTTGCTGGGTCAGGGTACTCGCCCCCTGCACCGTGCGGCCGGCCGTCAGGTTGGCCAGTACCGCACGGCCAATAGAGTAAAGACTCACCCCGTCATGCTCGTAGAAATGACGGTCTTCGGTTGCCAGCAGAGTATCGACCAGCAGATCCGGGAAGCCATTTCGCGCCACAAACAGGCGCTGCTCGCCGTTCGGCGAAGAGAGCATGGTGATCAGGCGCGGATCGAGACGGAAGAAACCGAACTGGCGGTTATTATCCATGTTCTCGATGGTATCCAGATGATCGCCATCGAAGGTCAGACGCGCGCGCACCTGCCCCTCTTTGCTGTCCGGGAAATCGAACGGACGGCGGATCATCTCAATGCTCTTCGCCTGCACGGTAAATTCGCCAGGACGCGTCATTTTCGTCACCTGACGATACTGCGTCGCCTCCAGCAATTTGACCATCTCGTTCTTGCTGATGGACATGTCCGGCTCAAGGTTCACCATCCGCCCGTAAACGGCCGCAGGCAGTTGCCATACTTTACCGTCGATACGGCTACGGATTTTTTGATCCAGATAGACGCCATAGATCGCCATCAGGGCGATAAACACAATAAAGAGCTTCAGTAGCAGCCAGAACCAGCCGCGTTTTCCACGAGGCTTACGCCCTTTGCCTTTTCCTTTGCGCGGCATCGGTTCTTCATCCTCATAATCGTCTTCATAGTCATCGTCGCGCTCTTCATTTCTGAGTCGACGACGGCTTACTTTCTCTTTTGCCGGACGCGTCGGTTTCCCTTTACGTCCAATAGGCTCGCGGTCATTCCCCGCCATGCTTTTTCTCCGCAACTATCAGGCGCAAAGGCCCGATTCTCTGTTCTTAATCCCGTAGGAGAAAGAAGAAATCTCTCAAATATAATGACTACGAATATTTCTTCGTCCGTCGTGTCGGTGCCGCGTTCGCCGGATCGTCCGGCCAGACATGTTTAGGGTAACGCCCCTTCATCTCTTTTTGCACCTCACGGTAGCTTCCTGCCCAGAATGCGCTCAGATCGCGGGTGATCTGCAGCGGACGCTGCGCCGGTGAAAGCAGCTCCAGTACCAGCGGGACACGCCCCTGCGCAATTGCCGGGGTAGTGGCTTCACCGAACATCTCCTGCATTCGCACGGCCAGCACGGGTGGATTATCTTCATGATAACGAATGGCTATCCGGCTTCCGGTTGGCACAGTGTAATGCTCTGGCAGCTCAGTATCCAGCCGTTGACGTAATGACCAGTCGGTCAGATTCTGTAACGCTGCCTTAACATCCAGCGCTTTCAGGGCGCGCAAAGAGTGTACGCCACCCATTTGCGGCAGTAACCAGTTTTCGAGGTTGGCCAGCAGCGAGGCATCATCTACGGCAGGCCAGTCATATTCGGGCAGCCAGCGAGCCGCACACAGCAGACGAAGACGAAATTGTTCGGCCTGCGGACTCCAGGTCAATACTTCCAGCCCCTTATCGCGGATGCCGTTCAGCATCGCCTGGTGCAACTCCTCTTCAGAAGGTTTAGCCAGCGGCTTTACGCTCAGGGTCAGGCGGCCGATTTGCGCCCGACGCAGCGCTTTTAGCGTGCCCTGTGTCTCGTCCCACTCAATGGTATCGGACTGCTCAACCAGCTGCGGGCAGCGGCTGACCAGCGCCTCGATATCTACGGCAACGGCCTGCAGGATGCGGGCGTCTGGGGACTGGCTGCCCTGTAATAAGAGTGGCGCAATGAGCCACTCATGCCGCGTTAACCCGTCATCACGATCCAACATCGCCCCCATGCCATTCGCCAGCTGGTAACGGCCTTCCAGCCCGCGACGCCGCGCCAGGCGATCCGGAAAGGCCCTGGCCAGCAGCGCCGGGATCCTGGCAGCATCGGGCGATCCGCCGTTACTGTTCAAACGCTTCATCAGCGTTTTAGCGCGCTGCTGCCAGCCTGGCTGATGGCGCGAAAATGCCAGCGCCAGATCGCTATTCCCTCCACGCGGTGGCTCCTCAAGAATAGCCGCCAGTTTCGCCGCCGTGGCGATTTCATCGTCGCCCTTTGCGCCAGCCAGCATTGCAGCCAGCCGCGGGTCATTGCCCAGCGCCGCCATTTTCTGGCCAAAGGCGGTGAGCCGCTCGCCGGCCAGCGCCCCAAGCTGGGTAAGCAAGCGCCGTGCGGCAAGCAGGTTGACGGCTGGGGGGTGATCCAGCCAGCAGAGCTGGGTCGGATCCTGACACCCCCACTGCAATAGCTCCAGCAGCAGGCCACTCAGATCGCTTTGCAGGATCTCCGGCGTGGCTTGCGCCGCCGCGCGTTCTGCCTGCTCAAATGGGATCAGATGCAGACAGATGCCCGGCTCCAGACGACCGGCGCGGCCTGCGCGCTGGGTCATCGACGCCTGACTGACACGCTGGGTGATAAGCTTCGTTAGCCCGGTGCGCGGATCGAACTGAGCTACGCGCTCCTGGGCGGTGTCGACCACCAGACGGATCCCTTCAATGGTCAGACTGGTTTCGGCAATATTGGTGGCCAGCACCACTTTACGCATCCCCTGCGCAGGCGGCAGGATCGCTTTACGCTGCTCGGCGAGCGTTAAGGCGCCGTAGAGTGGACAAAGCAGCACATCGCTTCCCACCCGGGAGGCGAGATGTTCCTGCACGCGCTGAATCTCTCGGGTGCCGGGCAAAAATAGCAACACGGACCCGCTCTCCTGACGCAGCAGCTCCGCGGTGGCAACGGCGACGGCCTCGTCGAAGCGCAGTTGCGCGGAAAGCGCCTGATAGCGGCGTTCCACCGGAAAGGTGCGTCCTTCAGAAGTGATAACTGGCGCATCCGGTAATAGCCGTTGCAGACGATCGTTATCCAGCGTCGCCGACATGATTAACAATTTCAGATCGTCGCGCAGCCCCTGCTGCACATCCAGCAGCAGTGCCAGCGCCAGATCGGCCTGCAGGCTGCGTTCGTGATACTCGTCAAGGATCACCAGACCGATGCCCGTCAGCTCAGGATCCTGCTGCAGCATACGGGTGAGGATCCCTTCGGTCACCACCTCCAGCCGGGTGACGTCACTGACGCAACTTTCGGCGCGCATTCGATAACCTACCGTCTCGCCCGGCTTCTCGCCCAAAAGTTCGGCCAGACGTTGCGCCACGTTACGGGCAGCGAGCCGTCTTGGCTCCAGCAGTATGATTTTGCCCGGAATGAGACCCTGGTTGAGGATTTGCAGCGGTAGCCACGTCGACTTACCTGCGCCAGTAGGGGCATTGAGCAATATCTGCGGCGCGTGTTGTAAGGCGGTGAGAAGTTCAGGAAGGACTGCGGCGACCGGCAACGAGGACACGTTTGGCTCCAGAGGGTTAACATTAGCGGGCGTACATTGTAGCATCGCCTCAAACCATAACCGAGCACCCCGAATGTCTGAGACGAAAAGGCTTTTTTTCGCCATTGAACTGCCCGCCCCGCTGCAGCGTAAGATTGTGCGCTGGCGCGCCGAGAACTTCGTACCTGAGGCAGGACGTCCGGTGCAGGCAGCGAATCTGCACTTGACGCTGGCTTTCCTCGGCGAGGTGAGCGATGAAAAGCGGCAGGCGCTGGCAGCCATGGCGGGTCGTATTCGCCAGCCGGGGTTTACCCTGCAGCTTGACGATGCCGGACAGTGGCTGCGTTCCCGCGTCGTCTGGCTGGGCACTCGCCAGCCGCCGCGCGGTTTATTGCAACTCGCCAGTATGCTGCGGGCGCAGGCTGCACGCAGCGGCTGTTATCAAAGCCCCCAGCCATTTCATCCGCATATCACTCTGCTGCGCGATGCCAGCCACGCGGTAGCCATTCCGCCGCCGGGGTTTTCCTGGCACTTTCCGGTCACAGATTTCGTACTTTATGAGAGCGTGTTCGCCCGCGGGCGCACCCGCTATACGCCGCTTCAGCGCTGGACGCTGAACGAGTAATAAGGAATTTACATGCAGTTTATCCCGGCCTTACAACCCGCTACCCTGGTTCAGCGCTACAAACGCTTTCTTGCCGATGTGGTCACGCCCGAGGGGGAGACCCTCACCCTGCACTGCCCGAATACCGGCGCGATGACCGGTTGCGCCACGCCGGGCGATACCGTCTGGTACTCCACCTCGCTTAATGCCAAACGCAAATATCCGCATACCTGGGAAATTACCCAAACCACGCAGGGGGCGTTTATATGCGTCAATACGCTACGGGCAAACCAGCTGGTAAAAGAGGCGATCGCCCTTGATATGCTTGCCGAACTGGGTGGCTACAGCAGCATCAAAAGTGAAGTGAAGTATGGCGCAGAGGGCAGCAGAATTGACTTTATGTTACAGGCAGAGGATCGCCCCGAGTGCTATATTGAAGTGAAATCAGTGACGTTAGCTGACCAAGATAACGGCTATTTTCCGGACGCGGTGACCCTGCGCGGTCAAAAGCATCTCCGGGAGTTGATAAGTGTAGCGGCGGCGGGCAAACGCGCCGTGTTGCTGTTTGCGGTTTTACACTCAGCAATTGAACGATTTTCACCTGCCCGCCATATTGACCCCAAATACGCGCAACTGTTGAATGAGGCACAAAAGCAGGGGGTGGAGGTTTTCGCTTATAAAGCGGAACTTTCTGCCGATAATATGACTCTGAGATCGGCTCTTCCCGTTACGTTTTAAGGGGCTAGTCGATTGACTATTAAGTATTCTGGTCGTGTGCGCAAATACGCTTTTCCTCACAGGCTTGTCAAGTGTTACGTTTAGATAATTGCCATCCGGAAAAGCATCTGCTATTTATAGCGGCCTGATTTTTCCCCCAACCGGGGATCGATAGTGCGTGTTAAGGAGAAGCAACATGCAAGAAGGGCAAAACCGTAAAACATCGTCCCTGAGTATTCTCGCCATCGCTGGGGTGGAGCCGTATCAAGAGAAGCCGGGCGAAGAGTATATGAACGAAGCCCAGCTGTCGCACTTCAAGCGAATCCTTGAAGCATGGCGTAATCAACTTAGGGATGAAGTGGATCGCACCGTTACACATATGCAGGACGAAGCTGCAAACTTCCCGGATCCGGTAGACCGTGCCGCTCAGGAAGAAGAGTTCAGCCTCGAGCTGCGTAACCGTGACCGCGAACGCAAACTGATTAAAAAGATCGAGAAAACGCTGAAAAAAGTCGAAGACGAAGATTTCGGCTTTTGCGAATCCTGTGGTGTCGAAATCGGCATTCGTCGTCTGGAAGCGCGTCCTACAGCCGACCTGTGCATCGACTGCAAAACACTGGCAGAGATCCGCGAAAAACAGATGGCGGGTTAATCCCCGCTCTGTCAGCACGTTCACAAAGGCGGGAGTCTCTCCCGCCTTGTTACTTTTAGTCTCCCGGTACCATGCCTGAATCTGACTATATTGGCCGCTTTGCCCCCTCGCCTTCGGGTGAGCTGCATTTCGGTTCCCTTATCGCTGCCCTCGGCAGCTATCTGCAAGCGCGAGCCCGCCGCGGTATCTGGCGTGTGCGTATTGAAGATATCGACCCCCCGCGTGAAGTTCCCGGTGCGGCAGAGACCATTCTGCGTCAGCTGGAACATTACGGCCTGCACTGGGATGGCGACATCCTTTGGCAATCTCAGCGCCATGAAGCCTACCGTGAACGCCTGGCCTGGCTACGCGAGCAAGGTTTTTCATACTATTGCACCTGCACCCGCGCCCGTATTCAGAGCGTGGGCGGCGTGTATGATGGCCATTGTCGTACCCTGAATAATGGCCCCGAAAACGCTGCCGTTCGATTAATGCAGCACCACCCTGTGACCCAGTTTCATGATGGTCTGCTTGGCGAAATCCACGCAGACGCGCGGCTGGCGCGCGAAGATTTTATCGTACATCGTCGTGACGGGTTGTTTGCTTATAACCTGGCGGTGGTGGTCGATGATCATTTCCAGGGGGTGACGGAAATTGTGCGCGGTGCCGATCTGATTGAACCCACCGTGCGCCAGATTTCGCTCTATCAGCAGTTCGGCTGGGCGATCCCTGATTATGTCCATCTGCCGTTAGCATTGAATCGCGAAGGGTTAAAGTTATCAAAGCAGAACCATGCCCCGGCATTGCCGAAAGGCGATCCTCGCCCTGTGCTTATCAATGCTTTACAATTTCTCAACCAGGATGTAACACATGAGTGGCAGGATTTGCGAACCGAAGAATTGCTGCAAAAAGCCATTGCAGGCTGGACGCTAAATAGCGTGCCGAAAATCCAGCATTCTCAAACGCGTCTCGCTGAGCTATGATTAGCCGCTATTTTTTTGTCCTGAAGCCTGACACACACACTACCGAGGTGCACTATTTTTACCCGAGTCGCTAATTTTTGCCGTAAGGTGCTAAGCCGCGATGAGAGCATGGCGGACGACGTCATTGCTCAACACTCTATGTCGGTTATTCCGCGCGAGCAGCATGCTATTTCCCGCAAAGATATCAGTGAAAATGCCCTCAAGGTACTTTATCGCCTGAATAAAGCGGGTTACGAAGCTTATCTCGTAGGGGGTGGCGTGCGCGATCTGCTGCTTGGCAAAAAACCAAAAGATTTCGACGTGACCACCAGTGCCACGCCGGAGCAGGTGCGTAAATTATTCCGTAACTGCCGGCTGGTAGGTCGTCGCTTCCGTCTCGCCCACGTTATGTTTGGGCCAGAAATCATTGAAGTCGCCACTTTCCGTGGGCACCACGAAGGCACGCCAACTGACCGCACGACCTCCCAGCGCGGCCAGAACGGTATGCTGCTGCGTGACAATATCTTCGGCAATATCGAAGAAGATGCCCAGCGCCGCGACTTTACCATCAACAGCCTTTACTACAGCGTGGCGGACTTTACCGTTCGCGATTACGTCGGCGGTATGCAGGATCTGAAAGAGGGAATGATTCGCCTGATCGGCAATCCTGAAACCCGCTATCGAGAAGATCCGGTGCGCATGCTGCGCGCGGTACGTTTCGCCGCTAAGCTCGGAATGCGTATCAGCCCGGAAACCGCCGAGCCGATCCCACGTCTGGCGACGCTTATCAACGATGTGCCGCCGGCACGTCTGTTTGAAGAGGCATTGAAACTGCTGCAGGCAGGCTACGGCTTCGAAACCTATAAGCTGCTGCGTGAATACAGCCTGTTCCAGCCGCTGTTCCCGATCATTACCCGCAACTTCACCGAGCAGGGTGATAGCGCCATGGAGCGCATCATCAATCAGGTGCTGAAGAATACCGACACCCGCATTCACAGCGATATGCGCGTTAACCCGGCCTTCCTCTTTGCGGCGATGTTCTGGTATCCGTTGCTGGAAACGGCGCAGAAAATTGCGCAGGAGAGCGGTCTCGCCTATTACGACGCCTTTGCGCTGGCAACGAACGACGTGCTGGACGAAGCCTGCCGTTCGCTGGCCATTCCAAAACGCATTACCACCCTTATCCGTGATATCTGGCAGCTCCAGCTGCGTATGTCACGCCGCCAGGGTAAACGCGCCTGGAAGCTGATGGAACATCCAAAATTCCGCGCGGCTTACGATCTGCTGGCCCTGCGTGCCGAGGCTGAGAATAACCACGAGCTGCAGCGTCTGGCGCAGTGGTGGGGTGAGTTTCAGGTCTCTGCGCCGCCGGAGCAGAAAGATATGTTGACCGACCTGGGTGACGATCCGGAACCCCGCCGCCGTCATCGCCGTCCGCGTAAGCGTGCTCCGCGTCGCGAAGGGGCAGCATGACCCTGGCGTATATCGCTATCGGCAGCAATCTGGCCTCTCCGCTGGAGCAGGTTAATGCTGCCGTTCAGGCGCTGGGCGACATCCCGCAAAGTCGTATTGTCGCCCTTTCCGCTTTCTACCGTACACCTCCGCTTGGCCCGCAGGATCAGCCCGATTACCTCAATGCCGCTGTTGCGCTGGAGACCGCGCTCAGCCCCGACGCGTTGCTCGACCACACCCAGCGCATTGAGTTACAGCAAGGCCGCGTGCGTAAAGCCGAACGCTGGGGACCCCGCTCCCTGGATCTTGATATCATGCTGTTTGGGGATGCGGTGATCGCCACCGAACGCCTGACCGTGCCGCATTACGATATGAAAAATCGCGGGTTTATGCTCTGGCCGCTGGCTGAAATCGCCCCGCAGTTAACCTTTCCGGACGGTGAGTCCCTTACCGCCCTGCTGCAACGGCTGAACGCCGAAAAACCGGCACGCTGGTAGCCGTCTTTCTTCGTCGATTAACCATAGATAATTTATGGTTAATCGCTTAGCTAAAATCATTGTTCCCCCGAATCTTACTGTTAGAATGCGCAAAGATTTGCTTTGGGCTATCAGGAAACAGTATGAAACCAACCACCATCTCCGCATTGCAGAAATGCAAACAGGAAAAGCAGCGCTTCGCGACCATCACCGCCTATGACTACAGCTTCGCCAAACTCTTCGCCGAAGAGGGCATCAACGTCATGCTGGTGGGCGATTCGTTAGGGATGACGGTCCAGGGACATGATTCAACTCTGCCGGTAACGGTTGAAGATATTGCTTATCACACACGCGCCGTGCGCCGTGGTGCTCCGGCTTGCTTGCTGCTCTCTGACCTGCCGTTTATGGCTTATGCGACGCCGGAGCAGGCCTTTGAAAACGCAGCAACCGTGATGCGTGCCGGGGCGAATATGGTCAAAATTGAAGGTGGTGCCTGGCTTATCGATACCATCAAAATGCTCACCGACCGTGCCGTACCTGTCTGTGGTCATCTGGGGCTTACGCCGCAGTCGGTCAATATCTTTGGCGGCTATAAAGTGCAGGGGCGCGGCGACGCAGCCCAGACGTTGTTCGACGACGCGAAGGCCATCGAAGCCGCGGGCGCACAGCTGCTGGTACTTGAATGCGTGCCGGTTGAACTGGCGAAACGTATTACCGATGCGCTCTCTATCCCCGTTATCGGGATTGGCGCGGGCAATGTGACCGACGGCCAGATCCTGGTGATGCACGACGCCTTCGGTATTACCGGCGGTCACATTCCAAAATTTGCAAAGAATTTCCTCAGTGAAGCGGGCGACATGCGCGCCGCAGTCAGGCAGTATATTACCGAGGTTGAATCCGGTGTTTACCCGGCTGAAGAACACAGTTTCCATTAAGGAGTCTCGTTGTGCTAATCATTGAAACCCTGCCGCTGCTCCGTCAGCACATCCGTCGTCTGCGTCAGGAAGGTAAACGTATCGCGCTGGTGCCTACAATGGGCAACCTGCACGACGGGCATATGAAGCTGGTAGACGAAGCCAAAGCCCGCGCCGATGTGGTGGTGGTGAGTATCTTCGTGAACCCGATGCAGTTTGACCGCGTCGACGACCTGGCGCGGTATCCGCGTACGTTGCAGGAGGATTGCGAGAAGCTGAATAAGCGTCACGTTGATTTGGTCTTCGCCCCGGCACCGAACGAAGTCTGGCCGAAAGGGACCGAGGAGACCACCTACGTCGACGTCCCTGGCATCTCCACAATGCTCGAAGGTGCCAGCCGCCCTGGCCACTTCCGCGGGGTCTCTACCGTCGTCAGTAAGCTATTCAATCTGGTCCAGCCGGATATCGCCTGCTTTGGTGAGAAAGATTTCCAGCAGCTGGCGCTGATTCGCAAGATGGTTGAGGATCTGGGTTACGACATCGAGATTGTCGGCGTGCCAATTGTGCGCGCGAAAGATGGCCTGGCCCTGAGTTCACGCAATGGTTACCTCACCGCAGACCAGCGCAAACTGGCACCGGGTCTGTATAAAGTTATGAGCGACATGGTCGAGCAGCTGCAGCAAAAAGCATTGAGCAGCGAAGAGATTATTGCCATCGCTGAGCAGGCATTGAATGACAAGGGCTTTCGCGCGGATGATATCCAGATTCGGGATGCCGATACGCTGTTGGCGCTTTCGACAACCAGCAAACGCGCAGTCATTCTGGTTGCCGCCTGGCTGGGTCAGGCGCGGCTGATTGATAACACAGTAGTTGAACTGGCTCAGTAATGGCTGAGCCGATAGAGAGCTAACGGATTAGTTACCCCTCCCGCTTATTGATCGGCGGGTTACGACAGAGAGTAAAGGTAAACGTAATGATTCGCAAAATGCTGCAAGGTAAGCTGCACCGTGTCAAAGTCACCCAGGCCGACCTGCACTATGAAGGCTCCTGCGCGATCGATCAGGATTTTCTCGACGCGGCGGGTATTCTTGAAAACGAAGCCATTGATATCTGGAACGTGAGCAACGGCAACCGTTTCTCCACCTATGCCATTGCGGCTGAACGGGGGTCTAAAATCATCTCCGTTAACGGTGCCGCTGCGCACTGCGCTAACGTCGGTGATATTGTCATTATCGCCAGCTTTGTCATGATGTCCGATGAAGAAGCGCGCCGCTGGCAGCCAAAAGTCGCCTATTTCGAAGGCGACAACGAAATGAAACGTACCGCGAAGGCCATCCCGGTCCAGGTTGCCTGAGTATTACCCCTGCGGCTGATTGCTGATCAGCCGCGACATCGTCTCCAGAGAGTCCGTCCTGAGAATATATAACCGTTTGAGTAAAAACGGATTATCCCCCGGCTTCACCTTCCCTTTCACCGTTGTCACCGCCAGATGAAAACCGGCGTCGTTCGCCGCCTTCACCGCTTTATCGTTATAACCACCAAACGGATACGAGAGGTACAGCACGTGCGGGTTGAACTGCGCCAGTGCCCGCCGTGAGTGTTTAAAGTCCATCACAATATTATGGTAACTGCGGCTCAGCAGAATCGGATGATGATAGCCATCTACCCGATGCAGAAAATGGGTATGTGACTGGAAATCAAACACCGACTGAATTTCACGTAGCTCGGAGAGGCTCATAAACTGCAGCGCTTTGGGATCCCACTTCTGCGGATGGCGTTTAATACGCGACGAGATAATAAACGCGGTGGCGTTGAACCCGTACGCTTTCAGAATGGGGTAAGCATAGCGACTCACCGATTTTAAACCGTCGTCAAACGTAATCACTACTGCCTTCGCGGGCAGGTTAATCTTGTTACGGACATACCCTTCCAACTGATAGAGGTTCAGCGTGGTGTAGCCCTGATCGCGCAGCCACGCCATCTGGTTATTAAACGCACGTACGCTGGTCGTGGTGGAGGTATGGCGAAAACGGGTGTTCTCTTCATCACGCAAAATGTGGTGATAAGTGAGTACCGGCAGGCCGTTATCTTCCTGCGCATCCAGGCTACTGACCCACGCGAGGCGATTACCGATACGAATCTGGAACCAGGTCTGGTTTAAACGATCTTTCAGCTTGCTCTGAATGGGATAACGCAGGTTATTTGCCAGAGTGCCAAAGGGGGCGCTGCCGGCATTTGGCGCATTATAAACCGGGGTGTCTTTCCAGGTGATCAGATTCTGATTACTGAGGGGTTTATTCAGATCGCCGAGGCTGTCTTCTACGCGCTGCTTCCCCTGCACCTCTTCCAGATGGCCTTTATCAATAAAACCGGTGCCGAAGCCAAAGCGGAATTCAAAGTAATCGGCCGCGGTAGGCACGACGGCCAGAATCTGTCCGGCGCGAATATTGCCGACGTTAATCACCCCGTTGCCGACCTGCGCCCAAATCGCCGCATCTTCGGTGGTTTGCATATAGCGGGTGGGAAGCCCTTGCTGGCTTAACAGGCTGGCGGTCGCGCCACCTGAGAGCAGCAGCAATAACAGAAGAACAATTCGCGAGAACATAAGAGCTTAATCGGGAGCTAAAAACTGGCGTCATTGTAACAAAAGCGACGCTGATACCAATGATTAATGTTTGTACGGGTCGTTTAGCAGGACAAAGGGGGGATTTTTTTGCTGCTGATGCCAGAGGCTGCTAACAAGCGGCGCACCCTGGGCCACGATGCGATCGCGAAAGGTCGCACTGTCCAGGGATTCACGCAGTGGATACATCGCCTCCAGAAGCGGATAGCTGATCCCGGTGATCACTTCACAGTTGCGGTGTTTATGGCTGAGCAGTGCCGCTGCGCGATACGGCGCGGCGCCGGTGATATCGGTCAGGAAGATGACACCCTCTCCGCTGTCGGTATGGTGTAGCGCATCGCACATCATGCGGCTCAGCATGTTAGTGCTCAGACCACGCCAGAAGTTGACCACCTGGCACTGTACCAGCGGTCCAAAGCTGGCCGTCAGTTGATCCAGGAGCGCCTGCCCTTGTTCATCATGGCATGTGATTACCCAACCCAGCATACAATTCTCCTTTTGCAGAGGCGTAGTGTAGCGGGAGCCGGGATTTGCAGGGGTGATGACCGTCAAAAAACCGTATCTCATGACCCGGCGGCGGGCGCCGCCGGGCAGGAAGGTTAGGTACGCAGGCCGCGTCCCCGTTGAATCAGGGTGTAGCAGAGCAGATAAAACGCCACGATAAAGATCGCCAGCACGCCCACTGTCGTCACCAACGGCACATCAGAGATGCCAAGGAAACCGAAACGGAAACCGCTAATCATGTAGACGATGGGGTTCAGGTGTGACAGCGCCTGCCAGAACGGCGGCAGCAGCGTCAGCGAGTAGAATACCCCGCCGAGGTAGGTCAGCGGCGTCAGCACGAACGTGGGGATCAGGCTGATATCATCAAAGGTTTTCGCAAAGACAGCATTGAGCAGGCCTGCCAGCGAGAAGAGTACTGCCGTTAACAGCAGCGTCAGCCCGACAAACAGCCAGGAGTGTACCTGGAACGGCACAAAGAACAGTGAAATTGCTGTTACCAATACCCCTACGCACAAGCCACGCGCTACCCCGCCCCCTACGTAACCGGCGATGATCACATGCGTCGGTACCGGTGCCACCAGCAACTCTTCAATGTTGCGCTGGAACTTGGCGCTGAAGAACGACGATGCCACGTTGGCGTAGGCGTTGGTGATCACCGCCATCATAATCAAACCTGGCACGATGAACTGCATGTAAGTAAAGCCGTGCATCTCACCAATTCGCGACCCAATCAGATTGCCGAAGATGATGAAATAGAGGGTCATGGTGATCACCGGCGGCACCAGCGTCTGGATCCAGATACGCATAAAGCGATTGATCTCTTTGGCCCAGATACTCTTCAGCGCCACCCAGTAAAGCTGCATCATGCGCTTTCTCCTTGTTTCTGATGGACCAGCGAGACGAACAGCTCTTCCAGTCGGTTGGCTTTGTTACGCATACTCAACACCTGAATTCCCTGAGCACTCAGTTGACTAAATACGCTATTAATTCCCTGCTCACGCAGAACTTCCACTTCAAGCGTGGACGTATCCACCAGCCGGTATTGATAGCCTTCCAGCTTCGGCAGCGCGCTTTTCGCCGCCAGATCGAGAATAAAGGTCTCTGACTTCAGCTTTGAGAGCAGATTTTTCATGGAGGTGTTTTCCACCAGCTCGCCATGCTGAATGATGCCGATATTACGGCACAGCATCTCCGCCTCTTCGAGGTAGTGAGTTGTCAGAATAATGGTGGTGCCTTTGTCGTTCAGATCTTTCAGGAACCCCCACATGGAACGACGCAGCTCGATATCGACACCCGCGGTCGGTTCATCAAGTATCAGCAGCTTTGGCTCGTGCATCAGCGCACGGGCAATCATCAGACGGCGCTTCATACCGCCGGAGAGCATCCGTGCACGCTCATTGCGCTTTTCCCACAGGTCGAGCTGTTTCAGGTATTTTTCGCTACGCTCAACGGCATCTTTGCGCTCAACCCCGTAATAGCCCGCCTGGTTTACGACGATCTGCTGTACGGTCTCGAACGGGTTGAAGTTGAACTCCTGCGGCACCAACCCCAGTTGACGCTTGGCATTGACGACATCTTTTTCCAGGTCGTAGCCGAAGACGCTGACCCGGCCAGAGGTTTTATTAACCAGTGAGCTGATAATGCCGATAGTGGTGGATTTTCCTGCCCCGTTAGGCCCCAGAAGCGCGTAAAAATCACCGGCCTCCACCTTCAGATCTATACCACGGAGCGCCTGAACGCCGCCGGGATAGGTTTTCTTAAGCTGTTCAAGCTCCAGTGCAATCGTCATGGATTAGACTTACCTTAAGTTCTTTCACATCGAGTGTGGTTTTAAAAAAAATCACGTTGCCCTATATTAGCGCAACGCACTCACTTGGTTACAGGCCGTTAACCGCCATGAAAGACATAGATACACTCATCAGCAATAATGCACTATGGTCAAAAATGCTGGTGGAAGAGGATCCCGGCTTTTTCGAAACGCTGGCGCAGGCGCAGAAACCGCGCTTTTTATGGATAGGGTGTTCTGACAGCCGCGTTCCTGCTGAGCGGCTCACCGGCCTTGAACCCGGCGAACTTTTTGTCCACCGTAACGTCGCCAACCTGGTCATCCATACCGACCTTAACTGTCTCTCTGTCGTGCAATATGCCGTCGATGTTCTGGAAGTCGAACATATCATTATCTGTGGCCACTACGGCTGCGGCGGCGTTCAGGCGGCGGTTGAAAACACGGAACTGGGGCTGATTGACAACTGGCTGCTGCACATCCGCGATATCTGGTTCAAACATAGCTCACTGCTGGGAGAAATGCCGCAGGAGCGCCGCCTCGATACCCTGTGTGAACTCAACGTCATGGAGCAGGTGTACAACCTGGGCCACTCAACAATCATGCAGTCAGCGTGGAAGCGCGGGCAAAAGGTGACCATTCACGGCCTGGCGTACGGAATTCATGATGGCTTGCTGCGCAATCTGGAAGTGACCGCCACCAACCGCGAGACGCTGGAGCAACGCTATCGTTCCGGGATTGCCAACCTGAGACAGAAGCACGTTAATCACAAGTAAGCGCCCGAAAAACAAAACGGCAACCTCAGTGTTGCCGTTTGTCTCTTACGGATCTCATCCAGCCGATCACTCGTCCAGTAGCACCACTTTGCCGATGTAAGGCAGATGGCGATAACGCTGAGCGTAGTCGATACCGTAGCCCACAACGAACTCATCCGGGATAGAGAAACCGATATACTCTACCGGCACGTCCACTTCACGACGGGTCGGTTTATCCAGCAGGGTACAGATGGCGAGGGATTTCGGCCCACGCAGGCTCAGGATTTCGCGCACTTTGGAGAGCGTGTTGCCAGAGTCGATGATGTCCTCAACGATCAGTACATCTTTACCGCGAATATCCTCATCCAGATCTTTGAGGATTTTCACATCGCGGGTTGTCGACATGCCGCTGCCATAGCTGGAGGCGGTCATAAAATCGACTTCATGGGATACCTGGACTTCACGGCACAGGTCGGCCATAAACATGAAGGAACCGCGTAACAGCCCCACCAGCACCATATCAGAACCGCTGTCTTTATAATGCGCGGTAATTTCACGGCCCAGCTCGGCGATACGCGCTTTGATCTCCGCTTCCGGGATCATCACTTCAACAGTATGTTTCATATTACTAACCGTTTGATTGTAAAACACATCTCTCAATGCGGATGAACCTGCGTCCGTCATCGATTCACAAGCGGGCCATTATAACAGCAAATGGATAGCCCTGGCGCATGAGATATAAAAAGCAAAATTTGTGATTCCGATCACACTTGTTAATACCTATAATTAATTGCTAGCAAATAATTAACAAAACTGACGAGTACATTTTCTATGGCTGAAACAAAATCTCAACAGCCCCGTCTACTGGTGACATTAACGGCGGTGTTCGCAGCTTTCTGCGCGCTGTATCTGTTAATCGGTGGCGTCTGGCTGGTCGCAATTGGCGGCTCCTGGTACTACCCGATCGCGGGTCTGGTTATGGTTGGCGTCACCGTCCTGCTGTGGCGTAGAAAGCAATCAGCACTGTGGCTGTATGCCGCCCTGCTCCTTGCAACAATGATTTGGGGCGTCTGGGAAGTCGGTTTCGATTTCTGGGCACTGACCCCGCGCAGTGACATCCTGGTCTTCTTTGGCATCTGGCTGATCCTGCCATTCGTCTGGCGCCGTCTTTGGGTGCCGTCCAGCGGTGCCGTTGCGGCGCTGGTCGTGGCGCTGTTAATCAGCGGTGGCATCCTGACATGGGCGGGTTTTAACGATCCGCAGGAAGTCAAAGGCACCCTGAGCAGCGAATCGACGCCTGCCGCAGCGATTTCGCAGGTGGCTGATGGCGACTGGCCGGCCTACGGGCGTAACCAGGAAGGTCAGCGTTACTCTCCGTTAAAACAGATCAACGCCGATAACGTTAAAGATCTGAAAGAAGCCTGGGTCTTCCGTACTGGCGACCTGAAAATGCCTAACGATCCGGGCGAGCTGACCAACGAAGTGACGCCAATCAAAGTGGGCAACATGCTCTACCTGTGTACGGCGCACCAGCGTCTGTTCGCGCTCGACGCGGCCACCGGTAAAGAGAAATGGCACTTCGATCCACAGCTGAACTCCAACCCGTCGTTCCAGCACGTTACCTGCCGCGGTGTCTCTTACCACGAAGCGCGTGCCGATAATGCCAGCCCGGAAGTCATTGCCGACTGTCCGCGCCGCATTATGCTGCCGGTCAACGATGGTCGTCTGTTTGCCATCAACGCCGAAACGGGCAAGCTGTGCGAAACCTTCGCTAACAAGGGTATCCTGAATCTGCAGACCAACATGCCGGATACCACGCCGGGTCTGTATGAGCCGACCTCTCCACCAATCATCACCGATAAAACCATCGTGATTGCCGGTTCGGTAACGGATAACTTCTCTACCCGCGAAACCTCGGGCGTTATCCGTGGTTTTGACGTGAATACCGGTAAACTGCTGTGGGCCTTCGACCCGGGCGCGAAAGATCCAAACGCGATCCCATCAGACGAACACACCTTTACCTTTAACTCGCCAAACTCCTGGGCCCCTGCCGCGTATGACGCGAAGCTGGACCTGGTCTACCTGCCAATGGGCGTGTCCACGCCGGATATCTGGGGCGGCAATCGTACGCCGGAGCAAGAGCGCTACGCGAGCGCCATCGTGGCGCTGAACGCGACCACCGGTAAGCTGGCGTGGAGCTATCAGACCGTTCACCACGATCTGTGGGATATGGATATGCCGTCCCAGCCGACGCTGGCGGACATTACCGTTAACGGTAAAACCGTTCCGGTGATCTACGCTCCGGCGAAAACCGGCAACATCTTCGTGCTGGATCGCAGCAACGGTAAGCTGGTCGTCCCTGCTCCGGAAAAACCGGTTCCACAGGGCGCAGCCAAAGGCGACTACGTCAGCAAAACGCAGCCGTTCTCTGACCTGAGCTTCCGTCCGAAGAAAGACCTCAGCGGTGCAGACATGTGGGGTGCCACCATGTTTGACCAGCTGGTGTGCCGCGTGATGTTCCATCAGCTGCGCTATGAAGGTATCTTCACTCCGCCGTCTGAACAGGGCACGCTGGTCTTCCCGGGTAACCTGGGGATGTTTGAATGGGGCGGGATCTCCGTTGACCCTAACCGTCAGGTGGCAATTGCTAACCCGATGGCGCTGCCGTTTGTCTCGAAACTGATTCCGCGCGGCCCGGGCAACCCAATGGAGCAGCCGAAAGATGCGAAAGGCAGCGGTACCGAAGCCGGTATTCAGCCGCAGTATGGCGTGCCGTATGGCGTGACGCTGAACCCGTTCCTCTCTCCGTTTGGCCTGCCGTGTAAACAGCCTGCCTGGGGTTACATCTCTGCGCTGGATCTGAAAACCAATCAGGTTGTCTGGAAAAAACGTATTGGTACGCCGCAGGACAGCATGCCGTTCCCGATGCCGGTTCCTGTGCCGTTCAATATGGGTATGCCAATGCTGGGTGGCCCAATCTCTACCGCCGGTAACGTGCTGTTCATTGCCGCAACCGCAGATAACTACCTGCGTGCGTACAACATGACCAACGGTGAGAAGCTGTGGCAAGGCCGTCTGCCAGCGGGTGGACAAGCCACGCCGATGACCTATGAAGTGAATGGCAAGCAGTATGTTGTCATCTCTGCAGGTGGTCACGGTTCGTTTGGTACGAAGATGGGCGACTACATTGTTGCTTATGCTCTGCCGGACGACACAAAGTAAAAGCAAAACGGCAACCTCGGTTGCCGTTTTTAGTGTTTGTCCCCTCTCCCCATGGGAGAGGGCCAGGGTGAGGGCATCAGTCAGCTCAGAGCTAAACCGTGAACCCCAGCATCATTCCCGTATCTTCATGTTCCAGCAGATGACAGTGCGCCATATAAGCAAACGCCTTCGGTGCATCGTGATCAAACTTCACCAGCACCTCGCTCACGCCCCCTTCTACCTTCACGGTATCTTTCCAGCCTGAACGATGCGCGGCAGGCGCGTTGCCGTTTTCCGAGAGAATGCGGAACTGGGTACCGTGGATGTGGAACGGGTGCAGCATCATGTCCCCCTCGCCGGAGATGAACCAGCGTTCATACTGCCCTTTGGTCGCCGCGAACATCGGGGTGTTCATATCGAAAGCTTTGCCGTTGATCATATTGGCATTGTGCAAATCGAATCCATGCCCGCCGTGGTTCATGCCGCCCATCTTGCCGTGATCCATATTCATATGGCCTTCCATCTGCCCGTGCTGCATACCGGACATTGCCTGATGGCCATAGCGCTTCATCAGGGCCTGCATGCCCATCATATCGAGCATCGGGTCCATCGAAAGGTGCAGCTTACGCTCTGTAAGCCCCTCCAGAGCGGGTAACGCCGGCAGGCTAGCCAGTTTATCGGGTAGCGTGCCGGAGGCCGCCACCAGGAGCGGCTGGACGCGCAATACCGGATGCGGCTTATCAAATGGCGCAACGGCCATCCCCATCTGGCTGACCGGCAGGGTCACCAGGTCAAATGCCTTACCGTCGCTGATATCCACCAACACCTCAAAGCGCTCGCCCATCAGCATCGGCAGCTCGCTTACCTTAACCGGCTCCGGCAGCAGACCGCCGTCGCTCGCCACCACATACAGCGGGCGCTTGTCGCTGGTAGCAAAGTTGAGGGAGCGGGCGTTACACCCGTTGAGCAGGCGCAGACGCAGCCAGCCTTTGGGTGCGCTGTGCTGAGGATAAACCGCACCGTTGGTTAACAGCGTGTCGCCAAACCAGCCTACGGCTGCGCTCATCACGTCGAGCTGATAATCGATCTGCCCGTCGGCGGTAAACTTCTTGTCCTGCACAATCACTGGCACATCATCAATGCCCCACTGCTTCGGCAGACGCAGCAATCGGCTTTCATCGTCTTCAATCAGCACCAGCCCGGCTAATCCCATCGCCACCTGATGGCCGGTTTTGCCGTGCTGATGGGGGTGAAACCAGCAGGTTGCCGCACGCTGTTGCGGCGTAAAAGAGACCGTGCGCTGACCGCCTGGTTTGATAACCCCCTGCGGCCCACCATCCACCTCGCCGGGCACCTCCAGTCCGTGCCAGTGAAGCGTGGTCTCCTGAGCGAGGGTATTGTGAATATTAACGGTAACAGCTTTACCCTGGCGCAGCTGGAGAGCCGGGCCGAGCAGATTACCGTTATAGCCCCATGTGGTGGCCTGATGTGGGCCAAAGGTGGTTTTCCCCTGCTGGACGACCAGACGGATTTGATTTCGTGCATCGGGAGCGATTAAGTCAGGGATAGGCAAAGCGGGCCTGTCGGCGGCAAATACCGCACGACTCCAGATCGGAAGCGCGCTGGCGACACCCAGCGCAGCAGAATATTTTAAAAAATCACGGCGTTGCATGTTCATTTCCTTAATTCCAGCAGACGGGTATCAGAGCATAAACCCTCCCCTTAGCGGAAGGTCAATAAGTGCAGACAGAATAAAGATCGTCGCACCGGCGGGAAGTGTGCTAACGTTGAATTTCCGTGACGTATTGGTAGAAGCAATGAAGACGTTTTTCCGCACAATTCTGTTCAGCAGCCTTATGATTAGTTGCGCAAATAGCTATGCGCTGAGTGAAAATGAAGCCGAAGATATGGCGGATCTGACGGCAGTGTTTGTGTTTCTGAAAAACGATTGCGGCTACCAGAATTTACCCAACGGACAGATTCGTCGTGCTTTAGTCTTTTTTGCCCAGCAAAACCAGTGGGATCTCAGCAACTACGATAGCTTTGACATGAAGGCGCTCGGTGAAGATAGCTACCGCGATCTCAGCGGCATCGGCATTCCTACCGCGAAAAAATGCAAAGCGCTGGCCCGCGACTCGTTGAGTCTTCTTGCCTACGTAAAGTAACCTTTCTGACGCCTCCTTGTTGAAATTATGGCCGTGCAACCCCCGGGGTTGTTAGCTATGATGTTGCGCCTGGTTTTCTCGGGTGTTAACAAAGGAGGTATCACCAATGACCAAAAATGCGCTGTGGCATGAAACGCTGCACGATCACTTTGGGCAGTACTTTGCCGTTGATAACGTGCTGTATCATGAAAAGACCGATCATCAGGATCTGATTATCTTCGAGAACACGGCTTTTGGCCGCGTGATGGCGCTGGATGGCGTTGTACAAACCACCGAACGTGATGAATTCATCTATCACGAAATGATGACCCACGTCCCGCTGTTGGCTCACGGCCACGCCAAACATGTTCTGATCATCGGCGGCGGCGACGGCGCGATGCTGCGTGAAGTCTCGCGTCATAAGTCGATTGAAAGCATCACCATGGTGGAAATTGATGCCGGCGTGGTCTCCTTCTGTCGCCAGTATTTACCCAACCACAACGCGGGCAGCTACGACGATCCGCGGTTTAACCTTGTCATCGATGATGGGGTTAACTTTGTTAATCAGACCACGCAGACCTTTGACGTGATCATCTCCGACTGTACCGACCCTATCGGCCCCGGTGAGAGCCTGTTTACCTCAGCATTTTATGAGGGCTGCAAGCGCTGCCTGAAACCGGGCGGCATCTTTGTTGCCCAGAATGGCGTCTGCTTCCTGCAGCAGGACGAAGCCCTCGATAGCCACCGCAAATTGAGCAACTACTTTAGCGATGTGAGCTTCTACCAGGCGGCGATTCCGACCTACTACGGCGGCGTGATGACGTTTGCCTGGGCCACGGATAACGAAGCCCTGCGCCACCTCTCCACTGAAATTATCCAGGCGCGCTTCCATCAGGCTAATCTGACCTGCCGCTACTATAATCCCGCGGTTCATACCGCAGCATTCGCACTACCACAATATCTGAAAGACGCACTGACATCTAAGGGGGTGAGCTAAATTGAAAAAGCTTAAACTGCATGGCTTTAACAACCTGACCAAAAGCCTGAGTTTTTGTATCTACGATATCTGCTATGCAAAGACAGCGGAAGAGCGCGATGGTTATATCGCCTATATCGATGAACTCTACAACGCCAACCGCCTGACTGAAATCTTGTCAGAAACCTGCTCAATTAT
Source organism: Leclercia pneumoniae (assembly GCF_017348915.1). Classification (NCBI taxonomy): domain Bacteria; kingdom Pseudomonadati; phylum Pseudomonadota; class Gammaproteobacteria; order Enterobacterales; family Enterobacteriaceae; genus Leclercia; species Leclercia pneumoniae. The sequence continues at coordinate 750,054 of NZ_CP071383.1, read as the reverse complement.
CGGCGCCAATATCCTGAACGTTGCACGCCAGGATTATGAACCGCAAGGCGCCAGCGTGACCATTCTGGTCAGCGAAGAGCCGATCGATCCCAAGCTTATTGACCAGACTGAACACCCAGGTCCGCTACCTGAAACGGTGGTGGCTCACCTCGATAAAAGCCATATCTGCGTACATACCTATCCGGAAAGCCACCCTGAAGGCGGCCTTTGCACGTTCCGCGCAGATATTGAAGTCTCGACCTGCGGGGTGATTTCACCATTAAAAGCGCTGAATTACCTGATTCATCAACTTGAATCCGATATTGTGACCGTCGATTATCGCGTACGTGGTTTTACGCGTGATATCAACGGGATGAAGCACTTTATCGATCATGAAATAAACTCGATTCAGAACTTCATGTCCGAAGATATGAAAGCGCTGTACGACATGGTGGACGTGAACGTTTACCAGGAAAATATCTTCCATACCAAAATGTTGCTAAAGGATTTCGACCTTAAGCACTACATGTTCCATACCAAACCGGAAGATTTAAGCGAAGAAGAGCGTAAGGTCATTACCGACCTGCTCTGGAAAGAGATGCGCGAGATTTATTACGGCCGCAATATTCCGGCCGTATAAAAGGCACCGGGAGCAGGGATGCTCCGGTCCATTATTTCTGTTTCATAAAGTCGCGGTAAGCGGCCACAACCTGCAAGAAATCCTCTACGCCGCACAGCGACAGGCTCTCTTCGTCGTAGTAGTTCATCCCCTCTTCCATTTCGTCGCCGGAAAACTCCAGTTGATTAGCGCGAACCATCACCTCTTCGCCGTCCATCCACAGAGTATATTCATGCCCGGCGCGTTGCCATGAGCGCTCACTGCCTTTCACGGTGCGTGCCGCCTGTTCCACTTCATCCAGCAGGGCAAGGTTCTCTTTCACTTCTTCATTAAACCAGTGCCCGACCACTTCGTGGCCCATCGACATGCGCACTTTCACCACACCGGTGATATCGCGCAGAAATTCGTAATCCATGGTGTTTTCCTCTGCAAAGCCATTAGGGTAATTATCGCAGCAGAGAGGAAGAAAAAAAGCGTGGAGGCGGGAAGGAATGAAAATAAAAAATCCCCTCACCCAACCCTCTCCCCAGAGGGGAGAGGAAACTGGGCTCCCCTCGCCCCTCCGGGGAGAGGGGCTGGGGGTGAGGGGATGCTTTTATACTGCCGTCTGGAAGATAACCCCGTCCGCTTTCTCGGTGTACTGAGAGAGCTGATCGAAGTTCAGATAGCGATAGGTATCAACAGCCGTCTTATCAACCTGAGCCACAAAGGTCTGGTACTCTTCCGGCGTTGGCAGCTTGCCAATCAGCGCCGCAACCGCCGCCAGCTCCGCGGAGGCCAGGAAGACGTTTGCACCGGTACCTAAACGGTTCGGGAAGTTACGGGTAGAGGTGGAGACCACCGTCGCACCGTCCGCCACGCGCGCCTGGTTACCCATGCACAGGGAGCAGCCAGGGATTTCGATACGCGCACCGCTCTTACCAAACACGCTATAGTAGCCCTCTTCGGTCAGCTGAGCCGCGTCCATACGGGTTGGCGGTGCCACCCACAGGCGGGTTGGCAGCTGGCCTTTATGGGTATCCAGCAGCTTACCGGCAGCACGGAAGTGGCCGATGTTGGTCATACAGGAACCGATGAACACTTCGTCGATCTTCTCGCCCTGCACTGCAGAGAGTGGACGCGCATCGTCCGGATCGTTCGGTGCACAGAGGATCGGCTCTTTGATATCAGCCAGATCGATGTCGATCACGGCCGCGTATTCTGCATCAGCGTCAGCTTCCAGCAGCTGCGGATCCGCCAGCCATTTTTCCATGCCCTGAATACGACGCTCCAGGGTACGACGATCGCCATAGCCTTCGGCAATCATCCACTTCAGCAGGACGATGTTGGAGGTCAGATACTCTTCAATCGGCGCCTGGTTCAGCTTGATGGTACAGCCTGCAGCAGAACGCTCAGCGGAGGCATCGGTCAGTTCGAACGCCTGCTCCACTTTCAGATCCGGCAGACCTTCGATCTCCAGGATACGGCCAGAGAAGATGTTTTTCTTGCCCTTCTTCTCAACGGTCAGCAGGCCCTGTTTGATAGCGTACAGCGGGATGGCGTGAACCAGGTCGCGCAGAGTGATACCCGGCTGCATTTTGCCTTTGAAGCGCACGAGCACGGACTCCGGCATATCCAGTGGCATAACGCCGGTCGCAGCGGCGAAGGCCACCAGACCGGAGCCCGCCGGGAAGGAGATCCCGATTGGGAAACGGGTGTGGGAGTCACCGCCGGTACCCACGGTATCTGGCAACAGCATGCGGTTCAGCCAGGAGTGGATAACGCCATCGCCCGGACGCAGAGAGACGCCGCCACGGTTCATGATGAAGTCTGGCAGCGTGTGGTGCGTGGTCACATCAACCGGCTTCGGATAGGCCGCCGTGTGGCAGAAGGACTGCATCACCAGATCGGAAGAGAAGCCCAGGCACGCCAGGTCTTTCAGTTCGTCACGGGTCATTGGGCCGGTGGTATCCTGAGAACCGACAGAGGTCATCTTCGGTTCGCAGTACGCGCCCGGACGGACGCCCGCGACGCCGCACGCGCGGCCAACCATTTTCTGCGCCAGAGAGAAACCACGGCTGCTTTCAGCCACGTCTTTCGCCTGACGGAACACATCGCTGTGCGGCAGACCGAGCGCTTCACGCGCTTTGGTGGTCAGGCCACGGCCAATGATCAGCGGAATACGGCCACCGGCGCGGACTTCGTCAATCAGCACGTCGGTTTTCAGCGCGAAGCTGGCCAGCAGTTCGTTGGTTTCGTGGTTACGCACTTCGCCTTTGAACGGGTAAACGTCAATCACGTCGCCCATGTTCAGGTTAGAAACATCCACTTCGATTGGCAGCGCGCCCGCATCTTCCATGGTGTTAAAGAAGATAGGGGCAATTTTGCCACCGAGGCACAGACCGCCGCCGCGTTTGTTCGGCACATGCGGGATATCATCGCCCATGAACCACAGCACGGAGTTGGTTGCCGATTTACGGGAAGAACCGGTACCCACAACGTCACCAACGTAGGCCAGCGGGAAACCTTTCTGCTGCAGGGCTTCGATCTGCTTGATCGGGCCCACGCTGCCAGGCTGATCCGGCTCGATACCTTCACGGGCGTTTTTCAGCATCGCCAGGGCGTGCAGAGGGATGTCCGGGCGAGACCACGCATCCGGTGCCGGAGAGAGGTCATCGGTGTTAGTTTCACCGGTCACTTTGAAGACGGTAACGGTGATTTTTTCAGCCAGCGCAGGACGGTTCAGGAACCATTCAGCATCGGCCCAGGACTGCATCACCTGCTTCGCGTAGACGTTGCCCGCTTTCGCTTTCTCTTCCACATCGTAGAAGTTATCGAACATCAGCAGCGTTGAAGAGAGCGCTTTCGCGGCAATCGGTGCCAGCGTGTCGTTATCCAGCGCATCAATCAGCGGATGAATGTTATAGCCGCCCTGCATGGTGCCGAGCAGTTCAATCGCTTTTTCAGGAGTAACCAGGGGGGAGGTCGCATCGCCTTTAGCAATGGCGGCAAGGAATCCGGCTTTGACATAGGCAGCTTCATCTACGCCAGGCGGTACACGGTTGATCAACAGATCTAACAGGAATTCTTCTTCGCCCTTAGGCGGATTCTTCAGCAGCTCGACGAGCGCGGCCATTTGGGTTGCATCTAAAGGTTTGGGTACAATTCCCTCGGCGGCACGTTCTGCTACGTGCTTACGGTATTCTTCTAGCACGACGGTTCTCCTCGCTCTCATTGTCATATGCGGCCGGCGTTCTCTTCACGCTCCTGTGAGACAGCAGTTTGTAGGGTAAATGCCCGATACCGCGTCGGGCAGCATAGCAGGATTTCTGCACAGTGTTAATCTGTTTACAAAAAAGCAACATTAAATACTTTGCTGAATCGTTAAGAATGGTATAGCAGGGAGAGAGGGTATGTTCAGGGCACAAAAAAACCGCCTAAAAGCGGTTAATTTGTTGCCTTAGGGTGGTAGCACACCGGGCTGGCAGATTTGCGGCAAAACCCCAACGCAGAGAATATTGCTCCCCTTCATATCGACTTGCAAGGTGATTTTTTTATTCTGCGCGGCGCCTTCCCGTTTTCGATGAAACCCTATGTAAACGCTGTTTTTCTCCTCTTCACATCCTTTAAATCCACTACGCTTTTCCACGGCCTGCTTCGCTGGTGTAGCAACCAGTCACCGGGCCCGGGAGCAGTTCCTTCCTCTACGTGGCAAAACCCCAATTTGCCTGGTTCTGCCTTTCCCGGTGAAGAATGAACCCGCGTAGCCTGAATGGGAACGCACGCAATGGAGATGCGAATTTATGCGCTGATCGTTGTGACCGGTTTACTGCTTACCGCACTGCACGGTGGCTGGAGCATATCCGACATCACGGTGCTGTTTGTTGTTAACCTCGGCAACTAGCTGTTGGCCGCTCGCCAGAGCGGCCATCTGATTTTCCCTATAACCCTGCCATTCATTATCAATGCGTAATAAATACTCACACTCTTTATCCGGATGTACCGGGCCATTACCAATAAAAGTCAAAAAGTAAAAAGGCGGGTGAATAATACTCGCGCCAACCGTAACGCCGCGCGACACAGCGCTGGTCTCGTTGGAGTCATATTATGAAGATGCCCTTTAAGCCCCCTCTGCTTGTCCTTCTGTGCAGTGCCGGGCTGTTCGCCGCCTCAGGCGCGATGTTCGTTAACAGCCGCACAACCCCACCAGCACCAGCAGCACAACCCACAGCGGCACAACCTGCGGCCCCTGTCACCGATCCCGTCGTTGCGCCAGCCTTCACAGCCGCGCAGATCGATCAGTGGGTTGCCCCCATCGCGCTCTACCCGGATGCCCTGCTGTCGCAAATTTTGATGGCCTCGACCTATCCGACCAATGTCCTGCAGGCGGCGCAATGGTCAAAAGACAATCCCAGAATGCAGGGCGATGCAGCTATTCGGGCCGTTGCTGCGCAACCGTGGGACCCGTCAGTAAAATCGCTGGTGGCATTTCCACAGCTCATGTCCCTGATGGGTGAAAACCCGCCCTGGGTACAAAACCTGGGCGATGCGTTTCTTGCACAACCGAAAGATGTGATGGACTCGGTGCAACGCCTGCGTTTACTGGCGCAACAGGCCGGAGCATTACAATCGACACCACAGCAAAAAGTCACCACAGTGACAAAATCGGCCCCGGCGACAACGGCCGCCAGCCAGATAGCCACACCCACCGCAAGCCCAACGGTGATTAAGATTGAATCGGCCGACCCGCAGGTCGTGTATGTTCCAACCTATAATCCCAACACTCTGTATGGCACCTGGCCCAACAGCGCTTATCCGCCGGTCTATTTACCCCCTTCCCCCGGCGAGCAGTTCACTAACAGCCTGGTGAAAGGTTTAGGCTTCAGCCTGGGCGTGGCGACCACCTATGCCCTCTTCAGCAATATCAACTGGGATGACGACTGGGATCACCATCATCACGATGATGACTGGGATCATCACGGCGGCTATAACCGCAACGGTGATAACAACATCAATATCAACGTTAATAATTTCAACAAAATCAGCGGACAGCACCTGACGGACGCCAGCCGTCGCTGGCAACATAATCCGGCCTATCGGGAGGGGATACCCTATCCTACCAGCCAGCTCAGCGATCGTTTTCACTCCACCCACGCGACTGCCGGGCTGAGTTCGACACAGCAAAAACCGGTCAACAGGGAGGGTCAGCGTCAGGCAGCCCTGAACCAGATGGAGAAATCGACCGGCAAAACCCTTGCGCAGACCGTGCGACCAGCCACCCGGGACGCGCAGCGCCAGGCGTCTACGGAACAGCTCAGGCAGATCTCCCGGCGCAACAACTACCGTGGCTACGACAGCGGTCATCAAACGGCGCAACATGCGCGCCGCGAGCCCCTGGCACGCAGCCCCGAAAATCGGGTTTCACACTCCGGGCAGCAACGTGATGTTCAGCAGCGCATCAACCAGAACCGCGCCAATGCGCTGAGCGGTAACGACAGCCGCTCCGCTAACTGGCAGGCCCAGCAGCAGCGCGGTGCGCAGAGCCGACAACTGGCGACTCGCCAACATCAACCCCGTGAGATGCCAGCCGGACATGCTGAACATCGTGAATTCCTTCACCGCTAAGGGAGCCGACATGAAAAATAAATTACTCTGCGGAATGGCGATATGCCTGCTTTCGACCGCCGCGCTGGCGCAGCAATCTTTCAGCACGCCAGAGCAAGCGACCGATGCGCTGGCAACGGCCATCAGTGAGCAAAATGAAAAGGCGATGAGTAGCCTGCTGGGGGGAAACTGGCGCGATATCTTACCGCCGGAAGGGGCCGATCCCGGGGCTGTCGATCGCTTCATGCGCGACTGGAAAGTCCGTCATAACACGGTGGTCAACGGCGATACCGCACACCTGATGGTGGGGAGCCACGACTGGCAATTACCGATACCCGTGATGAGAACCGCTTCTGGCTGGCAATTTGACATCAAAGAGGCGGCAGAAGCGATCCTGACCCGCGAGATTGGCCGCAATGAACTGGCCGCGATAGATGCGCTGCACGCCTACGTAGATGCCCAGCAACGCTATTTTGCAGTCACTCAACGTTACGCCGACAAAATTGTCAGCACAGAGGGGAAGAAGGATGGCCTCTACTGGCCCGCCGCCCCCGGAGAAGCGCCCAGCCCGCTCGGCCCGGCATTTAGCCCAACTACATCCGGTGCGGGCTATAATGGATATCGGTTCCGCATTTTGCCGGAGGGAAAAGGCTTTGCCATGATAGCCTGGCCGGTTGTATACGGTCAGACAGGGGTGATGAGCTTCGTGATTAATCAGGATGATAGGGTGTATCAAACTAACTTAGGCCCTGATTCAGCCCAGAAAGCGCAGGCATTGACCGCCTATCGCCCGGATAAAACCTGGCAGCCTGTCGCCCCGGACTAAAGGCAAAAAAAAACGCCTCCGGAGGAGGCGTTTCGCATTCAGGAAGAACTTACTTCTTCTTCGCTTTAGCGTTTGGCAGGTCGGTGATGCTACCTTCAAACACTTCTGCCGCCAGGCCCACGGACTCGTGCAGAGTTGGGTGAGCGTGGATGGTCAGCGCGATGTCTTCAGCGTCACAGCCCATTTCGATCGCCAGGCCGATTTCGCCCAGCAGCTCGCCGCCGTTGGTGCCGACAATCGCACCACCGATCACACGGTGAGATTCTTTGTCGAAGATCAGCTTGGTCATACCGTCTGCGCAGTCGGAAGCGATAGCACGGCCAGAAGCAGCCCACGGGAAGGTGGCGGTTTCGTAGCTGATGCCTTTCTCTTTCGCTTCTTTCTCAGTCAGACCAACCCAGGCAACTTCTGGCTCAGTGTAGGCGATAGATGGGATTACTTTTGGATCGAAGTAGTGCTTCATGCCAGCGATAACTTCCGCGGCAACGTGACCTTCGTGAACACCTTTGTGCGCCAGCATTGGCTGACCGACGATGTCGCCGATAGCAAAGATGTGCGGCACGTTGGTACGCAGCTGCTTGTCAACGCGGATGAAGCCACGGTCGTCCACTTCCACGCCAGCTTTGCCCGCGTCGAGGTTTTTACCGTTCGGCACACGGCCGATTGCCACCAGCACGGCGTCGTAACGCTGTGGTTCAGCAGGGGCTTTTTTGCCTTCCATGGAAACGTAAATACCGTCTTCTTTCGCTTCAACGGCAGTCACTTTGGTTTCCAGCATCAGGTTGAACTTCTTGCTGATGCGCTTGGTGAAGACTTTAACGATGTCTTTGTCTGCAGCCGGGATAACCTGGTCGAACATTTCAACCACGTCAATCTCTGAACCCAGCGCGTGGTACACAGTACCCATTTCCAGACCGATGATACCGCCACCCATAACCAGCAGGCGCTTAGGTACTTCTTTCAGCTCCAGCGCATCGGTAGAGTCCCACACGCGTGGATCTTCATGTGGAATGAACGGCAGTTCAATTGGACGAGAACCCGCGGCGATGATCGCGTTGTCGAAGTTGATCACGGTTTTACCGTTCTCGCCTTCCACTTCCAGGGTGTTCGCGCCGGTGAATTTACCCAGACCGTTTACCACTTTCACTTTACGGCCTTTGGCCATACCCGCCAGACCGCCGGTCAGCTGAGTGATAACTTTCTCTTTCCAGGTACGAATTTTGTCGATGTCAGTTTTCGGCTCGCCGAAGACAATACCGTGTTCAGCCAGTGCTTTGGCTTCTTCGATAACTTTCGCTACGTGCAGCAACGCTTTAGAAGGGATACAGCCGACGTTCAGACAAACACCGCCAAGGGTGTTGTAACGTTCTACGATGACGGTTTCCAGACCTAAATCCGCCGCGCGGAATGCTGCGGAATAACCTGCCGGGCCTGCCCCAAGTACTACGACCTGAGTTTTGATTTCTGTGCTCATCATGACCTCTTAATTTATACCCGTCGTCCACCGGGTCGTTCTATCCGCCCGTATTTTACAAAATTGTTAACAATTTTGAAACAACAAACGGCTCATGAATTCTCGCTTTCGCAGTAACCTTGCTGACGCGCCGAGGTTACCAGAAAAAAGCCGGCCGACTGGCCGGCTTTTCGATTACATCACCAGGCGGCGAATGTCGCTCAGGGTGTTGTTGATGATGGTGATGAAACGCGCACCATCAGCACCGTCGATCACGCGGTGGTCGAAGGAGAGAGAGATTGGCATCATCAGACGCGGCACAAACTCTTTACCATTCCACACCGGCTCCATCGCCGACTTGGACACACCGAGGATCGCCACTTCCGGCGCGTTCACAATCGGCGCGAAGTGGGTAGTACCCAGGCCGCCGATGCTGGAGATAGTGAAGCAGCCGCCCTGCATTTCGCCGGCAGTCAGCTTACCATCACGCGCTTTTTTGGAGATGGTGGTCAGTTCACGGGACAGCTCGGTAATGCTCTTCTTGTTCACGTCTTTGAAGACCGGAACAACCAGACCATTTGGCGTATCAACCGCAACACCGATGTTGATGTATTTCTTCAGCGTCAGCTTCTGGCCATCTTCAGACAGGGAGCTGTTGAAGCGAGGCATCTGTTCCAGCGCCGCAGCAACCGCTTTCATGATGAAGACCACTGGGGTGAATTTCACATCCAGTTTACGCTTCTCAGCTTCGGCGTTCTGCTGTTTACGGAACGCTTCCAGATCGGTGATATCGGTCTTGTCGAAGTGAGTAACGTGCGGGATCATCACCCAGTTACGGCTCAGGTTAGCACCCGAGATTTTCTGGATACGGCCCAGTTCCACTTCTTCGATTTCGCCGAACTTGCTGAAGTCCACTTTTGGCCATGGCAGCATGCCCGGGATACCGCCGCCAGCGGCTGCAGCAGGTGCAGCTTCGGCGCGTTTCACCGCGTCTTTCACGTAGCTCTGAACGTCTTCGCGCAGGATACGACCTTTACGACCGGTCCCTTTCACTTTCGCCAGGTTCACACCGAACTCGCGCGCCAGGCGACGAATCAGCGGTGTTGCGTGGACGTAAGCGTCGTTTTCAGCGAACTCAGATTTGCCTTCCGCTTTTGCAGCAGGGGCCGCAGCAGGTTTAGCAGCCTGAGCCGGTGCAGCAGACGGAGCTGGAGCAGCAGCGGCAGCCGGAGCGGCCGCAGGTGCAGCGCCTTCTACTTCGAAGACCATGATCAGAGAACCGGTAGAGACTTTGTCGCCGGTGCTGATTTTGATCTCTTTAACGGTACCGGCGAACGGCGCAGGGACTTCCATAGAAGCCTTGTCGCCTTCAACGGTGATCAGTGACTGTTCAGCGGCAACTTTGTCGCCCACTTTTACCATCACTTCGGTCACTTCAACTTCGTCACCGCCGATGTCCGGTACGTTAACGTCTTTCGCACCGCCAGCCGCTGCTGGTGCAGACGCCTGTGCCGGAGCCGCTTCGGCTTTCGCCGGAGCCGCCGCGCCTTCAGCGCCAGCCACTTCAAAGACCATGATCAGGGAGCCGGTAGAGACTTTGTCACCGGTGTTGATCTTGATCTCTTTAACGGTACCCGCGAACGGCGCCGGGACTTCCATAGAGGCTTTGTCGCCTTCTACAGTGATCAGGGACTGTTCAGCTTCAACTTTGTCGCCCACTTTCACCAGGATTTCAGTGACTTCAACTTCGTCACCGCCGATGTCAGGCACATTAACGTCTTTCGCTGCCGCAGCAGCAGGTGCTGCAGCCGGAGCGGCTTCTTTCTTCTCTTCTGCCTTAGCAGGTGCAGCATCAGCTGCACCGTCGGCGGAATCGAAAATCATGATCAGTTTGCCGGTCTCGGTTTTATCGCCAACAGAGACTTTGATCTCTTTAACGATGCCAGCCTGAGGAGACGGGACTTCCATAGAGGCTTTGTCACCCTCTACGGTGATCAGCGACTGTTCAGCTTCAACTTTGTCGCCTACTTTGACCAGGATCTCGGTGATTTCAACTTCATCAGCTCCGATGTCCGGTACATTGATTTCGATAGCCATTATTCTTTTACCTCTTACGCCAGACGCGGGTTAACTTTTTCTGCATCGATGTTGAATTTGGTAATTGCATCCGCAACCACTTTCTTATCGATTTCGCCACGTTTAGCCAGTTCGCCCAGGGCTGCTACAACCACGTAAGAAGCATCAACTTCGAAGTGGTGACGCAGGTTTTCGCGGCTGTCAGAACGACCGAAGCCGTCAGTACCCAGAACGCGATAATCATCCGCTGGTACGTAAGTACGAACCTGCTCAGCGAACAGTTTCATATAGTCAGTAGATGCCACCGCTGGTGCATCGTTCATCACCTGAGCGATGTACGGAACGCGCGGAGTTTCCATTGGGTGCAGCATGTTCCAGCGTTCACAATCCTGGCCATCACGCGCCAGTTCAGTGAAGGAGGTTACGCTGTACACATCGGAACCCACACCGTAGTCTTTCGCCAGGATCTGAGCCGCTTCACGAACGTGACGCAGGATAGAACCGGAGCCCAGCAGCTGAACTTTACCTTTGCTACCTTCGAGGGTTTCGAGTTTGTAGATACCTTTACGGATACCTTCCTCGGCACCTTCCGGCATAGCCGGCATGTGGTAGTTTTCGTTCAGCGTGGTGATGTAGTAGTAAATGTTCTCTTGCGCTTCACCGTACATACGGGTCAGACCGTCGTGCATGATGACTGCCACTTCGTACGCGTAAGACGGGTCGTAAGAGATACAGTTAGGGATAGTCAGAGACTGAATGTGGCTGTGACCATCTTCGTGCTGCAGACCTTCACCGTTCAGAGTCGTACGACCGGAAGTACCACCGACCAGGAAGCCGCGAGCCTGTTGGTCGCCAGCCTGCCAGCACAGGTCACCGATACGCTGGAAACCGAACATGGAGTAGTAGATGTAGAACGGGATCATCGGCAGGTTGTTGGTGCTGTAAGAGGTCGCAGCAGCCAGCCAGGACGCGCCTGCACCCAGCTCGTTGATACCTTCCTGCAGGATCTGACCTTTCTCGTCTTCTTTGTAGTATGCAACCTGCTCACGGTCCTGCGGGGTGTACTGCTGGCCGTTCGGGCTGTAGATACCGATCTGACGGAACAGACCTTCCATACCGAAAGTACGCGCTTCGTCGGCGATGATTGGAACCAGACGATCTTTGATCGACTTGTTCTTCAGCATCACGTTCAGGGCACGCACGAAAGCGATGGTGGTAGAGATCTCTTTGTTCTGCTCTTCCAGCAGCTGAGAGAAGTCTTCCAGCGCAGGCAGTTCGAGTTTCTCGGTGAAGTTAGGCTGACGAGCAGGCAGGTAGCCTTTCAGCGCCTGACGACGTTCGTGCAGGTACTTGTGCTCTTCAGAACCTTCCGGGAAGGTGATGTAAGAGAGGTTTTCAACCTGCTCATCGGTCACTGGAACGTTGAAACGGTCGCGGATATAACGCACGCCGTCCATGTTCATTTTCTTAACCTGGTGAGCGATGTTTTTACCTTCAGCGGTATCACCCATGCCGTAGCCTTTAACGGTGTGGGCCAGGATGACGGTCGCTTTACCTTTGGTTTCCTGCGCTTTTTTCAGTGCAGCGTAGACTTTCTTCGGATCGTGACCACCACGGTTCAGCGCCCAGATCTGCTCATCAGTCCAGTCTGCAACCAGTGCGGCAGTTTCAGGGTATTTGCCGAAGAAGTGCTCACGCACGTAGGCACCGTCTTTGGATTTGAAGGTCTGGTAGTCGCCGTCAACGGTTTCGTTCATCAGCTGGATCAGTTTACCGCTGGTGTCTTTACGCAGCAGCTCATCCCAACGACCGCCCCACATGACTTTAATCACGTTCCAGCCAGCACCTGCGAAGATGCCTTCCAGTTCGTTGATGATCTTGCCGTTGCCGGTTACCGGACCATCCAGACGCTGCAGGTTACAGTTGATGATGAAGCACAGGTTGTCCAACTTCTCACGGGTTGCGATGGTAATCGCACCTTTAGATTCTGGCTCATCCATCTCACCGTCGCCCAGGAAGGCGTAAACGGTTTGCTCAGAGGTGTCTTTCAGACCACGGTGTTCCAGATACTTCAGGAATTTAGCCTGATAGATCGCACCGATTGGACCCAGACCCATGGATACGGTCGGGAACTGCCAGAATTCAGGCATCAGTTTAGGGTGCGGGTAAGAAGACAGACCTTTACCGTGAACTTCCTGACGGAAGTTGTTCATCTGCTCTTCAGTCAGACGACCTTCCAGGAAGGCACGTGCATAGATGCCCGGAGAGATGTGGCCCTGGAAGTACACCAGGTCGCCGCCGTCTTTCTCGTTGGCCGCACGGAAGAAGTGGTTAAAGCACACTTCGTAAACGGTGGCAGAAGACTGGAAGGATGCCATGTGGCCACCCAGTTCCAGGTCTTTCTTGGATGCGCGCAGAACGGTCATGATGGCGTTCCAGCGGATTGCAGAACGGATACGACGTTCCAGATCCAGATTGCCCGGGTATTCCGGTTCGTCTTCGACGGCAATCGTGTTTACGTAGTTGTTAGCCCCTGCACCTGCAGCCACTTTCACGCCGCCTTTGCGAGCTTCAGAAAGCAGCTGATCAATCAGATACTGAGCACGCTCAACACCTTCTTCACGGATGACCGATTCGATCGCCTGTAGCCAGTCGCGAGTTTCGATCGGATCCACGTCATTTTGGAGACGTTCTGACATGGGGGTATTCCTTATCTATCTAATACGTTGATTTGTCTGGAACCTGTCCCATTGTATTTTCGCCAGAAAACACAATAAGACAGGTTCTGCGTTTAGTTGCCGCGCTCTAAAAAACTGGCGCTTAATCCTTTCGTTGCTGTATGCGGCGTAATGAACGTTCGCGACGCGACTGTTCACGGCTGCGGTCCAGCAAGATTTCCTCAATGAAAGCCAGGTGACGGTGCGACGCTTCACGCGCCTGCTCCGGCTCCCCGGCCATTATCGCCTCGAATACTCGGGTGCGATGGTTGCTTACCAGTGGGAGCATTTCCCGACGGGCATACAACAATTCAAAATTCTGACGAACGTTCTGGGCCAGCATCGGCTCCATGCAGCGTAGCAGATGGAGGAGCACAACATTGTGGGCTGCTTCGGTAACAGCGATTTGATACTGGACAACGGCATCGGACTCGGCGTCTAAATCGCCGGACTGCTGTGCCCGTTCAATGGCTTGATGCAGTTCGCGAATACGGTCGCGATCGGCATCATTGCTGCGCAGGGCCGCGTAATAAGCCGCGATGCCTTCAAGCGCGTGACGGGTCTCAAGCAAGTCAAACTGGGATTCTGGGTGGTCAGAGAGAAGTTCTACCAGCGGATCGCTGAAGCTCTGCCACAGGCTGTTTTGCACAAAAGTTCCGCCGCCCTGGCGACGAAGCAGCAGGCCCTTGGCTTCGAGACGTTGGATCGCCTCACGCAGCGAGGGGCGGGAAACGTCGAACTGTTTTGCCAGCTCGCGTTCAGGCGGGAGTTTTTCGCCGGGGCGCAGTGTCCCCTCGAGGATTAAAAACTCCAGCTGCTGCTCTATCACATCAGAAAGTTTAGGTTGGCGAATTTTGCTGTAGGCCATATTCCCTGTCTTACGCCTTTTGCCCGGAGTAAATTGGTCTTACCAATTTCATGTTCGTATCGCTAAAGTAACAAAGTATTCACCTTGTGTCCATATTGGTTTTGATTGAAATCATTAAACCCGGCACATTTTAACAACCTTACAGAAATAACGTTTCAGAAATGTAACTTTGCCCAAATGAAATCATTACCCATAAAGAGGCAGTTTTAACTTTAATGAAACGCAAAATACTCAATCTGAACCGATTCACCTCGCCAAATTATGAAATATGCGCCACTTAGAGAGCATTTTTATTCTATACACAGATAAAAGGGGTTAAACGAGTCGATTAACAACTGGTTTCTTTTTATTCAACTCGTCATCTTCCTTTCATAAAGCAGGTGCATTCGCGGGCGCTTAACACTATTCTGGCGTTAACGGAAGTCATGGCCTGTATTTTAGGCCAATTCCACCGTAAAGAAATAAATACATGAAATGGAATTTCATAATTACACACGCCTGAGCGTGAACATAACAAACACACACGAGGTTTCATGATGGAAGGTCAACAGCACAGCGATCAGCTAAAGCGCGGCCTTAAAAACCGCCATATTCAGCTTATCGCGCTGGGCGGCGCTATTGGCACGGGTCTGTTCCTGGGCAGCGCGTCCGTTATTCAGTCTGCGGGTCCTGGCATTATTCTGGGTTATGCCATTGCCGGCTTTATTGCATTTCTGATTATGCGCCAGCTGGGGGAAATGGTCGTGGAGGAGCCTGTAGCGGGTTCATTCAGCCACTTCGCCTATAAATACTGGGGAAGCTTCGCCGGGTTTGCATCTGGCTGGAACTACTGGGTGCTGTACGTCCTGGTGGCGATGGCTGAGCTGACCGCGGTGGGTAAATACATTCAGTTCTGGTACCCGGAAGTCCCGACCTGGATTTCCGCTGCAGCCTTCTTTGTCATTATTAACGCCATCAACCTGACCAACGTAAAAGTGTTTGGTGAGATGGAGTTCTGGTTTGCCATTATTAAAGTCATTGCCGTCGTCGCCATGATCCTGTTCGGCGGCTGGCTCCTGTTCAGCGGTAACGGTGGTCCACAAGCCACCGTGCGTAACCTCTGGGAGCAGGGCGGGTTCCTGCCGCACGGCATGACCGGTCTGGTGATGATGATGGCGATAATTATGTTCTCCTTCGGCGGTCTGGAACTGGTGGGCATTACCGCCGCCGAAGCCGACAACCCGGAGCAGAGCATCCCGAAAGCAACCAATCAGGTTATCTACCGTATTCTGATCTTCTATGTGGGTTCACTGGCCGTGCTGCTCTCGCTGCTGCCGTGGACGCGCGTTACCGCTGACACCAGCCCGTTCGTACTGATCTTCCACGAGCTGGGTGACACCTTTGTGGCAAACGCGCTGAACGTTGTTGTCTTGACCGCTGCGCTCTCCGTTTACAACAGCTGCGTTTACTGCAACAGCCGTATGCTGTTTGGCCTCGCCCAGCAGGGCAATGCCCCGAAAGCGTTGCTTAACGTCGACAAGCGTGGCGTACCGGTGAACACCATTATTGTTTCAGCCGTGGTCACTGCATTGTGCGTGCTGATCAACTACCTGGCACCGGAATCGGCCTTTGGCCTGCTGATGGCGCTGGTGGTTTCTGCCCTGGTCATCAACTGGGCCATGATCAGCCTGGCGCACATCAAGTTCCGCCGTGCCAAGCAGCAGCAGGGCGTCAAAACGCGCTTCCCTGCCCTGCTCTATCCGCTGGGTAACTATGTCTGTCTGCTGTTTATGGCAGCGGTGCTGGTGATTATGCTGATGACGCCGGGTATGGCTATCTCTGTGTATCTCATCCCGGTCTGGATCGTGATCCTCGGCGTGGGCTACCTGTTTAAGCAAAAGAACGCCAAAACGGTAAAAGTACATTAATCCTGCCTCTCTCTGTGCCCCTCTGCGGGCACAGAGCCTGTTACCTTCCTCACACTTTCTCATCCATAGCACATTCTTCCATATCAGCGCCTTTATACTGCAACGCATAAATTGCTTTGGCAGCAAATAATTCTCTCCATATCGTAACGCGGAGAAATGTCGATGGATAACAATAAACTTTCAGTGAAAGAAAAGATCGGCTATGGGATGGGTGACGCGGGATGTAACATCATCTTCGGCGCCATAATGTTGTTTGTTAACTATTTTTATACGGATATTTTCGGGCTGGCGCCTGCGCTGGTCGGCGTATTACTGCTGTCGGTGCGCGTCATCGATGCAATAACCGATCCGATCATGGGGGCTATCGCCGACCGAACCCGCAGCAAATATGGTCGTTTTCGTCCATGGTTGTTGTGGATTGCCTTCCCTTACGCGCTGTTTAGCATTCTGATGTTCACCACCCCCGAGTGGAGCTATAACAGCAAAGTTATCTATGCGTTTGTCACCTATTTCCTGCTGTCACTGACCTATACGGCCATCAATATTCCGTACTGCTCCCTCGGGGGCGTGATCACGAATGATCCTAAAGAGCGCGTGGCCTGCCAGTCTTACCGTTTTGTCATGGTCGGTATTGCTACGCTACTGCTGTCGCTGACATTGCTGCCGATGGCTGACTGGTTCGGCGGAGAAAACAAAGCGAAAGGCTACCAGATGGCAATGACGGTGCTGGCGCTCATTGGTACCTGTATGTTCCTGTTCAGCTTCTCTACCGTGCGCGAACGAGTACGCCCTGCGGTACAGACCAACGATGAACTCAAAAACGACCTTAAAGACGTATGGAAAAACGACCAGTGGGTGCGCATCCTGCTGTTGACCATCTGCAACGTCTGCCCGGGCTTTATCCGCATGGCCGCCACCATGTATTACGTCACCTGGGTTATGGGTGAGAGCACTCATTTCGCCACCCTGTTTATCAGCCTGGGCGTGGTGGGCATGATGATCGGCAGCATGCTGGCGAAAGTGCTGACTGACCGCTGGTGTAAACTGAAAGTCTTCTTCTGGACCAATATCGTGCTGGCGATTTTCTCTTGCGCCTTCTACTTCTTTGACCCTAAAGCCACGATGACCATTATCGTGCTCTACTTCCTGCTGAACATCCTGCACCAGATCCCGTCTCCACTGCACTGGTCGCTGATGGCGGATGTGGATGATTACGGCGAGTGGAAAACCGGCAAACGTATTACGGGTATCAGCTTCTCCGGCAACATCTTCTTCCTGAAGCTGGGTCTGGCGATTGCCGGGGCGATGGTCGGTTTCCTGCTCTCCTGGTATGGCTACGATGCGGGTGCCAAAGCGCAAAGCGCAGACGCCATCAACGGGATCGTCCTGCTCTTTACCGTCATTCCGGGCGTAGGGTATCTGATTACCGCAGGTGTGGTTCGTCTGCTGAAAGTCGACCGTGAAACCATGAAGCAGATTCAGGCGGACCTGGAAAAACGCCGTACCAACTATCGAGAGCTGAGCGACTATCAGGATTTGAAAGCCGCAGAGACCAAATAAGGAGCGCGAAATGCGTCACTGGCCAAACCCGTTTATTGAGCAAGGTGCCGATCCCTATATTCTCCGGCATGAGGAACAGTATTACTTTATCGCCTCGGTGCCGGAGTACAACCGGCTGGCGATTCGCCGCGCCGATACCCTGGAAGGCCTGCGTGATGCGCAAGAGGTGGTGGTCTGGCATAAACCGGACAGCGGCCCGATGGGTAATCTCATCTGGGCGCCCGAGCTGCATGCGATAGACGGCAAGTGGTATATCTACTTTGCCGCCGCCCATACTCAGGCGCTGGATGAGCTCGGGATGTTCCAGCATCGAATGTACGCGCTGGAGTGTAGCGACAGCGATCCGCTCACCGGTACGTGGGTGGAGAAAGGGCAGATTAAGACGCAGTACGATACGTTTGCCCTGGATGCCACCACCTTTATTCATCAGGGCAAACGCTGGTATTTATGGGCGCAGAAAGCACCGGATATTGCCGGAAACTCCAATCTTTATCTGTGCGAAATGGAGAATCCCTGGACGCTGAAAGGCGAACCCGTTCTGCTAAGCAAACCGGAATTCGACTGGGAGTGCCGGGGCTTTTTGGTGAACGAAGGGCCGGCTATCTTAAGCCATGGTAATCGTCTGTTTATCAGTTACTCCGCCAGCGCGACCGATGAAAATTACTGTATGGGCCTGCTGTGGATCGAGAAAGATGCCGACCCGCGTAATCCGGCGAACTGGCACAAATCGCCGCAGCCGGTCTTCACCACCAGCTATGAAAACCGTCAGTACGGCCCGGGGCATAATAGCTTCACGCAGACGGCTGATGGGGAAGATGTGCTGGTCTATCATGCGCGCAACTATACCGAGATAGAAGGCGACCCGCTTTACGATCCCAACCGCCATACCCGCCTGAAGTTAGTTCACTGGAACGAAAACGGGATGCCAGATTTCGGCATCCCGCCTGCAGATAGCGAGTAACAGTTACGGCACGCGGGTTTAGATCAGCGTGCCGTAAATCGTTAGCAGCGCCACAATCACCACGATAACAAACGAGGTTTTCTTGGCCATCGACACGGCAGCTTTTGGCGTGGCGATTTTGTCGGTATGCGGCTCGCGCGCCAGCGAGAACTGCGCAAGTCGGGTCAGAACCTGATATTGCGAGGTGCGGCGATCCCCGAGCGACGCAAACCAGGCAGGTAACGCTTTTTCACCATGACCAATCAAGGCATAGACTACACCGACCAGGCGCACCGGCAGCCAGTCCAGCACATGCAGAATGGCATCAATGCCTGATTGCAGTCGTTCGTGTGGTGTCAGGTAGCGCGCCAGCCAGCTCTGCCAGGCGCGTAAAAACGCATAGCCCATCAGCAGCACCGGGCCCCACGGGCCGCCAACCACAAACCAGAACAGCGGCGCCAGATAGAAACGGTAGTTAATCCACAGCAAGGCATTTTGCAGCTCGCGCAGAAACTCCCGCTCGTCGCAGTCAGGCGGCACACCGTGAATAAGAGTTAACTCGCTGGCCATGGTACCCCGGGCGTGGCTGTCGTTGCGCGCAGCCGCTTTCAGGTAAGCGTGGTAGTGCAAACGCACTTTCCCGGCACCAATACAGAGCACGCCGAGCAAAATCCAGACCACCAGCAAAGGGACGTTAAAAAAGAGGCCGTGTAAGGCGCGTAACAGCAAGAAGACCACCAACATGACGCCGGCGGTCATTATTAACGTACGCAGTAACGAGAAATGTTTAATCCGACGGAAAAAGATCTCCGACCGGTGATCCAGTTGCCAGTGTTCGCCCAGCTTAAATAAGCGCTCAGCGATCATAACCAGCAGTATGGTGAACAACGTCATGTCATCTCCTTGTCTGACGAAGCGTTAAGCATGGCGTGGAATCGGCTCCAGTCAAAGGCCGGGCCGGGATCGGTTTTTCTCACCGGTGCGATATCACTATGCCCGGTAATGTGGTTAGCCATTTCCGGATAGCACGCGATCAGCAGGCAGGTTATCGCAACCAGCGCATGATATTGCGCATCGGTATAGGGCAGCACATCTGTGCCTTCCAGCTCTATTCCGATGGAGAAATCATTACAGCGTTCTCGCCCTTGATAAGTCGATACGCCCGCATGCCAGGCTCGCTTGTCAAAAGGAACATACTGGACGATTTCGCCATCACGGCGAATCAGGCAGTGGGCAGAAACCCGCAAATGCGCGATTTCCGCAAAGAAGGGGTGCGCGTTGGGATCTATCGTTCCGGTAAAGAGCGCGTCAATCCATGGGCCCCCGAACTCCCCCGGTGGCAGACTGATGTTATGCACCACCAACAGCGAGGGGGTGACCTCTTCAGGGCGGCAATCGTGGTGTGGCGAGGGCACACGCCGTGCATCCACCAGCCATCCATGTTCCAACTGCATGCGGGCTCTCCTTATTTATGGTGCTGATACCCGGTTCAGAGTAGCATGTTTCAATCTTATGATTCGTTACCAATTTGGAGTTTTATCATGCCGCCTCGCCGCTACAACCCCGACCAGAGACGTGACGCACTTCTGGAACGTATTAATCTGGATATACCGGCAAGTGTCGCGCACGCCCTGCGCGAAGATCTGGGAGGCGATGTTAACGCCGACAACGACATCACTGCTCTGCTTTTGCCAAAAGAAGCGCACTCTCACGCGGTGGTGATCACCCGTGAAGCGGGGATCTTCTGTGGTAAACGCTGGGTAGAAGAGGTCTTTACCCAGCTGGCGAGAGATGAGGTGCAGGTCACCTGGCATGTTGCGGATGGCGATAGCGTGACCGAAAATCAGCCGCTGTTTGAACTCAATGGCCCTTCCCGCGTGTTGCTGACGGGTGAACGTACCGCACTCAATTTTGTGCAAACCCTGTCAGGCGTGGCCAGCGAAGTACACCGTTACGTGGCCTTACTGGAAGGTACGCATACTCAGCTACTGGACACCCGTAAAACCCTACCAGGCCTGCGCACGGCGCTGAAATACGCCGTCATCTGCGGTGGCGGGGCGAACCATCGCTTAGGGTTATCCGATGCGTTTCTGATCAAAGAAAACCACATTATCGCCTCTGGCTCCGTACGCCAGGCGGTAGAGAAAGCCTTCTGGCTGCATCCGGATGTGCCGGTAGAAGTGGAGGTAGAAAGCCTGGATGAACTGGAAGAGGCGCTGAAAGCCGGGGCCGATATCATCATGCTGGATAACTTCACGACCGATCAGATGCGTGAAGCCGTGAAACGTACCCAGGGCCAGGCTCGCCTGGAGGTCTCGGGCAACGTCACGCATGAAACAATCCGTGAGTTCGCCCAGACAGGCGTTGACTATATCTCCGTCGGAGCGCTGACCAAGCACGTGCGCGCGCTCGACCTGTCGATGCGTTTTAAATAGTTCCCGCTCACCCGGCCGGCGCTCCGGTCGGGCTTTTCTCCGCCCCTTTTACGATCCTTCTCGCAGCGTTGTTTCTCCTCTCTGCAAGCGCGTCATAACCTTCTGAAGCCGCCTCCACGAAACCATTTTTGTCGCTCGCCCTGACGATAACAGGCTGACACAGTGTCGCCAGTTAACCACAGGAGCGACACATGAACAGACAACAAGGATTTACGCTAATTGAACTGATGGTGGTCATAGGGATCATCGCGATACTGAGCGCCATTGGCATCCCCGCTTATCAAAACTATCTGCGAAAAGCGGCCCTCACCGACATGCTACAAACCTTTATTCCTTACCGCACCGCAGTCGAACTCTGCGCGCTGGATCATGGCGGAACGGATAGCTGCGACGCGGGTGCGAATGGTATCCCCTCTCCGGCGACGTCCCGCTACGTCTCTGCGATGTCTGTCGCCAATGGTGCTGTGACCCTGACGGGTCAGGAGAGTCTGAATGGCCTGAGCGTAGCCCTGACCCCAGTCTGGGATAATGGCAACGGCATTACGGGCTGGACTCGCACTTGCACGATCAGCGATGACAGCGCCCTGAAGCAGGCCTGCGAAGATGTGTTCCGCTTTACGGATCCAGCAGGAGAGGCAGATGAATCCTGAGAAACTGATGGCGCTGTGTCAGCGCCATAACGCGCTACTCCTCAACAGCAC
Organism: Leclercia pneumoniae; assembly: GCF_017348915.1. Lineage (NCBI taxonomy): Bacteria > Pseudomonadati > Pseudomonadota > Gammaproteobacteria > Enterobacterales > Enterobacteriaceae > Leclercia > Leclercia pneumoniae. The sequence goes on along the minus strand of NZ_CP071383.1, from coordinate 728,390 downwards.
CGAGGCACGGTTGAGCATTGCCGTGCTGGGCCAACCGGCGTCAGAGATGCTGGATGCACTGCGCTTCGCAACGCAATAAAACGTCGATATTGAATGCTGGAGTGCCGAACGCATGGAGAAATACCGACAGGCGGCCTCGCAATCCCATCTTCCCGTCCAGGCCGATACCGGCCGTACGGCGGTGGAGATCCTCAATCGTACGTTGAGTCACGCCCTTGAACAGCGTGCTTCGGATATTCATATCGAACCTGCAGATGAGAGCTGGCAAATTCGGCTACGCATTGATGGCGTGCTCTATTCCCAGCAGCCCCTCTCCGTGGCGCTGGGTACTAGCCTGACGGCACGACTTAAGGTGCTTGGCAATCTCGATATCGCCGAACGTCGGCTGCCGCAGGATGGGCAATTCACGGTTGAACTCTCGGGCGCACCGGTGTCGTTTCGCATCGCCACCCTGCCCTGCCGTCGCGGCGAAAAAATCGTACTCCGCCTGCTTCAACAGGTACAACAAGCCCATCAGCTTGACCAGTTGGGGATGGCCTCTTCTCAGTTGCACTGTTTTCGTGAGGCGTTGATGAAACCGCAAGGGCTAATCCTGGTGACCGGCCCCACCGGAAGTGGGAAAACAGTCTCCCTATATAGTGCCCTCCAGACGCGCAATGCGCCTGAAGTGAACATCTGCAGCGTTGAGGATCCCATCGAAATCCCCCTGGAGGGTCTGAATCAGACGCAGATCAATCCCCGGGCAGGATTAACGTTCCAGAGCGTACTGCGCGCTTTTCTTAGGCAAGACCCGGATATCATTATGGTGGGCGAAATCCGTGACGGTGAAACAGCGGAAATTGCTATGAATGCGGCTCAAACCGGACATCTGGTGCTTTCCACCCTGCACACCAACTCAACCGCAGAGACGCTGGTGCGTTTGCAGCAGATGGGGGTGGCGCGCTGGATGATCTCATCGGCGTTATCGCTGGTTATCGCGCAACGCCTAGTACGTCGACTCTGCCCTCATTGCCGACAACAGGCAGAGCGCGAAGTGCCGCTGCCCGGCACATTGTGGCCAGGGCCGCTGCCGCACTGGCTGCCCGCTGGCTGTGACCGTTGTTATCATGGTTTTTATGGCCGGGTGGCGATATTTGAAGTGATGGCGATCAGTAGCGATCTACGCCTGGCCATTGCGCGTGGTGCGCCAGTTGAAGAGATTGAAGCGCATGCACGTCAGGCAGGCATGATGACGCTGTTCGAACATGGCTGTATGGCCGTGGAAGAAGGGAAAACCACGCTGGAGGAGCTGGTGCGCGTGTTAGGAATGCCTCATGGCCAGTGAACAGCTTTGGCGATGGCGCGCCCTCGATCAGCAGGGCGTAAGCATAGAGGGGGCCATCCTGGCCCCTGACCGTGAAAGTGCATGGCAAAAGCTGCAAGATAAGACGCTTTTCCCGCTGTCACTGCGTCGCGGCACGCTGCGTCAGGCGCACTGGCAGCCCCAGGATCGTTATGAGGTCATCCATCAGTTGGCTACGTTGCTGCAGGCAGGTTTAACGTTATCGGCCTCTCTGGAGCTACTTGCACAGCAGCATCCGCTTAAACACTGGCAGGCGCTATTGCAGAGCGTCGCCGAGGATCTCAGCGCGGGTAGCCCCTTTTCCGATACGCTCAAGAAATGGCCTGGCGTGTTCCCGGCGCTCTACATCTCAATGATGAAAACCGGAGAACTGACCGGTAAGCTCGATGAGTGTTGCCGTCAGCTCGCTATTCAGCAAAAAACGCAACAGCAGCTCAGCGCAAAGGTTAAAAAGGCACTCCGCTACCCGATTATCATCCTTTCGCTGGCCATCGCCGTCGTACTGGCGATGGTGACGATGGTCCTACCCGAATTTGCTGCTATCTACAAAACCTTTAATACACCTTTACCCGCACTCACGCAGGGCGTGATGGCCGCAGCCGCGTTTTTACAACGCTGGGGTTGGGTCTTTTTGGTTCTGCTGGTTGCTGCTGGTTTAGGCCTGATGGGCCTGCGTCGCCACCCGCCATGGCAAAGCGTGACGATGCGCCTGCTCCTTAGGTGCCCCCTGATCGGTACGCTTGTGCGGGGTCAAAAGCTTAGCCAAATATTTACCGTGCTGTCACTCACCCAACAGGCAGGCATCACCTTTCTGCAGGGGCTGGAGAGCACCGAAGAGACAATGGAGTGCCCATTCTGGCGCGACAAACTGCAGGCGATTCGCCACCGCGTGATGCAGGGCTCGCCCATCTGGTCAGCATTCAACACTGCCGGCCTGTTTACGCCACTCTGCATTCAACTGGTTCGCACCGGCGAAGTTTCTGGCGCACTGGATACCATGCTCTATAACCTGGCGCAGCATCATAATGCGAAGACCTTTCAACACGCGGATGACCTCGCGTCTCTGCTGGAACCGCTCCTGTTGATTGTGACGGGCGTCATTATTGGCACGCTGGTGGTGGCGATGTACTTGCCTATATTTCATTTGGGGGATGCGATGAGCGGGGGATAACGCTGGCGCGCTGAGGCGCCAGCGAGAAGGATTACAGGCTATTGAAAACGCGGTTTTCCTGTTCCTGAACACGGATAAAGGTCGTGCGCTTAGTCAGCTCTTTCAGGCGAGATGCACCCACGTAGGTACAAGCTGAACGCAGGCCGCCCAGAATGTCGCGTGCGGTGTGATCCACCGGGCCACGCAGAGGCAGCTTCACGGTTTTTCCTTCAGCGGCGCGGTATTTCGCTACACCCCCGACGTGTCGGGTCATGGCGGATTCGGAACTCATGCCGTAGAAGAGCATGAATTTCTCGCCATTCTCTTCAACGATGTTGCCACCGCTCTCTTCATGCCCTGCCAGCATCCCACCCAGCATCACGAAATCTGCGCCGCCGCCGAACGCTTTAGCCACGTCACCGGGTGTGGTGCAACCGCCATCGCTGATGATTTGCCCGCCCAGGCCATGCGCCGCATCGGCACACTCAATGACTGCAGAGAGTTGGGGATAGCCGACACCGGTTTTGACGCGAGTGGTGCAGACGGAGCCCGGACCGATACCAACTTTTACGATGTCAGCGCCAGAAAGAATCAGCTCTTCACACATTTCGCCGGTTACCACGTTGCCCGCGATAATGGTCTTCGTTGGCCAGGCTTCGCGCGCCTTGCTAACGAACTGTACGAAGTGTTCGGAGTAACCGTTAGCCACATCGATACAGACAAAGTTCAGGGCCGGGTTAGCGGTAAGGATTTGTTTGGTTTTCTCGAAATCGGCATCAGAGGTGCCGGTAGAAACCATGACGTGCTTCAGCACGTTCTCGGAAGCGGCGCTGGCGAACGCACTCCACTCTTCCACGCTGTAATGCTTATGCACCGCGGTCAGAATGTCGAAGCTTGCCAGAGCAGTCGCCATCGCAAAAGTACCCACGGTATCCATGTTGGCGGCGATAATTGGCACACCAGACCAGGTCTGACCAGAATGTTTGAAGGTGAATTGACGTTCGAGTTCAACGTCTGAGCGGCTCTTGAGGGTAGAGCGTTTAGGGCGGATAAGAACGTCTTTAAAACCTAACTTCAAATCTTCTTCGATACGCATTAGCGGATTCCTGGGGTCAATGGCGAAAAACGAAACTCACAACTCCAGTGACGCTATCATACGCACTAATACTGGCTGCGCAAGACTGCGAAATTCTCTTTTTTTACGCTACAATCCTATAAATTTACCTGCTCAAAAGTAAGTAAACAGGGCTTAACCTTGATTGCTGAATGATTAAATTTTAAGCAATTGATTTTAATAATGAATAATTCCCAGGATTTTGTTTAATGGGGTACATCGTTGCGTTAACGGGGGGCATTGGTAGTGGCAAAAGCACTGTTGCTGACGCCTTCTCTCATCTGGGTGTCACGATAATTGACGCCGATATTATTGCCCGTCAGGTGGTAGAACCCAATACACCCGCACTTCAGGCCATTGCCGAACATTTTGGTAGCCAGCTTATTGCGCCGGATGGCACGTTAAATCGTCGCATGTTGCGCGAGCGTATCTTCTCTCATCCCGACGAAAAAGCCTGGCTCAACGCCCTCCTCCACCCCTTAATTCAGCAAGAGACTCAACGGCAGATTGCTGCAGCAACCTCACCTTACGTAATGTGGGTGGTCCCCCTGCTGGTGGAGAATCGTCTGCACGATAAAGCCGATCGGATTCTGGTGGTCGACGTCTCTCAAGAGACCCAAATTCAGCGCACCATGGCGCGTGATAATGTTGCGCGCCATCATGCGGAAACTATTCTGGCCGCGCAGGCCACGCGTGAAGCACGCCTTGCCGTCGCGGATGATGTTATTAATAATGACGGCGCACCGGATGCCATTGCATCCGCTGTTGCCCGCCTGCATGCACAATACCTGCAACTTGCAGCGCAGGCCGATTCACAGGAAAAGCCATAATGCACACCCACATTCTGTTTGAGCATCCGCTCAATGAAAAAATGCGTACCTGGTTGCGCATCGAGTTTTTAGTCCAGCAGCTGTCAAATTCTCTTCCGGTTAATAACCACACCTCAGCCCTGCACTTCTTTCGCAATGTTGGCGATCTGCTGGATGTGTTAGAGCGCGGTGAAGTCCGTACGGAGCTGTTAAAAGAGCTGGAGCGCCAGCATCGTAAACTGCAGGCATGGGCTGAAGTCCCTGGAGTAGATAACAGTCGTATCGACGCGCTGCGTCAGCAGCTAAAAAACAGCAGCGGAATACTGATGAGTACGCCGCGTATTGGCCAGTTCTTGCGTGAAGATCGTCTGATTGCGCTGGTACGTCAGCGTTTGAGCATCCCGGGTGGCTGCTGTAGTTTTGATTTACCCACCCTGCACATTTGGCTGCATATGCCCCAGGCGCAACGTGATGCGCAGGTCCAGAGTTGGCTTCAGAGCCTGGAGCCGCTTATTCAGGCCTTATCCTTAATTCTGGATTTGATTCGCAACTCGGCTCAGTTCCGTAAACAGACCAGTCTGAATGGTTTTTACCAGGATAATGGAGAAGATGCCGACCTGCTGCGTCTGAATCTGGCGCTGGACGAGCAGCTCTACCCGCAGATTTCAGGCCATAAAAGCCGTTTTGCGATCCGTTTTATGCCGTTAGATAGCGAACATGGCGTGGTGCCAGAACGTCTCGATTTCGAGCTGGCGTGTTGTTAAGGAGTAAAGATGTCTGATGTTACGACAGTAAACTGCCCGACCTGCGGTAAAGCCGTGGTCTGGAGCGAGCAAAGTCCGTTTCGCCCATTTTGTTGCAAGCGTTGTCAGCTTATTGATCTGGGTGAATGGGCTGCCGAAGAGAAACGTATTCCCAGCGCGGGCGATCTCTCAGACAGCGATGACTGGAGCGAGGAACAGCGCTAAGACGCAAAGCCTGCCGGCGCATAGTCCGGCAGACTCACTGACCCCGTTTCAGGCGTGAAATCACCGGCTCGTTCGCAGGTGGGAACTTCTCCGCATCCAGCTCACTTTGCGCAACCCAGCTCCCTGGCTGCCCCTCCTTGCCCCACGGCTCACCGTCCCAGCTCTCCACCAGCCAGAACCACAGAGTGATATGGCGATCGGGAAACTGGTACTCCAGTTTTTCATAAAGCGTCGCACCCTGAGGAGTGATGCCAACCTCTTCCTGTAATTCACGCACCAGCGCCTGCTCTGCACTTTCGCCCGCTTCAATCTTACCGCCCGGAAATTCCCACTTGTTGGCCATATGGGCGTCGGCGGCACGCTGAGTGATAAAAATTTGCTGTTTCGCGTTACGGATAATACCGGTTGAGATATTCAATACTTTCATCGAATTACACCTATAAAAAAGGCGCAGAAAGCTGCGCCTTTTTAGTCAGTTCATCACTTAGCTCAGGCGACCGTGGCACGCCTTATATTTTTTACCCGAACCACATGGGCAAGGATCATTGCGACCCACTTTGCGATCCCCACTCTGCGCGGCAATAGCGGCTGCGGCCTCGCTGTCATCCGTCTGGTGGCTTAGCTGCTGCATCTGGGCCAGACGCTCAGCTTCTTCACGACGCTGCTGCTCCATCGCTTCCACCTCTTCCGGCATACGGACCTGAACTTTGCTCAGGGTGCTGATCACTTCATATTTGAGTGACTCCAGCATGGCGGCGAACATCGCGAAGGACTCACGCTTGTACTCCTGCTTAGGATCTTTCTGCGCATAGCCACGCAGGTGGATACCCTGACGCAGATAATCCATCGCGGCCAGGTGCTCTTTCCAAAGAGAGTCCAGCGTCTGCAGCATTACGCCTTTTTCGAAGTGGCGCATCATCTCTGCACCCACAACCTCTTCTTTGCGTTTATAGACTTCTACCGCAGAAGCGAAGATGCGTTCACGCAGCGTCTCTTCATGCAGCTCTGGCTCTTTATCCAGCCACTCTTTAATCGGCAGGTCGAGGTCGAAGTCGTTTTTCAGGCGCTCCTGCAGCCCTTCCACGTCCCACATCTCTTCCAGGGACTGCGGAGGAATATGTCCGTCGATAGTTGCTTTGAAGACGTCTTCGCGGATGCTGTCGATGGTTTCGCTCACATCAGACACGTCCAGCAGTTCGTTACGCTGGGTGTAGATCGCACGACGCTGGTCGTTCGCTACATCATCGTATTCCAGCAGCTGTTTACGAATATCGAAGTTGCGGCTTTCTACTTTACGCTGTGCGTTGGCAATCGCTTTGGTCACCCATGGGTGCTCGATGGCTTCACCCGGCTTCATCCCCAGCTTACGCATCATGCCGGAAACGCGGTCGGAGGCGAAAATACGCATCAGGGCATCTTCCATAGACAGGTAGAAGCGAGAAGAACCGGCATCACCCTGACGACCCGCACGGCCACGCAGCTGGTTATCGATACGACGTGATTCATGACGTTCCGTGCCGATAATATGCAAGCCACCTGCGGCCAGCACTGCGTCGTGACGCACCTGCCACTCGGCTTTGATCTGAGCAATCTGCTCCGGAGTTGGATTTTCCAGCTCGGCCACTTCAGCCTGCCAGCTACCACCCAGCATGATATCGGTACCACGGCCTGCCATGTTGGTGGCGATGGTCACGGCAGAGGGATAACCCGCCTGCGCAACGATATCTGCCTCTTTCGCGTGGAATTTGGCGTTCAGTACGTTGTGCTTGATACCTGCTTTCGTCAGTTCATTCGAGACCACTTCCGATTTTTCGATGGAAATCGTACCTACCAGCACCGGTTGACCGGCAGCGGTACGATCGCGAATATCTTCAATGATGGCCTGAATTTTTTCTGCTTCGGTCATATAGACCAGATCCGGCATGTCCTTACGGATCATCGGACGGTTGGTCGGCACCACAACGGTATCCAGCTTATAGATAGAACTGAATTCGAAGGCTTCAGTATCTGCCGTACCGGTCATGCCTGCCAGCTTCTCGTACAGACGGAAGTAGTTCTGGAAGGTAATAGACGCCAGCGTCTGGTTTTCATTCTGGATGTCGACGCCCTCTTTGGCTTCGACAGCCTGATGCAAACCGTCGGACCAGCGGCGGCCCTGCATGGTACGGCCAGTGTGCTCATCAACGATGATCACTTCGCCGTCTTTCACAATGTAATCAACGTCGCGGGTAAACAGGACGTGAGCACGCAGCGCAGCGGTGACGTGGTGCATGAGCATGATATTGGTCGGGGAGTAGAGTGACTCACCCTCGTCCATAATGCCCTGCGCAACCAGCAGCTCTTCAATTTGCACCAGGCCGCGTTCGGTCAGGTTAACCTGACGCGCTTTTTCATCCACAGAGAAGTGGCCTTCACCCTGGAAGGTATCCGAGTCCTCTTTTTCCTGACGAATCAGATGTGGGATGATTTTGTCGACCTTGCGGTACATTTCAGAGCTGTCTTCCGCCGGACCGGAGATGATCAGCGGCGTACGTGCTTCATCGATGAGAATGGAGTCAACTTCATCCACCAGCGCATAGTGCAGTTTACGCTGTACGCGCTCTTCCGGGCTAAACGCCATGTTGTCACGCAGGTAGTCGAAGCCGTATTCGTTGTTGGTCCCGTAAGTGATGTCGGCGTTATACGCTTCACGCTTGGCGGGTGCTGGCAGACCAGACATGTTGATGCCTACGGTCATGCCCAAGAATTCGAACAGGGGACGGTTGTTTTCGGCGTCACGCTGCGCCAGATAGTCGTTGACGGTTACCACGTGAACGCCTTTGCCGGAGAGCGCGTTCAGGTACGCTGGCAGCGTTGCGGTCAGGGTTTTACCTTCACCGGTACGCATCTCTGCGATGCAGCGATCGTTCAGGACCATACCACCCAACAGCTGCACGTCGAAGTGACGCATCCCAAATACGCGCTTACTCGCCTCACGTACCACAGCAAATGCTTCAGGAATCAGGCTTTCTACGGTCTCGCCTTTTTCAAGACGCGCGCGGAATTCAGCGGTCTTCGCTTTCAGCTCGTCATCGGACAGTTTTTCCATTTCTGGCTCAAGGCCATTGATGACGGTGACAGCTTTACGCATGCGGCGCAGGGTACGATCGTTACGACTACCAAAAACTTTAGTTAATAATTTGATTAGCATAATAAAATCTCAAACATCCCGGTCAGGATAGATAAATTAAGTGATTAAAAAACGATTAATTTAACTGAGATGTTGAGGCCCGGCGCGGATACCCTGCACCTGGCTTATCCAGGCGGATACAAAGAAGGTCGATTCCGGGGCTAACGAGATAACCGCAGGCTGAGGCAGGGTAGCCAGCGGTTTACTCTGCTGCGTTAGCAGCGTGTTGAGCGTATCAAGCAGCGCAAGATGGTGCGCCTGTACTGGCAGCGACTCTTCGATGGCAGGCAGCGCCTGCGGCGCCATCGCAAATGAGAGATGACGAATGACGGTACGAATCGCATGCTGGTGCCAGTAATCCACCGTGAAATTGGTACGGCGGTTCGCTTCCAGCAGCGCAAGATTGGTGAAATTAACGTGGGTGGTGAAATCATGGGTGGCGGACGTCTTCGCCGGCGTCGATGCCTCAGCGCTGTTGCTGAGCGCAGGCAAACCGAGACTCGCCGCGACCATCCCCAACAGGAGATGCGGCCAGAAGTAACGTCTGCCAAATTGTCGCCAGCGCGTCAGAATTCCGCTCAATTGCCCCACCACAATAAGAGAGCCACAAGGCTCACAATTTGATTTTGTTTATTTTCGCGTCCAGATATTACCACTAAAGGCCATACACAGCAGCAGTAATGAGGCACAGAGAGAGTTAAAAATGGTCATGAAACCAGCAAACGCGCCGTTGACCGCAAAATTCAGGAAAGACAAAAACAAAAAAGACTGGTATCCCTGGCCGGAGAGAGTGCCAGGTTAACCAGTCTATTTTAGTTAACGGGTGTAACCGTTAGGCCAGAACAGTGCTTGGTGCTTTGAACGCCAGCGGCAGTTCTGCTTCGTCCTGGAAGGTCACATATTCCCATGCTTCCTGTTTCGCCAGTACAGCCTGCAACAGTTTATTGTTCAGCGCATGACCGGATTTATACGCGGTAAACGCACCAATAATGTTGTGACCACACATAAACAGGTCGCCAATCGCATCCAGCATTTTGTGACGAACAAATTCATCTTCAAAACGCAGGCCGTCTTCATTCAGTACGCGATAATCGTCAACAACGATGGCACAATCGAAGCTACCGCCCAGGCACAGGCCACGGGACTGCAGATATTCGATATCACGCATGAACCCGAAAGTACGGGCGCGACTGATTTGACGCATAAACGCATCAGCAGAGAAGTTCATCGCATAGCGTTGGGTGCTGGAATCAATCGCCGGATGGTTAAAGTCGATGGTAAAGTCCAACGAAAAACCATTAAACGGTCTGAATTCAGCCCATTTGTCGCCATCTTCAACGCGAACGGTCTCTTTGATACGAACAAATTTCTTCGCACTGTTCAGCTCTTCGATGCCGGCATCCAGCAACAGATAGACAAACGGTGCAGCACTGCCGTCCATAATCGGGATTTCTGGCGCATCGACTTCAACAATAATGTTGTCGATACCCAGACCCGCCAGCGCGGCGTTAAGGTGCTCTACGGTAGAAATCCGCACGTCATGCTCGTTCACCAGGCAAGTACAGAGCATAGTATCACGCACAGATTTGGCATCGGCCGGGAAATCTACCGGTGGATTCAAGTCGGTGCGACGATAGATGACCCCGGTGTTTGCCGGCGCAGGGCGCAGCGTCAGCGTGACTTTCTTGCCGGTATGTAAACCGACACCCGTCGCCTGAACGATACGTTTTAATGTCCTTTGTTTGATCATCGTATAATCTCGCCAAATTACTTATCCAACCGAGAGTGTATATCACTATCGGCAGGGCAGTTTAGCACAAAGAGCGCAAATCCCCAAATTCCAGCCTAATCCTAGTCAGCTTGCTTACGCAGGAACGCTGGGATGTCCAGATAATCCGGTTCTTTCTGGGTTTGCGGTGTATTGTCATTAACCACTTTCGCGGCCGGTTTTTGCTCCTGCGTCAGCGGGGTCATACCGTGCTGCGGGTAGCGATCCATAACTGGCGGCTGAGTCTGTTTGTTAGTGACAAGCGTGATCTCAGGGCGCTTGTCCATGCCGATGCCAGTTGCAACAACGGTAACGCGCAGTTCGTCGTTCATCTCTGGATCCAGAGAGGTACCGATAACCACGGTCGCGTTGTCGGAAGCGAACGCACGAATGGTGTTACCCACCGTTTCGAACTCATCCAGACGCAGGTCGAAGCCGGCGGTGATGTTAACCAGCACGCCGCGCGCACCAGAGAGGTCGATATCTTCCAGCAGCGGAGAGGAGATCGCCATTTCAGCGGCTTCTTCAGCACGGTCTTCACCGCTTGCCACGCCGGAGCCCATCATCGCGTAGCCCATTTCGGACATCACGGTGCGAACGTCTGCAAAGTCGACGTTCATCAGACCCGGACGGGTAATCAGCTCAGCGATACCCTGAACGGCGCCTTTCAGCACGTCGTTCGCAGCACCGAAGGCATCCAGCAGGGAGATACCGCGACCCAGCACTTTCAGCAGCTTGTCGTTCGGGATAGTAATCAGCGAGTCCACATGTTTGGACAGCTCAGTAATACCCTGCTCCGCAAACGCCATACGTTTTTTGCCTTCAAAGTTGAAAGGCTTAGTGACGACAGCAACGGTCAGAATACCTAAATCTTTTGCAACTTCAGCCACCACTGGCGCAGCACCCGTGCCGGTACCACCACCCATGCCAGCTGCGATGAACACCATGTCTGCACCATCCAGCGCAGCACGCAGTGCTTCACGGTCTTCTTCGGCAGCGTTACGGCCGACTTCCGGGTTAGCCCCAGCGCCCAGACCTTTCGTGATGCCGCCACCGATCTGAATTGTCTGGCCGACAGCCGTCTTTCGCAGGGCCTGAGCATCGGTGTTAACTGCAAAGAATTCCACGCCTTCGATGCGTTCACGCACCATGTGCTCTACGGCGTTACCGCCGCCGCCACCGACGCCGATGACTTTAATCACCGCGTCGTTGGTTAATTCCATAGGTTCAAACATAGTTTCTCTCTCCGTTGTGCCTGTCGCCCGAAACCGTTAATTCTCTCCGGTCTCTTAAAAAAATTAAAACTCTTTTCGTAGCCAGGTGTTGATTCGTTTGATCCACGACCCCACCGACGCACGTTTTTCCACTTCTGCTTCACCGCTGAGATGGGTTTCCTTCCCGTAGTGAAGCAGGCCCACGGCCGTAGAGTAATAGGGCTCCTGGGCATAATCTGTCAGACCGGTGATATTCAGCGGGGCACCGATACGCACCTGCGTATGGAACACGCGCTGTGCGCAGGCCGCAAGACCTTCAATTTGCGCCGCACCGCCGGTTAATACAATCCCCGCCGCAAGATGATGTTTCACTCCCTGCTGGCGAAGTTGTTCCTGTAATTGCAAAATCTCTTCGTTAACAAGGTTCAGCAGCTCGGTGTAACGCGGCTCAATAACCTCTGCCAGAGTCTGACGCTGCAGACTGCGAGGAGGACGTCCCCCTACGCTTGGCACTTCAACGCTCTCGTCTTTACCGACGATAGAGCCGAGCGCACAGCCATGGCGCACTTTAATCGCCTCTGCATCGCTCGGTGGCGTGCCGAAGGCGTAAGCGATATCGCTGGTTACCACGTTACCCGCATACGGGATCACTTTGGTATGACGCAACGCTCCACCGGTATACACCGCCATGTCCATTGTACCACCGCCAATATCCACGACACAGACGCCCAGTTCACGTTCGTCTTCAGTCAACACCGAATAACTGGCTGCCAGACCGGCGAAAATAAGTTGGTCAACTTTGAGGCCACAACGTTCAACGGCTTTGACGATGTTCTTCGCCATATCGTTGTGACATGTGATCAAGTGCACTTTTGCCTGCATACGTACGCCTGAAAGCCCGACCGGATTTTTAATGCCTTCCTGATAGTCGATGGCATATTCCTGCGGGATCACATGCAGGACGCGATGCTCATCACGCACGCGCACGGATTTCGCCGTATGGACCACGTTCTCAACGTCTTCCTGTGTCACTTCTTCTTCTGAAATCGGCACCATACCGATTTCATTCTGGCAGCTGATATGCTTGCCAGAGAGCGCCAGATACACAGAGGAAATCTGGCAGTCTGCCATTAATTCTGCCTGATCGATGGCGCGCTGTACGCACTTCACCACCGACTCGAGGTCGTTTACCCCACCTTTATCCATACCACGAGACGGGCAACTGCCTACGCCAATGATATTGACCATACCGTCGGGCAGAACTTCCCCTACTAAAGCGGCTACCTTCGCGGTGCCTATCTCCAGTCCAACTACCAGTTTTCTGTCCGTCGCCTTGATCATTGTTGTTCTGCCTGTACCTGTGCCTGATTTTGTTGCTGCCTGGTTTCCTCATCCGGCGCCGGGATCCACCCCACCGACGCGCCTGAGTCATAGCGCAAATCAACGTAGCTTATCCGTTTGCCATCGGCCTGCGCCTGTTGTTGCAGAACCGGATAGAGTTCTACAAATCGCGCCAGACGCTTCATGGTGTCGCCGCGGCCAAGGTTAAGCTTGATGTCATTCGTCAGCGTTAACTGCCATGAACGTCGCGCTGTCATCGCCGCATTCTTTAACGTAAACCGATCCTTAGCCAACACCTGCCCCATGTTACGAAAACCTTCCAGGACCTCATTTTCGCTGCCTTCCGGCCCATATAACATGGGTAAATTTTGCTTGCTGACGCGATCGGCAGGGACGCTGAAGGAATTTCCGTCTGCGTCAACCATATGCTGATCATTCCACCGCGCAATGGGCACAAATTCAACCAGATGAATCTTCAATTCATCGGGCCACTGCTTGCGTACGCTTGCCTGTTTTATCCACGGCAGACGTTCAATCTGGCTCTGGATGATGTTGACGTCCTGAGTCATAAAGGTTCCCGGCGATCCCAACGCCAGGATTGACTGGCGTATATCATCGTTACGGGTGTAATGACGATCGCCGGTCACCACCAGTTTCGACAGGGGTAACCGCTGCGCATCTTCCATCCAGCCCAGCACCATCCAGCCGCTGACAAACACGGTACATAGCACGGCAAGCAGGAAGATAATCCCTGCAAGACGCGTTCCATTATTGCGACGAGACGAATACTCTTCCTCTTCGTCACGATTTCGCGTGTTCAGCGCAGCCTGAGACATATCAGCGCGCCTGATCCAGAATACGTACAACAAGCTGGGAGAAACTCATGCCCGCCTGACGCGCCGCCATGGGCACCAGGCTGTGGCTGGTCATTCCTGGAGAGGTGTTCGCCTCCAGCAGATAAAACTGCCCATCACTGTCCTGCATCACATCAATACGACCCCAACCGCGACAACCTAAAACAGTCCATGCTTTAAGGACCAGAGACTGTAACTGCGCTTCATCCTTCTCTTTCAGACCTGCAGGGCAGAAATATTGCGACTCATCAGAGAGATACTTCGCCTCATAATCATAGAAGGTTCCGGCTGGTTGGATACGAATCGACGGTAAAATTTCTTCACCAAGCATGGCGACGGTAAATTCCGGCCCGCTGAGCCATTTTTCAATCAGAACTTCTTCATCATGTTGAAATGCCAGCGCTAATGCCGAAGATATATCGCCTGCATTGTCCACTTTAGACATGCCAACGCTGGAGCCTTCGCGGCTGGGCTTAACAATAACCGGCAAACCCAGCGCGGCAATTCGCGAAATAACGCTGTCTGGCAGGCCTAATTCAAATTCGCGGCGCGTAACAGCAACCCATGGCGCGACCGGTAAGCCCGCACCCTGCCACAACAATTTGCTGCGCAACTTATCCATAGAAATGGCCGACGCCATGACGCCACTGCCGGTATAGGGCAAGCCAATCAAATCCAGTAACCCCTGCAGGGTGCCATCTTCACCGCCACGACCGTGGAGGGCGATGAAAACCTTATCAAATCCCATCTCTTTCAGGCGCGTGACATCCGTCTCCTTTGGATCGACCGGGTGCGCATCAATGCCACCTTCGCGAAGACCCGCCAGTACTGCTGCGCCAGAGTTCAGAGAAACGTCGCGTTCAGCGGAAGTCCCGCCAAGCAGGACGGCGATCTTATCAGCCATGGCGTTCTTCCTCCGAATTTTGCGGCTTCAGTTTGATTTCAGCTAAGTTACGGGCGATCTTGCCGATATTTCCCGCACCCTGAACCAGAATCAAATCATTACCGGTCAGCACGGGGGCGAGCATCGCCGCTACCTGTGCGTGGTCGGGGACCAGAATCGGGTCAATCTTACCGCGCCCACGAATGGTACGACACAGCGAACGGCTGTCCGCGCCCGGAATTGCCGCTTCACCCGCAGAGTAAACATCCAGCATCAGCAGGGCATCCACCTGTGACAGGACGTTAGCGAAGTCATCATAGAGATCGCGGGTACGGGTATAGCGATGAGGCTGGAATACCATCACCAGATTTTTATCTGGCCAGCCGGCACGCGCCGCCTTAATGGTGGCATCCACTTCCGTAGGGTGATGACCATAGTCATCTACCAGCATAGCGGTACCGGTTTTGCCGTTAACCTCTGCCAGCGGGAACTCCCCAAGGAAATCAAAACGACGGCCAGTGCCCTGGAAGCTCTCCAGCGCGCGCAAAATTGCCTCGTCTTCAATGCCCTCTTCCGTTGCTACGGCAACCGCCGCCGCGGCGTTTAGCGCGTTGTGGCGACCCGGCGCGTTCAGCGTGACCTGCACCAGCTCTTTATCCTGGCGGGCCAGTGTAAAGTGCCCCTGAGCACCAATCTGCTGATAGTTCTCAACGCGCACATCGGCATCTTCACTGAAGCCGTAAGTAGTTATCTGACGCCCCACTCGCGGCAGCAGCTCGCGGATGACCGGATCGTCCACGCACATTACTGCACGTCCATAAAACGGCAGATTGTGCAAAAAGTTGATGAATGTTTGCTTTAAATTTTCGAAATCGCCCTGGTAAGTATCCATATGGTCGGCTTCGATGTTGGTAACAATCGCCACCATCGGTTGTAAATGCAGGAATGACGCATCACTTTCATCTGCTTCAGCAATCAGGTAACGGCTGTGACCCAGGCGTGCATGCACGCCTGCCGCTTTCACCAGCCCGCCGTTCACGAACGTTGGATCGAGACCCGCTTCGGCATAAATACTGGAGACCATCGCCGTCGTCGTGGTCTTACCGTGAGTTCCGGCAACAGCGATGCCGTGACGGAAACGCATCAACTCAGCCAGCATTTCGGCGCGGCGGATTACCGGGATACGCGCTTCGTGCGCAGCCACAATCTCCGGGTTATCGGCAGAAATCGCGCTGGATACCACCACCACGCTCGCGTCACTGACGTTTTCCGGGCGATGGTTGAAATAGATTGTTGCGCCAAGCGACGCCAACTGTTGCGTAACAGGGTTCGGCGCCAGATCAGAACCGCTGATCTGGTAACCTTCATTCGCCAGCACTTCGGCAATACCGCCCATACCGGCGCCGCCGATGCCAACGAAGTGAATGTGCCGGACGCGACGCATCTCGGGCACGATTGAACGCAGTTTCGCCAGTTGTTGTGTATTCATTCTCTAAACGCCATCGACTACTTAAAATTCGTGCAGCGCAACACGCGCTGCGAGGGTTAAGCCTGGGCTGCCAGGCTCACTTCTTTTGCTACCCGCTCGGTGGCATCCGGGATCGCGGCCGCGCGTGCGTGCTGCGCCATCTCCAGTAATGTCTCCCGGTTCCAGCCCGCCAGGGTGGTGGCGACCGCATCTGCGGTAAATTGCGGCTGTTCAAAGATTTTTGCGGCGCCGGCTTTCTCAAGTGGCAACGCATTCCAGTACTGCTGACGATCTTTGTGCTGGAACGGCACAAACAGCGCTGGCAAACCGGCGGCAGCGATTTCGCTTACCGTCAATGCACCAGAGCGGCAAACTACCACATCGGCCCAGGCGTAAGCGGCGGCCATGTCGTCGATAAATTCGGTGACCTTATGCTGCGGCTGACCGGCCTCTGCATAAGCTTGCTCAACGGTCTGCTGAGCGCCTTTACCGCTTTGATGCCAAATTGTCACAGCCTCACCCAGCTTCGCGGCCACCTGCGGCATCGTCTGGTTCAACACGCGCGCGCCCTGCGAGCCTCCGACGACCAGCACCCGCACCGGCCCTTCACGCCCGGTGAGTCGCGCCTGGGGTAGCGGCAGCGCCAGCACATCAACGCGCACCGGGTTACCCACGACATCGGCTTTCGGAAACGCCCCCGGGAAAGCCTGCATCACTTTGCTGGCAATTTTCGCCAGCCATTTATTAGTGAGGCCCGCGATACCGTTCTGCTCATGCAGCACAACGGGGATACCCAACGACCATGCCGCCAGGCCACCCGGGCCAGAGACATAACCGCCCATGCCCAGCACCACGTCCGGCTTAAAGCGTTTCATGATGGCGCGCGCCTGACGCCAGGCATTGAAAATGCGTACCGGTGCGAGCAGCAGAGCTTTCAGTCCCTTGCCGCGAAGACCGGAAATACGAATAAAGTCGATCTCGATACCGTGTTTCGGCACCAGATCGGCTTCCATGCGGTCTGCGGTTCCTAGCCAGCGTACTTGCCAGCCCTGATCCATCAAATGGTGCGCAACCGCCAGCCCCGGAAAGACATGTCCGCCGGTACCGCCTGCCATCACCATTAACCGCTTCGGTTGATTCATCGTGAACCTCGTGTAAACGCCTGGGCATTCTCCAGACGCGTTTCATAATCTATACGTAGCAAAAACATAATGGCGGTCGACATAATCAACAGACTCGAGCCACCATAACTGATCAACGGCAACGTCAGCCCCTTTGTGGGCAGCATGCCGGCCGCCGCGCCGACGTTCACCAGAGCCTGGAAACTGAACCAGATCCCGATCGAGCACGCCAGAAAGCCCGAGAAGCGATGGTCAATCACCAGCGCTTTTCGGCCAATCGACATGGCGCGGAAAGCGACGAAGAATACCATTAAAAGTGCTAATACCACACCGATATAACCCAGTTCTTCCCCAATGATAGAGAAGATGAAGTCGGTATGTGCCTCCGGTAAATACTCAAGTTTTTGGACGGAATTCCCCAGCCCCTGCCCCCAGAATTCACCCCGTCCAAACGCCATCAATGACTGGGTGAGCTGATAACCGCTGCCGAAGGGATCTTCCCACGGATTCCAGAACGAGGTTACGCGGCGGATACGGTAGGGTTCAGCCAGAATCAACAGCACGACGGCAGAGATGCCCATCCCGATAATGGCGATGAACTGCCACAATTTGGCGCCAGCGAGAAACAGCATGGCCAGCGTGGTGACAAACAGCACGACCACGGTACCCAGGTCAGGCTGCGCAAGCAGTAATACCGCCAGCACCAGAATCACGCCCATCGGTTTTAAAAAGCCGCGCAGGTTGTTACGCACCTCATCGACTTTACGCACCAGGTAGTTGGCCAGATAGCAGAAGAGCGACAGTTTGGTAAACTCCGCAGGCTGAATTCGCAGCGGGCCAAAGGCAATCCAGCGCGATGCCCCGTTAACAGAACTGCCCACCACCAGAACAATCAGCAGCATGACGATAGAGGCGATAAGCATTGCGGTGCTGTGCCGCTGCCAGAACTCCATCGGCAGACGCAGTGTCACCATCGCCAGACAGAATGCGAGAATAATGTACAAACCATCACGCTTGGCAAACAGGAAAGGATCGTTCGCCAGACGCTGCCCCACGGGCATCGAGGCGGAGGTCACCATAATAAAGCCAATAGCGGCCAGCCCCAGCGTAAGCCAGAGCAGCACACGGTCATACATGATAAGGCTATCGGAATCTTTATCCCGTGAGCCCATGACCCAGCCTTTCAGCGCCGCGAAGATCCACGCCAGGATACCGAATCCCGGCAGGCGCGGCAGGCGAAAGCGAGGGAAAGATAAACGCATCAGCCTAACTCCTGCGCCAGGCGGGTGAAGAGATCGCCACGCTGTTCAAAGTTTTTAAACTGATCAAGGCTGGCGCAGGCAGGAGAGAGCAACACCATATCGCCCGGCTTCAGCGTGGGGGCGAGCAGGCGCATCGCCTGTTCCATGGTTTCTGTCTGCTGTGCGACCTCCGGACGTAATGCCGCCAGCTCTGCGCCATCCCGGCCGAAGCAGTAAAGGCGCACGTTGTCGCCCTTCAGATACGGTTTCAGAGAAGAGAAGTCAGCCGATTTGCCATCACCGCCAAGCAACAGATGCAGCGTACCCTCTACGTGCAGGCCATTCAGCGCCGCCTCGGTGCTACCCACGTTGGTGGCTTTGGAGTCGTTGATCCAGCGCACGCCGTTGTGTTCCAGCGCCAGCTGGAATCGGTGAGCAAGACCGGTAAAGGTGGTGAGGGCTTTCAGGCTGGACGCACGCGGTAACCCGGCGGCATCCGCCAGCGCCAGCGCCGCCAGCGCATTGGTGTAGTTATGCTGCCCGGTAAGCTTCATCTCTTTTACGTTCAGCACTTTTTCACCCTGCACGCGCAGCCAGGTTTCGCCCTGCTGACGATTCAGATGATAGTCACCCATGTTGATACCAAAGCTGATGCAGCGCTCATCGGCGCCGCGAACCGGCATTGTCAGCGCATCATCGGCGTTAACCACACAAACTTCTGCATTCTCGTAAACCCGCAGTTTGGCTGCACGGTATTGCTGCAGACCAAACGGGTAACGGTCCATATGATCTTCGGTTACGTTGAGGATCGTGGCGGCCACGGCCTTCAGGCTGGAGGTGGTTTCCAGCTGGAAGCTGGAAAGCTCCAGAACATACAACTCGCGTCCCTGATCGAGCAGCATTAAGGCGGGCAATCCAATGTTTCCGCCGACACCGACGCTCACGCCTGCCGCTTTTGCCATCTCACCCACGAGGGTCGTGACGGTGCTTTTACCGTTAGAGCCGGTAATGGCGACGATTGGCGCCTGTGCTTCACGGCAGAACAGTTCAATATCACCCACAATTTCAACGCCCGCATCGGCTGCGGCGCTTAACGAAGGGTGCGCCAGCGCCATACCGGGGCTGGCAACGATCAGATCGGCTGCCAGCAGCCAGTCATCATTAAGACCACCAAGGTGGCGTTCAACCTGTTCCGGCAGTGTGTCCAGCCCAGGCGGAGAGATACGCGTATCCATTACGCGCGGCGTGACGCCGCGCGCAAGGAAAAAGTCCACGCAGGAGAGCCCGGTAAGGCCCAGCCCGATGATAACGACTTTTTTACCCTGGTAATCTGCCATGATTAACGTACCTTCAGCGTTGCCAGGCCAATCAGCACCAGCATCAGCGAAATAATCCAGAAGCGCACAATCACGCGCGGCTCCGGCCAGCCTTTCAATTCATAGTGATGGTGAATCGGCGCCATACGGAAGATGCGCTGACCGCGCAGCTTGAAGGAGCCCACCTGCAAAATCACTGACAGGGTTTCAACCACGAACACCCCTCCCATGATCACCAGCAAGAACTCCTGACGCAGCAGCACGGCGATAATGCCCAGTGCACCACCCAGCGCCAGCGAACCGACGTCACCCATAAAGACCTGCGCCGGATAGGTGTTGAACCACAAGAATCCGAGCCCCGCGCCCACAATCGCCGTACAGACAATCACCAGCTCGCCGGCATGACGCAGATAAGGAATGTGCAGGTAGTTCGCGAAGTTCATATTCCCGGTTGCCCACGCCACCAGCGCAAACCCGCCAGCCACGAAGACAGTCGGCATAATAGCCAGGCCGTCCAGACCATCGGTCAGGTTCACCGCATTACCGGTACCCACAATGACGAAGTAAGCCAGCAGGATGTAGAAGATCCCCAGCTGTGGCATCACATCCTTGAAGAACGGCACCACCAGCTCGGTGGCCGGGGTATCTTTGCCGGCCAGGTAGAGCGCGAATGCCACGCCCAGCGCAATCACCGACATCCAGAAGTATTTCCAGCGGGCTATCAGCCCTTTGGTATCTTTGCGTACCACTTTGCGGTAATCATCGACAAAACCAATAATCCCGTAGCCCACCAGCACAACCAGCACACACCAGACATAGGGGTTAGACGGGTAGGCCCACAACAGCACGGAAACGACGATCGCCGTCAGAATCATGATGCCGCCCATGGTTGGCGTACCACGTTTGCTGAAGTGTGATTCCGGACCATCGTTACGGACAACCTGGCCGAAAGAGAGCTTTTGCAGATGGGCAATCATGCGCGGGCCCATCCATAAAGAGATGAACAACGCAGTCAGCAGGCTGACAATGGCGCGAAACGTCAGATAAGAAAAGACGTTAAAGCCTGAATAATATTTGACCAAATGTTCGGCCAGCCAAACTAACATGTCCCATTCTCCTGTAATACGCGCACAACGTCTTCCATGGCTGCGCTACGTGAACCTTTCACCAAAACGGTGATGATTTGTTTTTCCTGAATCAACGCCTTCAGGCGGGTGATCAGGGCGGCTTTGTCAGCAAAGTGCTCACCTGCGCCGCTTGCCTCACTAAGTGTCTGGCTTAATGCTCCGGTGCTTAACACGCGATCAATACCTGAAGCTTTCGCTGCTTCCCCCACCTGGCGGTGACACGCTACGCTTTCATCACCCAGCTCTGCCATGTCACCGACCACCAGCACGCGGTAGCCCGGCATTTCGGACAGCACCTGAACCGCAGCGGTCATCGACCCGACGTTGGCGTTATAGGAGTCGTCCAGCAGCAGTTTGTTTTCACCCAGTGGGACCGGGAACAGACGACCTGGTACCGCGGTCAAATTTGCCAGTCCGGTTTTGATAGCGCTCAGGGGAGCACCGACCGCCATGGCCAGCGCCGTCGCGGCCAGCGCGTTGGCGATGTTATGGCGCCCCGGCAACGGCAGCAGAACGTCCGTGCTGCCGGTTGGCGTTTGTAAGGTGAACTCTGTACCGTGCGAGGTCACATGGATATTGGTTGCCGTAAAGTCGCTGTTGGCAGCATTCGGTGAAAATCGCCAGGTTTTGCGATCGCCAATCACGCTCTTCCAGTTCAACTGGTCGTTATTATCGGCGTTCATGATGGCGATACCGTTCTGCGGCAGACCGGTATAGATTTCGCCCTTCGCTTTCGCCACGCCTTCGAGCGAGCCAAACCCTTCGAGGTGAGCGGCCGCCAGATTATTGACTAACGCCGCCTCCGGTTTAGTCAGGCTGACGGTCCAGGCGATTTCTCCCTGGTGGTTAGCGCCAAGCTCAATCACGGCATACTCATGCTCTGGCGTCAGACGCAGCAGAGTCATCGGCACACCGATGTCATTATTCAGGTTCCCGGCAGTGTAGAGGGTGTTACCGCATTGGCTCAAAATGGCCGCGGTCATCTCTTTAACCGAAGTTTTACCGGATGAACCGGTCAGCGCCACGATCCGCGTAGGGACCTGTTGGCGCACCCATGCCGCCAGTTCACCAAACGCCTGGCGGGTATCTTTCACCACCACCTGGGGCAAATCGACATTCAGCTTACGACTCACTAACAGTGCGCCAGCGCCGGCCTCTTTGGCTTGATCGGCAAAATCATGAGCGTCAAAACGCTCGCCCTTCAGCGCCACAAACAGGCACCCTGGGGTGATTTTACGGGTGTCCGTTGTTACCGCATCACAGGTCAGATCCTGTCCCTGCAGTTCACCGTGCAAAATGCCGGCGAGTTGGCTTAGCGATACGCTAATCATGCTACGACCCCCAGCAGACGCGCTGCGGTCACGCGATCGGAGTAGTCCAGACGGTTGGTCCCCACGATCTGATAATCTTCGTGCCCTTTACCCGCCAACAAGACCACGTCGTTTTCACCGGCCTGCATAATGGCGTTAGTGACCGCTTCGGCGCGCCCTTCAACAACGCGAGCACGTCCGGCGTCCAGCATCCCGGCCAGGATATCGTTAATGATGGCGCGCGGCTCTTCGGTACGTGGGTTGTCATCCGTCACGACCGGAATGTCTGCAAACTCTTCCGCGATGGCGCCCATCAACGGACGTTTGCCTTTATCACGATCGCCGCCACAGCCAAACACGCACCAGAGTTTGCCGGCACAGTGCAGACGAGCTGCCTGCAGCGCCTTCTCCAGTGCGTCCGGAGTGTGGGCATAATCAACCACTACGGTCGGTTTACCCGGTGCGCTAAAGACTTCCATGCGGCCACATACCGGCTGCAGGCGAGCTGAGGTTTTCAGCAGTTCTGCGAGTGGGTAACCCAGTGCCAGCAGCGTTGCCAGCGCCAGTAGCAGATTGCTAACGTTAAACGCCCCCATCAGACGGCTTTCAATTTCGCCTTCGCCCCAGGAGGAGACGAAACGGATGGTTGCACCGCTGTCGTGGTAGTTCACTTCCGTGGCTTTTAGCCAGCGGCCATGACAGTTCGGGTTGATATGGTCTTCCATCGACACGGCAACGGCGTCCGGCAGCTTAGCCAGCCAGCGGCGGCCGACTTCATCGTCGGCATTAATGATCGCCTGACCGCAGTGGTGAGTGGAATAGAGCAGCCATTTCGCGGCCTCGTAATTTTCCATATCACCGTGATAATCGAGGTGATCGCGGCTCAGGTTGGTGAACACCGAGGCGGCAAACTTCAGCGCCGCCACACGATGTTGAACCAGCCCGTGAGAAGAGACTTCCATCGCAGCGAAGGTTGCCCCCTGCCCTGCCAGACCCGCCAGCACGTGCTGGACGTCAACCGCAGAGCCGGTGGTGTTTTCTGTCGGGATCACTTTGCCCAGCAAACCATTGCCTACGGTGCCCATCACCGCACCGGTCTCGCCCAGCAATTGCGCCCACTGCGCCATAAGCTGCGTGGTGGTGGTTTTGCCGTTCGTACCGGTTACGCCAATAAGACGCAGTTGTTCAGACGGTTCATGATAAAAACGCCCTGCCAGTGCAGAGAGACGCTCATTCAGCTGGCTGAGAAAGATTACCGGCACGCCGTGCATTTCACGGATTTCACCGTCGGTCGCCTCATCTTTTGCCTCAGCAATAATGGCAGCTACACCTTGCGCAATCGCCTGCGGGATATACCGACGCCCGTCCGCCTGATGACCGACCACCGCTACAAAGAGATCGCCCGATGCAGCCACACGGCTGTCGAGTACCATCTCCCGCAGTGCTCGCTCCGGTGCGTTTGGCACCCATGGAGCAAGAAGGTCGCGCAAATTACGATCTGCCACCTGTTCCCTCACCTTGATTAATTACAAATTCACTTTTCTCGCCCGTTGCCAGCGCATCCGGTTCGATGTTCATGGTACGTAAAACGCCGCCCATGATGGCACCAAACACCGGCGCGGAAACGGCGCCACCGTAGTATTTACCCGCCTGTGGATCGTTAATTACTACCACCAGCGCAAAACGCGGATTGCTTGCAGGCGCTACACCTGCGGTATAGGCAATGTATTTATTAATGTAGCGACCGTCCGGCCCTACTTTTTTCGCTGTACCGGTCTTAATCGCGATACGATAGCCTTTAATTGCGGCTTTGACCCCGCCGCCGCCTGGCAGCGCCACGCTCTCCATCATATGCACAACCGTACGTACGATAGACTCCGGAAAGACACGCTCGCCGGAGACCGGGGGATCAACTTTGGTAATCGACAGCGGACGATAGATGCCATAGCTGCCAATCGTTGCGTAGACTCGCGCTAACTGTAACGGGGTTACCATTAGCCCGTAGCCGAAAGAGAAGGTGGCCCTCTCTATGTCAGACCACCGTTGTTTTTGAGGATATAAGCCACTGCGTTCTCCGACCAACCCCAAATTGGTCGCCTTTCCTAGCCCAAAACGTGAGTAAGTTTCTACTAACGCTGAGGACGGCATCGCTAACGCCAGCTTAGAAACACCGACGTTACTCGACTTCTGCAGAACCCCGGTCAGGGTCAATTCGCTGTAGCGCGCCACGTCTTTGATTTCGTGGCCGTTAATTCGATAAGGAACCGTGTTCAGCACCGTATTTTCATTGACGATACCGCGTTGCAGGGCGGTCATGACGACCATAGGCTTCACGGTTGAACCCGGTTCAAACACGTCGGTAATGGACCGGTTACGCATTGCGTCTTTGGCGGTACCGGCGAAATTGTTCGGGTTATAGGAAGGACTGCTGGCCATCGCCAGCACTTCGCCGGTGCTGACGTCGACCAGCACAGCGCTACCTGATTCAGCTTTGTTGAAAGCGACGGCGTTATTCAGCTCACGGTAAACCAGCGCCTGCAGACGCTCATCGATGCTAAGGGCGAGGTTGTGTGCCGCCTGGCTATCGGTAGAGGAGATATCTTCAATGACGCGGCCATAGCGGTCTTTACGCACGATACGCTCGCCAGGCTGGCCGGTGAGCCATTTATCGAAACTCTTCTCGACGCCTTCAATACCCTGGCTATCCACATTGGTAAAGCCGATGAGGTGAGCGGTGACTTCCCCTGACGGATAGTAACGGCGTGACTCTTCACGCAGATGGATCCCCGGCAGTTTCAGCTTTTTAATGTAATCAGCCATATCAGGATTGACCTGGCGCGCCAGATAGATGAATCGCCCTTTCGGGTTGGCATTCACCCGCGCGGCGAGCTGATCCAGCGGCATTTTGAGCGCGTCAGAGAGGGCTTTCCAGCGGTTATCCAGAGAGATCCCGCCGGCGTCATGCAGCTCCTTCGGATCGGCCCAGATCGCTTTTACCGGCACGCTGACGGCCAGCGGACGACCAGAACGATCGGTGATCAACCCTCGTGATGTCGAGACCTCTTGTACGCGAAGGGAGCGCATGTCCCCCTGACGTACCAGCATGTCCGGTGCGATGATCTGTAGCCACGCCACTCGTCCCAGCAGAAAGCCCAGCGCCAGTAAGATACAGCCGCATAACAACGCAAAACGCCAGCTGATAAAGCTGGCCTGTTCTTCCTGACGTTTTGGTTTTAGCGCTTTTGCCGCTGCTCTCATGCGTCGCGTTTTCCCTTATTTTTGTACTACGATATTTTCCTGAGAAGGATCAACATGCTGCATCTGCAGCTTTTCCGTTGCGATCCGTTCAACCCGGCTATGATCGCCGAGCGCATTTTCTTCAAGAATCAAATTTCGCCACTCAATGTCCAGCGCATCACGTTCCAGTACCAGCTGTTCACGTTGCGCCGTTAACAAACGGGTGTGGTGTGCGGTGGTGACCACCGTTACGGCCGTTACGATAATGCAGATGAACAGGCAGAGTGGCAGTTTCCCAAATCGCAAAAGATCGTCACCGATCACGCCAGGCAAGGCATGGCGCTCGTTGCTTCCTAACGATCCCGTCACTTTGCTGAGGGTCTCTGTCACTCTGCTGATCATGCGTTCGTCCTTTCTGCAATGCGCAGTACTGAACTACGGGCACGTGGATTTTCAGCCACTTCTTCTTCGCCCGGCATTAACTTGCCTAGTGCACGCAACTGACGGCCGCCAAGTTTCCTGAGTTGCTCTTCAGTCATCGGTAACCCTGCCGGAACCTGCGGACCGCGGCTCTGTTCGCGCATAAAACGCTTCACAATGCGGTCTTCCAGCGAATGGAAACTGATGATTGATAGCCGCCCTCCCGGGGCCAGCACGCCGAGCGAGCTTTTTAGCGCCTGCTCTATCTCTTCCAGTTCACTGTTTACCCAGATGCGCACCGCCTGGAATGTACGGGTCGCGGGGTGTTTGTATTTATCCTTCACCGGCATCGCCGCTGCGATAACTTCCGCAAGCTCTTTGGTACGGGTCATCGGCTCAATACGGTTACGCTCAACGATGGCGCGGGCAATGCGCTTACCAAAACGTTCTTCACCAAAGGTTTTGATCACCCAGGCGATATCCGCCTCTTCGGCCGTCAGCAACCATTCGGCGGCAGACTGTCCGCGCGTAGGATCCATACGCATGTCCAGCGGGCCATCGCGCATAAAGGAGAAGCCGCGCTCTGCGTCATCAAGCTGTGGTGAAGAGACGCCAAGATCGAGAAGAATACCGTCGATCTTACCGGTCAGATCGCGTTCAGCGACATAGTCAGCCAACGCAGAGAAAGGGCCATGTACGATGGAAAAGCGCGGATCATCGATGGTCTTCGCCACGGCAATAGCCTGCGGATCGCGATCGATTGCCAGTAAGCGACCTTCTGCTCCCAGTTGGGAGAGAATCAGACGCGAGTGACCGCCGCGACCAAATGTCCCATCAATATAAATGCCGTCAGGACGAATATTCAGGCCGTTTACGGCCTCGTCCAACAGCACCGTCGTATGTTTATAATTTTCCATCATTTTTATAGAGACAAATCCTGCAATCGATCCGTTAACATCGCGGAATCGGACTGCTCAGCGTCGATATCATCCTTGACCTGTTGATACCAGGTCGTTTCGTCCCACAGTTCAAACTTGTTGAACTGTCCGACCAGCATCACTTCTTTCGTCAGACCAGCATGTTGCCGCAGTACCGGGGCGATCAATAATCGGCCCGCACTGTCCATCTGACATTCACTCGCATGCCCCAACAACAAACGCTGCACGCGGCGTTCCTGTGGATTCATGCTCGACAGTCGAGACAGCTTTTGCTCAATGATTTCCCATTCAGGCAAGGGGTAAAGCAGCAGGCAGGAGTGGTTGATGTCAATGGTGCACACCATTTGACCAGAAGCGCTCTCATTCAGCTCATCACGATATCGGGTTGGTACCGATAAACGCCCTTTGCTGTCGAGATTGACTAACGTCGCTCCACGGAACATGCCAGCCTCACCCCCTCAATACCACTTTAACCCACAAAATCCCACCCGAAGGAGTTTACGGAGCGAGGGAAAACCTTGTCAAGCCAGGACTTCCGCCATACCAGACTAAATACGCCAAGTTTACGGACGTAACCTGACCCGGCTAATAACTGAACAACCGGCGAGGCAAATTAACGTTATGAATATTTGTAAGAAAAAATCGAATAAACATAGTGGCGTTAAAGATCACTTCTCTCATCGCAAGGAAATATAAAGTGTCAGTTTGCGACGCGGGCAGCATTTTAAGACATATTGCAGGGGGATAACAGCACCAGTTACACGGCTATGTGTCGCAGCCTGCCGCGGTACTGCGCCGGGGAGGTTCGGATGGGAAAAAATGGCTGATAATTCAGCACCGCGCTTCAGGAATGTTACAAAATAATACAACCTGGTAAACGAATAACATTGAAATAAGCAGGAAACTGACAAATTTAAATGTTCGAGTAATTGAAGAAGGGGGCTGGCCCTTTTTTAAAGAATTATCCTAAAAAAAATATGGCCATTATTTTTAGAGTATTAAAGCAAAATAACAGGGCAGCCCACCTGCCCTGTCAGGCTATTACACGCGGCTGAGTACACCACGGCGATAAAGATTACGCCGAATACGGGTTAATCCCGGTTTAGGTTTGCGCGGCTCATCCAGGCTTGCCAGCACGATTTCCAGTACTCGTTCCGCCACATCGCGGTGGCGCTGGGCAACGGCCAGTACCGGGCACTGCAGGAAATCGAGCAGTTCATTATCCCCAAAGGTGGCGATAGCCAGATCCGAGGGTAATTTGCCTTCACGACGCAGCGTCACGTCCATCACCCCCTGCAACAGGGCAAAAGAGGT
Organism: Leclercia pneumoniae; assembly: GCF_017348915.1. Lineage (NCBI taxonomy): Bacteria > Pseudomonadati > Pseudomonadota > Gammaproteobacteria > Enterobacterales > Enterobacteriaceae > Leclercia > Leclercia pneumoniae. Next base: position 700,286 of record NZ_CP071383.1, on the reverse strand, counting down.
GGTAAAGAGCGCCTGCGGCATCTCGTGCGTCTCTAGCCACTTCTCAAAAAGCTGCGCAGAGGCTTCACGTTCATAGCTATTGGCATAGAGGAACTCCACTTTGCGCGGATCGTCTTTCCATGCGGTCCGGAAGCCCTGTTCACGCAGGTAGCTGACGGATAGCTCTGGCAACGCGCCCAGATAGAGGACTTTCTCTGCCGGGAAGGTACGCAGCTCTGCCGCCAGCATTTCGGCGTCGTCCTGATCCGCTCCCACAACGCTGGTGAAATGTTCGCGATCCAGCGCACGATCCAGAGCGACAATCGGCAGCGGATCGTTAGCCCAACGCTGATAAAAAGGGTGCTCCGGTGGCAGGGAGGTTGAAACAATGATCGCATCAACCTGACGCTGCAGCAGATGATCGATACAGCGCATTTCGTTATCAGGCTGATCTTCCGAGCAGGCGATAAGCAGCTGATAGCCACGCTGGCGCGCCTGACGTTCCAGATAATTTGCAATACGGGTGTAGCTGGTGTTTTCCAGATCCGGAATGACCAGACCTATTGAACGGGTGCGTCCGGCGCGTAAACCCGCCGCTACGGCATTCGGATGGTAGTTATGTTCACGAACCACTGCCATGACTTTCTCAACGGTCTTATCGCTCACACGATATTGCTTCGCTTTACCGTTAATCACATAGCTTGCCGTAGTTCGTGACACGCCGGCGAGCCGGGCGATTTCATCCAGTTTCACAATTGCCCCTCAAAAAAAATAAAAGAGTCCATGACCTCAACAGGGTTATGGCTAAATCTTTTAACATCTAAGCGCAGAAAAGAGTGTGCGGCAACCGCTTTTGTCTGCACAAAGGTGCAGGCCACAAAAAAAAGCCCGGTTATGAAGGCCGGGCATGTTCGAGAGAGGCTCGTTGAGACTTAGCGCATCACTTTATCGCCGCGGGATAACCCTACGACGCCAGAGCGAGCCACTTCAACGATTTTTGCCACATCTCTTACCGAAGCGAGGAAAGCATCAAGCTTGTCGCTGGTACCAGCAAGCTGCACGGTATAAATAGACGGAGTAACATCAATGATCTGGCCGCGGAAAATCTCCGCGTTACGTTTCACCTCTTCACGCCCGTAACCGGTGGCCTGAACTTTTACCAGCATGATTTCCCGTTCAACATGGGCTCCCTGCCCCAGCTCGCTCACGCGCAGTACATCCACCAGCTTATGCAGTTGCTTTTCGATCTGCTCCAGCACTTTGGCATCGCCTACGGTCTGAATGGTCATCCGCGAGAGGGTAGGATCGTCGGTGGGCGCCACGGTAAGGCTTTCAATATTGTAGCCGCGCTGTGCGAAAAGCCCGATGACTCTCGATAAGGCCCCAGACTCGTTTTCCAGTAAGACAGATAATATCCGGCGCATATCAGGTTCTCTCCGTTTTGCTTAACCACATTTCATCCATTCCGCCTCCGCGAATGTGCATCGGATAGACGTGTTCAGTGCCGTCTACGATCACATCGACAAACACCAGGCGATTGTTTTTCACCTGTTCAAGCGCTTGCGCGAGCTTCGCTTCCAGCTCTGCCGGGTCGGAAACCCGGATCCCAACGTGGCCATAGGCTTCTGCCAGACGAACGAAATCAGGCAGTGACTTCATATATGAATGAGAGTGGCGGCCCGAGTAGATCATGTCCTGCCACTGCTTCACCATCCCCAGATAGCCATTGTTAAGGTTTAACACCAGCACCGGAAGGTCATATTGCAGCGCCGTGGAGAGCTCCTGAATATTCATCTGGATACTGCCATCACCCGTCACGCAAACGACGGTTTCCGCTGGCAGCGCCATCTTCACACCCAGCGCGGCGGGCAGGCCAAAGCCCATGGTTCCCAGACCGCCAGAGTTAATCCAGCGGCGAGGTTTATCAAACGGATAGTAGAGTGCCGCAAACATCTGGTGCTGACCCACGTCTGAGGTGACATAAGCATCACCGTTTGTCAGACGCCAGATCGTTTCGATTACCGCCTGCGGTTTGATGTGCTCGCTTTGCGTGTCGTATTTCAGACACTGACGCGTACGCCACTGTTCGATCTGCAGCCACCAGTCACGTATGTCGTCGAGCGGCTGCGTGGTTGTCTCCTGCGGCAGTAGCTCCAGCATCTGCAGCAGCACCTGGCGCGCATCGCCCACAATCGGAACGTCCGCCGCGACGGTTTTAGAGATCGAGGTGGGATCGATATCGATATGCAGTACGGTCGCGTTCGGACAATATTTCGCGAGGTTATTGGTGGTGCGATCATCAAAGCGAACCCCGACGGCGAAAATCACATCGGAGTTGTGCATCGTCATGTTGGCTTCATAGGTGCCGTGCATGCCAAGCATCCCCAACGCCTGACGATGGGTGGCCGGAAATGCCCCTAATCCCATCAGTGAAGAGGCTACCGGCAGGTTGAGCTTTTCAATCAGCTCACGCAACGGCTCTTCACAATGGGCATTAATGGCCCCGCCACCGACATAGACAACCGGTTTTTTCGCCGCCAGCAGCGTTTGCAGGGCGCGCTTAATCTGCCCTTTGTGTCCCTGGGTTGTCGGATTATAAGAGCGCATACTGACCGAATCAGGCCAGACGTACGGCAGCTTATTCGCCGGGTTGAGGATATCTTTTGGCAGATCCACCACGACCGGGCCAGGACGGCCGCTGGCCGCCAGCCAGAATGCCTTTTTCAGCACGCCCGGAATGTCTTCCGTCTGTTTCACCAGGAAGCTGTGCTTGACCACCGGCCGGGAGATCCCAACCATGTCACACTCCTGAAAGGCATCATAACCTATCAGCGATGTCGCGACCTGGCCGGAGAGGATCACCAGCGGGATAGAGTCCATATAGGCGGTGGCAATCCCGGTAATGGCATTGGTTGCCCCAGGGCCAGAAGTGACAAGCACCACGCCCACTTCGCCGGTCGCGCGCGCCAGTCCATCAGCCATATGCACCGCCGCCTGCTCGTGGCGCACCAGCACGTGGTCAATACCGCCAACGGTATGTAGTGCATCGTAAATATCGAGGACTGCGCCCCCAGGATAACCGAACACTTGCTTCACGCCCTGATCGATTAACGACCGGACGACCATTTCGGCGCCAGACAACATCTCCATGCTTTGCCTCCAGGCATCACGTTACAGACGGACAGCAGAGATCATTTCTGCTCCATCTTTATTGACCAGGGTGACCCCAGTCATTTTTATTGTGCAGAGTGACAGTTAACATAACCGCTTGCCCTCAGGCAGGCAATTCGCGCTCCCCCGAAGGGGATAGCCTAAGAAAGTAGAATCAAGGGGTATAAGGTTGAGTTATGGATAAATATACTGCCAGCAGGAAATGCACCGACCAATAATCACATAAACTGGAAGCGTCACAGAAATTCATCCATTTTTGTGACAAAGAAGGCGAGGTAAAAAAATGGCTGACAGTATAAAATTTCATAACGATTAAAAAATGCAGGATAAACAACAAATATGGTGCTTATCCTGTGATGTTTTAGCGGTGACAGACATTCACTAATAACTCTTCCATCCACTGATGACCTTTATCGCGCCCCGCCGCTTCATGCCAGGAGAGATAACAGGTCCGCGTATTCAACTGCAGAGGCAACGCCTGAATACGTAAGCTCAGCGGTTCGGCAAATTTCTCAGCCAGCCAGCGCGGAGCGATAGCGACCAGATGTGTTTGCGACACAATATTTAATACACTAACCATTGCCATGCCCTGATAAGCAACGCTGGCTTGTTTATCCGGCGTGTCATACCACGGCTGACTGAAGGAGGCATATCTGTCCAGGGCAACAACGGCGTGCTGCTCATTATAAATATCGCTTTCATGCAGCGTGCCATGCAGACGCGGATGTTTTTTACTGGATACCAGAACCATTTCATCTTTGAATAAAGGCACGCAGGAGAATTCCGGACGACGAAACTCTTCATAACCAATAACAAACTCCGTCTCCTGATAACGCAGCTGATGTTCTGTGTTTTGATTGAGAGAGGACTTGAAGACAAGTTGAATATTGGGGGCGATCTCACCCACTTTATTATAAATAATCGAGGTTAAATAATTATCCAGCGGGCTGCATACACAGAGATGGAAAATACGTTCGCTAACTAACGGCTCAAAACCGGAACCCGGTAGTTCATTTTGCACCAGTTGCAGCGCTTGTCGCACCGAAGCAAATAGCTGGTACGCACGGGCGGTGGGCTGAATCCCTCTGCCGTACCTTACAAATAATTCATCATTAAACATGACTTTAAGTCTTGCAACCGCATTACTTACTGCCGGTTGCGACATCCCCAGGGCATGTGCCGCCCGGGTAATATTTTGCTCCTGCATTACCGCATCAAAGACGGTAAGCAGATTAAGATCCACGGTACGCAACTGAGGTTTAGTATTCTCATTCTGCGGTGCTTTTTCACTATTTTCGTCACACATATCCATCTTCACTGTCATGCTAAGCTCCTTTTACTTGTGCGCAATAATAAGCTGACAAAATATGATTTATCACGCATATAAAACAAGCAAAAGAGAAATGTATAAATTTCAGAAAACATCAAGCTCTGTCACAAGCGATAAAAAGGAGTTCTGTACCTTAAAAAGGGAGTTGCCCCGTCAAAACATACTAAATAGTTTAGTAATCCAATGAGATCATAATCTCTAGAAATATACAACACGGCATCTAATTAATGATTATTTAAGCCACTATTAATTGTTGACAACTTTCTAGAGGTAATCATTAACAATGAATTATCAACCTTATCACTTTATTCTTCATCACCAAAAAAGAGCCTAAACAACCTTCTGATTCAAAAGGCAATAAAGAATATTACCGATATGTCGCAAAATCTGTACAAATGCAAACAAACATCTTCTTTTAATTCCAGCGATGAATATGCAAATGAATCGCAGAGCATTTAAATTGTCTTCAACGAAAAAAGCAGCACAATTAGCTCATTTCATCTTTGGCTGTCTGCCCCCTCGTCCGCCCTTTTCACCCTTGCGGGGTTGACATCAATGCGCGTATCCAGTACCACTAAAAGCATATCGCATTTAACCGAGGCTAGATTCATGATCCGCAGCATTCGTTTCACCGGTCTACTACTACTAAACGCATCCATTGTGCGCGGTAGACTGGCGGACGAAATTCAGCGTTGAATCGTCTCTGGTAAACAAAAAACCCGCGCCACTGCGCGGGTTTTTTTATGCTCGTAGCAAGGCGCCCAAATACAGACAAGGACCTAACCCATGAGCCAGCAAGTCATTATTTTCGATACGACCTTACGTGATGGTGAACAGGCATTACAGGCCAGCCTGAGTGTTAAAGAAAAACTGCAGATTGCTCTGGCCCTCGAACGTATGGGCGTAGATGTCATGGAAGTGGGTTTCCCGGTCTCCTCACCGGGTGATTTTGAATCTGTACAGACCATCGCCCGCACGATCAAAAACAGCCGGGTTTGTGGTCTGGCGCGCTGTGTAGAAAAGGATATCGACGTCGCTGCCGAGTCGCTGAAAGTGGCTGAAGCTTTCCGTATCCATACCTTTATCGCCACCTCGCCAATGCACATTGCAACCAAATTGCGTAGTACGCTGGACGAAGTGATTGAGCGCTCCATCTATATGGTAAAACGCGCCCGTAATTACACTGATGACGTGGAATTCTCATGCGAAGACGCGGGCCGCACCCCAATTGCTGACCTGGCGCGCGTCGTCGAAGCCGCCATCAGCGCAGGCGCAACCACCATCAATATCCCGGATACCGTCGGCTATACCATGCCGTTCGAGTTCTCCAATATCATCACCGGGCTGTATGAGCGTGTGCCTAACATCGACAAAGCCATCATCTCTGTGCATACCCACGACGACCTGGGCCTGGCCGTAGGTAACGCCATTGCCGCCGTCCACGCGGGTGCCCGCCAGGTTGAAGGCGCGATGAACGGTATCGGCGAGCGCGCCGGTAACTGTTCACTGGAAGAGGTCATCATGGCCATCAAGGTGCGCAAAGACATCATGAATGTGCACACCCGCATCAATCACAACGAAATCTGGCGTACCAGCCAGACGGTCAGCCAGATCTGCAACATGCCGATCCCGGCGAACAAAGCCATCGTCGGCACCGGCGCCTTTGCCCACTCATCGGGCATTCACCAGGATGGCGTGCTGAAAAATCGCGAAAACTACGAAATCATGACCCCGGAATCCATCGGGCTGAATCAAGTGCAGTTGAACCTGACCTCCCGTTCCGGCCGTGCGGCGGTGAAACACCGTATGGAAGAGATGGGTTACAAAGAGGCCGACTACAACATGGATCAGCTGTATGACGCGTTCCTGAAGCTGGCGGATAAAAAAGGTCAGGTATTCGATTACGATCTGGAAGCTTTGGCGTTTATTAATAAGCAGCAAGAGGAACCAGAGCACTTCCGTCTGGATTACTTCAGCGTGCAGTCGGGCTCCAGCGATATTGCCACCGCCTCCGTCAAACTGGCCTGTGGTGAAGAAGTGAAAGCCGAAGCGGCTAACGGAAACGGCCCGGTCGATGCGATCTATCAGGCCATCAACCGCATCACCGACTATGACATTGAGCTGGTGAAATACGGTTTAAGCGCCAAAGGTCACGGCAAAGATGCGCTGGGTCAGGTAGACATCGTGGTCAACTACAACGGCCGTCGCTTCCACGGCGTAGGTCTGGCGACCGATATCGTCGAATCCTCCGCGAAGGCGATGGTGCATGTCCTGAACAACATCTGGCGCGCCGCTGAGGTCGAGAAAGAGTTACAACGCAAAGCTCAGAATAAAGAGAACAATAAGGAAACCGTGTAATGTCGAAGAATTACCATATTGCTGTGTTACCGGGTGATGGAATTGGCCCCGAAGTTATGGCACAGGCGCTGAAAGTACTGGAAGCGATTCGCACCCGTTTTGCGATGAAAATAACCACCAGCCACTATGATGTGGGCGGTATCGCCATTGATAATCACGGTACGCCGTTGCCGCAGGCCACGGTCACCGGCTGTGAAAACGCCGATGCCGTTTTGTTCGGCTCCGTGGGCGGCCCGAAATGGGAGCATCTCCCTCCTGCCGGGCAGCCTGAGCGTGGTGCTCTGCTGCCGCTGCGTAAGCATTTCAAATTATTCAGTAACCTGCGTCCGGCCAAACTCTATCAGGGCCTGGAAGAGTTCTGCCCACTGCGCGCCGACATCGCCGCCAACGGTTTCGATATCCTTTGCGTACGTGAATTGACGGGCGGGATCTACTTCGGCCAGCCGAAAGGCCGCGAAGGCAGCGGTCAGCATGAAAAAGCCTTTGATACCGAGGTCTATCATCGCTTTGAGATCGAGCGTATTGCCCGCATCGCCTTTGAATCTGCACGCAAGCGCCGCCACAAAGTGACCTCAATTGATAAAGCTAACGTCCTGCAATCCTCCATTCTGTGGCGTGAAATCGTGAACGAAATCGCTCAGGAATATCCGGACGTTGAGCTGTCACATATGTACATCGACAACGCGACCATGCAGTTGATCAAAGACCCGTCTCAGTTTGACGTACTGCTCTGTTCGAATCTGTTCGGCGATATTCTGTCTGACGAGTGCGCCATGATCACCGGCTCGATGGGTATGCTGCCCTCTGCCAGCCTGAACGAAGAAGGTTTTGGCCTGTATGAGCCTGCTGGTGGCTCGGCGCCGGATATCGCGGGTAAAAACATCGCTAACCCTATTGCGCAGATCCTCTCCCTGGCGCTGCTGTTACGCTACAGCCTGGATGCAAATGATGCGGCAACCGCCATTGAAAATGCCATTAACCGCGCCTTAGAAGAGGGGGTGCGAACAGGCGATTTAGCCCGCGGTAACGCGGCAGTCAGTACCGAAGAAATGGGCGATATCATTGCCCGCTATGTCGCTGAAGGGGTGTAATCATGGCGAAGACGTTGTACGAAAAAATTTATGATGCTCACGTGGTTTACGAAGCGCAGAACGAAACCCCGCTGCTCTATATCGATCGCCATCTGGTACATGAAGTGACCTCACCGCAGGCGTTTGACGGCCTGCGTGCTCATCATCGTCCAGTGCGCCAGCCGGGTAAAACCTTCGCGACCATGGATCATAACGTTTCCACCCAGACGAAAGACATCAACGCGTCCGGTGAGATGGCGCGGATTCAGATGCAGGAGCTGATCAAAAACTGCAACGAGTTTGGCGTAGAGCTCTATGATCTGAACCACCCTTACCAGGGTATCGTGCACGTGATGGGCCCTGAACAGGGTATCACCCTGCCGGGCATGACCATAGTCTGCGGCGATTCCCACACCGCCACCCACGGCGCATTTGGCGCGTTAGCATTCGGTATCGGCACCTCTGAAGTCGAACATGTTCTGGCGACCCAGACCCTGAAGCAAGGACGCGCGAAGACCATGAAGATTGAGGTAAAAGGTCAGGCTGCCCCTGGTATTACCGCAAAAGATATTGTCCTTGCGATCATCGGTAAAACCGGCAGCGCTGGCGGCACCGGTCACGTGGTAGAGTTCTGCGGCGATGCCATCCAGGCGTTGAGCATGGAAGGACGTATGACCCTGTGCAACATGGCTATCGAAATGGGTGCCAAAGCGGGCCTGGTCGCGCCGGACCAAACCACCTTTGACTATGTGAAAGGGCGTCTGCATGCGCCAAAAGGCCAGCATTATGACGAGGCGGTTGCCTACTGGAAGACGCTGAAGACTGATGACGGCGCCACCTTCGATACCGTGGTAACTCTGCAGGCCGAAGAGATCGCGCCGCAGGTCACCTGGGGGACTAACCCGGGGCAAGTTATCTCCGTGAACGACGCGGTTCCGGATCCCACCTCCTTTGCCGATCCGGTTGAACGCGCTAGCGCCGAGAAAGCGCTGGCCTATATGGGCTTACAGCCGGGCGTACCCTTAACTGAGGTGACGATCGATAAGGTGTTTATCGGCTCCTGCACCAACTCGCGCATCGAAGATTTACGCGCCGCGGCAGAGATCGCCAAAGGCCGCAAAGTGGCACCGGGCGTTCAGGCGCTGGTCGTCCCTGGCTCTGGCCCGGTGAAAGCGCAGGCGGAGGAAGAGGGTCTGGATAAGATCTTTATCGACGCCGGCTTTGAATGGCGTCTGCCTGGCTGCTCTATGTGTCTCGCCATGAACAACGACCGTCTTAACCCAGGTGAACGCTGCGCCTCTACCAGCAACCGTAATTTCGAAGGCCGTCAGGGTCGCGGTGGACGCACGCACCTGGTCAGCCCGGCCATGGCAGCGGCCGCCGCCGTTACCGGCCATTTCGCCGACATCCGCAACCTGAAATAAGGAAGACAATCATGGCAGAGAAATTTACCCAGCATACGGGCCTGGTTGTCCCTCTGGACGCGGCCAACGTCGACACCGACGCCATCATTCCAAAGCAGTTTTTACAGAAGGTGACCCGCACCGGCTTTGGCGCGCACCTGTTTAACGACTGGCGTTTCCTCGATGACAAAGGCGAAGTGCCGAACCCGGAATTTGTGCTGAACTTTCCGGAGTTCAAAGGGGCTTCCATCCTGTTGGCTCGTGAAAACTTTGGCTGCGGCTCCTCACGTGAGCACGCGCCATGGGCATTGACCGATTACGGTTTCAAAGTGGTTATTGCCCCCAGCTTCGCCGACATCTTTTATGGCAACAGCTTTAACAACCAGCTGTTGCCGGTGACCCTGAGCGATGCGCAGGTAGACGAGATGTTTGCACTGGTGAAAGCGCAGCCGGGGATCACCTTTGAGGTGGACCTGGAAGCTCAGGTGGTGAAGGCGGGCGAAAAATCTTACAGCTTTAAGATTGATGATTTCCGCCGCCACTGCATGCTCAATGGCCTGGACAGCATCGGCCTGACGTTACAGCATGAAGAGGCAATCTCCGCCTACGAGAACAAACAGCCTGCGTTTATGAGCTAAAAAACAGGCCCGCGTCTGGCGGGCCTGTTTTCCTTCCCTGTTTTTCCTTCCCTGTATTACCTTTCCCTTTAATAAAATATAAATAGATAATAATTATCAGAATAAAATAATCATTATTTCCGCATATAAATAACGCCATCCCGACCTCATAATAAATAATAAACCCAGATTCAAAGCACCTTATTTAATGATCAAAATCAACAGGCTCTAATATTAATAACGCTTATACTTGGCGGACATGATAATTTGCAATGAGCACTACCATGAATAAACGTCATTTTGTCGCCATCATATTATCGACTCTGCTTTTAGCCGGTTGCGGAATGAGTCCGGCCGTAACAGAGAAAGAGATGAAAGATGCGGCGTCATTTGCCCTGAATGTCGACGCCAGCAAGGTAACCATCTCAAATGTCGACAAAAAAGGGGTTAAAACCAATTTCGTCGCCACCGTCAATAACACGGCCCACCGTTGCTACGTAACCAAAGTCGGCGCGGCAAAATTATATGGCGTGATTCCATTAGGCGCTGAAGATACGGTATCCGATGCGATTTGTGCCGGCACTAATAACGGTACCAGTAATACCACCTGTGATGCGCTTTCCAGGAAAGCCGGTCGTTGTTAATAAAAGAGTCAAGGCTAGTGGAGATATTTCCCCCTCCGCTAGCCTCACGCCCTGCACAGGTATCAACAATAATAATGGCTCGTCGTTTTTTTAACCGTTAAATACTCTATTTACTTACGGCTCTTCATTATTCCCTTAATAAGAACCGCCATCCTGTTTTTATTCTTTCCCGAACCGCTTAATCACGGTCAGACATCTTTCACCCGAGAGGTGGTCGCTAAGGTCACCACCGAAATAGCCGCAATCGTCCAGTAAACCGCTGCATGTCCGTAGCTTTGGGCCAGAGCGCCCTGGATCATCCCCGCCATAATCACCCCCGTAGAGATGCTGTTTGTAAACAGGGTGGTGGCCGAGCCCGCCCGGCCGGGCATCAAATCCTGGAACCAAAGCATCCCTATCCCGGCAACGATCCCGATAAAAATGGCATTAAACAGCTGGAGCGCCAGCAGCGCCTCACGGCTATGAAACAGAATTAACCCCACGTAAAACATCACCCCCGCCGCCACGGCAAGGGTCATCATTCGGCGTTTACCGAAGCGTTTTACGTAATATCCCGCCAGGATCATGGCCGGGATCTCAAGCCCCGCGGCCGTGCCCATCAAAATACCCGCCAGCTTATCCGGCAAACCCAGATCGCTGCTGATCCACAAAGGCATATCAATGATATACATGGTGTTACAGGTCCACATTAGCGTCGAGGCGATAAACAGCAGGCGGACATTTTTGTTATGCCAGCCGCTCACCTGAGACACCGGGGTATCCACCGTCTGCTCTACCCGAGCGACAGAGGGCAGCGCAAAGGCGATAAGCCCCAGACTGATGGCGAAGATTGCCGCCGCGATGGAGAACATGGCGGTAAAGCCGTAATTGAGGGCCAGCATAAAGGCCAGCGGCGGGCCGATTACCCACGCCAGCGAGAGCTGAGCACGCATCACCGAACTGAACATTACCACTTCCCGCGCGGAGTTGTCGGCGTATTCACGGGCCAGGGCAAAGAGCTGTGGCATGGCGGTGTTCGCCAGCGCCGCCAGCAGAACCCCGCAGGTAAGCAAAGTCATGTAATGGCGGTTAAATGCAAACAGCAGTGCGTTAGCAATGGCCATGGCGCAGCAGAAGAGGATCAATTTACGCCGGTCGCCCTGACTGTCGGAGCGCTTCGCCAGCCACAGGCTGACCAGAATCCCGGCGATGGCATTGACCGTGTAGAACAACCCTACCCAGAAAGGTTGCGCCCCGACTTCACGACTCAGGAACAGGCTTAAGGTCGGAGCCTGCAGCGCGCCGGCGACGCCCATCATAAACGCCACTATCATAAACGCGGCATAGACACCGTTGAGGCGGCGACCCATCGTCATTAACCAGAGCATGACCCTATCCTTAAGCGCAAAAGAAATGAAAAAAGCCAGCAGATAATAACTGCTGGCGTGGTGATTAGCACCAATACTCAGTCACACATGATCGAGGCGAGTCAGCGTTCAGAAGTCGGCGTTGTAACGTCCCACTGCATCAACTCTTCCAGTATTTTGAACCGTTGTGCTTCACACTGGCGGGCCAGCCAGGACACTCCCTTTGTCGCGGCAAAGTACTGTTGGAAAAACTGACGTGCGGTCGACTTCCTCATATTCACCTCCTCGCTTCATCGAAGAGAATTATTGGCTTAATATAGGGATTAATAAATTGCTGATTTTTTGTCAGGAGTTCCTCTTTTATGGCCTCTGGTCGCCTGCAACAACAATTCATCCGCCTGTGGCAATGCTGTGAAGGCCAGACCCAGGATACTACCCTCAGTGAACTGGCCGCGCTGCTTAACTGTTCGCGCCGCCATATGCGTACCCTGCTCAATACGATGCAGCAGCAGGGCTGGCTGAACTGGGAGGCCGAAGCCGGACGCGGTAAACGCTCGCGCCTCACGTTTTTGTATACCGGCCTAGCGCTACAGCAACAGCGGGCCGAAGACCTACTGGAGCAGGATCGGATCGATCAACTGGTGCAGTTAGTCGGCGATAAAGCTGCGGTACGGCAGATGCTGGTTTCTCATCTGGGCCGCAGTTTCCGCCAGGGGAAGCATATCCTGCGCGTCCTCTACTATCGGCCAATGAAAAACCTGTTGCCGGGTAGCGCATTACGTCGATCCGAGACCCACATGGCGCGGCAAATCTTCAGCGGGCTAACCCGCATAAATGAGGAAAACGGGGAACTGGAAGCCGATATCGCGCATCACTGGCAGCAGATTGCCCCCCTTCACTGGCGCTTTTTTTTACGGCCCGGCATCCATTTTCATCATGGCCGTGAACTGGAGATGAGCGACGTGATTGCCTCGCTCGAGCGCGCCAGAATGTTGCCGCTCTATTCCCACATCGTTAGCGTTCAGTCTCCTACCGCGTGGACGCTGGATATTCACCTCTCTGAACCAGACCGCTGGCTGCCGTGGCTGCTGGGTTACGTCCCCTCAATGATTCTGCCGCGTGAATGGGAATCGATGCCTAAGTTTGCCAGCCAACCCGTGGGGACAGGCCCCTATGCGGTGGTGCGCAATAACAATAATCAGTTAAAGATTCAGGCCTTTGACGATTACTTTGGCTATCGCGCGCTGATCGATGAAGTAAACGTCTGGGTATTACCCGATATCAGTGAAGAGCTGAGTCCAGGGCTGACGCTTGAGGGGCCGACCGAAGGGGAGAAAGCGGTAGAGAGCCGTCTGGAAGAGGGGTGCTATTACCTGCTCTTCGACGCGCGATCCCGACGCGGTGCCAGCCAGGAGGTCCGTCAGTGGATCAACCAGATCCTCTCTCCCGCTAAATTGATCTATCAGGCGGAAGCGCAGTACCAGACTTACTGGTTCCCCGCCTGGGGCTTGCTGCCTCGCTGGCACCATGCCCGGCCGGGATGTGGCGAAAAACCTGCAGGTCTTGAGAGCATTACCCTGACCTACTACCGTGAACACGTTGAACACCGGGTCATCGGCAGAATGATGAGCGCTATGCTGGCCGCCGAAGGGGTAAAACTGGAAATAGTGGAAGTGGATTATGACGAGTGGCATCGCGGCGATATCGTTAGCGATATCTGGCTAAATAGCGTGAACTTTACTCTGCCGCTCGATTTCTCGCTCTTCTCGCACCTGTATGAGGTGCCGCTGCTGCAAAACTGCATTCCCCGCGACTGGCAGCAAGACGCCGCCAAGTGGCGGGCGGGTGAGATGAACCTCGCGGTGTGGTGCCAGCATCTATTGGCACAGCAAGCGATGGTACCGCTTATTCACCACTGGCTGATGATTCAGGGTCAGCGCAGTATGCGTGGTCTGCGGATGAACACGCTTGGCTGGTTTGACTTTAAATCGGCGTGGTTTGCGCCGCCGGAGCCATAACACTTTCGTAATATTCACCAAATCATTACAATACTGCCGTTCTCAACGGGGTGCTGCGCGAAAGCGTGTGCTGAGAAAATACCCGTCGAACCTGATCCGGATAACGCCGGCGAAGGGATTTGAGGCTGTCACTCAAAATCCTTTGCCACTCAACATTGAGGTGCAAAGTGTTAAAAAAAGCTCTTCCCCTGCTGGCCCTGCTGGCGCTGCCTGCTTTCGCTAAACCCGTGCTGACGGTCTATACCTACGACTCCTTCGCCGCTGACTGGGGCCCTGGCCCGGTGGTCAAAAAAGCCTTTGAAGCCGACTGCAATTGTGAACTGAAGTTCGTGGCGCTGGAAGACGGGGTTTCCCTGCTCAACCGGCTGCGCATGGAAGGTAAAAACAGCAAAGCCGACGTCGTGCTGGGGCTGGATAACAACCTGCTCAATGCGGCCACCCAGACCGGATTGTTTGCCAAAAGTAATGTCCCAAACGATGCAGTGACTGTGCCGGGTGGCTGGAAAAATGACACCTTTGTGCCTTTCGATTATGGTTACTTCGCCTTCGTTTACGACAAAACCAAACTGCAAAACCCACCGAAGAGCCTGAAAGAGCTGGTTGAAAGCGATCAAAAATGGCGCGTGATCTATGAAGATCCCCGCACCAGCACGCCGGGTCTCGGTCTGCTGCTGTGGATGCAGAAAGTCTATGGCGATAAAACCCCGGAAGCCTGGCAAAAACTGGCTGCCAAAACGGTGACCGTCACTAAAGGCTGGAGCGAAGCGTACGGGCTCTTCCTGAAAGGAGAAGGGGACCTGGTGCTGAGCTATACCACCTCCCCGGCCTATCACATCATCGAAGAGAAAAAAGAGAACTATGCTGCCGCTGACTTTGCAGAAGGACACTACCTGCAGGTGGAAGTGGCTGCCCGCACCGCAGCCAGCAAACAGCCAGAACTGGCAGAGCAGTTCCTGAAGTTTATGGTCTCGCCGGCCTTCCAGAAGGCAATCCCGACCGGTAACTGGATGTACCCGGTGACCGATGTTGCGCTGCCTGAGGGCTTTAATAGCCTGGTCAAACCGAAAAATACGCTGGAGTTCACCCCGCAACAGGTTGCGGATAAGCGTGCTGGCTGGGTAAGTGAATGGCAACGCGCCGTCAGCCGTTAATCGCGGGCTGGCTCATACCGGGGCTGACGGCCGCCACGCTGTTGGTGGCTGTCGCTCTGGGCGCCTTTCTGTCGCTATGGTTCAGTGCGCCCGACGCCGACGTCTCTGCGCTGTGGCACGACAGTTATTTATGGCACGTCGTACGCTTCTCATTCTGGCAGGCCTTTTTGTCAGCCCTGCTCTCCGTCGCGCCCGCCATTTTGCTGGCGCGTGCGCTGTATCGCCGTCGTTTTCCCGGCAGGCAAGCCCTGCTGCGCCTGTGCGCCATGACGCTGATACTGCCCGTGCTGGTCGCCGTGTTTGGCATACTCAGCGTCTATGGCCGTCAGGGCTGGCTGGCCCAAATTTGTGCAGCGATCGGGCTGAACTGGCGCTTCTCTCCCTATGGCTTGCAGGGGATCTTACTGGCCCACGTCTTCTTTAATTTGCCCATGGCCACCCGCCTGCTCTTACAGGCGCTGGAGAACATTCCCGGCGAGCAACGCCAGCTTGCCGCCCAGCTCAATATGCGCGGCTGGTCCTTCTTCCGTTTTGTTGAATGGCCATGGCTACGCCGCCAGATCCTCCCTACTGCCGCGCTAATCTTTATGCTCTGCTTCGCCAGTTTTGCCACTGTGCTCTCACTCGGCGGCGGGCCGCAGGCTACTACCATTGAGCTGGCTATCTACCAGGCCCTGAGCTATGACTATGATCCTGGCCGGGCGGCGCTGCTGGCGATCATTCAGATGGTCTGTTGTCTGGCTCTGGTCTTACTGAGCCAGCGTCTGGGCAAAGCCCTCGCCGTAGGCACAAGTCAGCTCAGCGGCTGGCGCGATCCCCAGGACAGCCTGCGTAGCCGTCTGACAGACGCGCTGCTGATTACGCTGGCACTGCTGCTGCTGCTGCCGCCGCTACTGGCGGTCGTGGTGGATGGCCTTAACGGGAATCTTTTCAGCGTGCTGCAACAGCCGGTGCTCTGGCAGGCGTTAACGACCTCGCTACGCATTGCCGCAGGCGCCGGCCTGCTCTGCGTGATCCTGACCATGATGCTCCTCTGGAGCAGCCGTGAGCTCTATGCCCGGCAGGCCACCGCCGCAGGACAGCTGCTGGATTTGAGCGGCATGCTGATTCTGGCGATGCCCGGCATCGTACTGGCGACCGGCTTTTTCCTGCTGTTTACCCGCACCGTCGGGCTACCCGCCTCGGCGGACGGCATTGTCATCTTTACCAATGCGCTGATGGCCATCCCTTATGCCCTCAAGGTTCTGGAAAACCCGATGCGCGACCTCAGCGCCCGCTATACGCTGCTTTGCGGATCATTAGGGATGCAGGGGTGGCAACGGCTAAAGGTGGTGGAACTGCGCGCCCTGAAACGCCCACTGGCGCAGGCGCTGGCCTTTGCCTGCGTACTCTCGATTGGTGATTTTGGGGTGGTGGCACTGTTTGGCAATGACGATTTCCGCACCCTGCCGTTCTGGCTCTATCAGCAGATTGGCTCCTATCGCAGCCAGGACGGAGCCGTTACGGCGCTTCTGCTCCTGATGCTCTGCTTTGCCTTGTTTACCGTTATTGAAAAACTTCCGGGGCGTGATGCTAAAACTGACTGATGTGACCTGGCTTTACCAGCACCTGCCGATGCGTTTTACTCTCTCTGTGCCGCAGGGAGAGTCGGTTGCCATTCTCGGCCCAAGCGGTGCGGGGAAAAGCACCCTGCTCAATCTGATCGCCGGTTTTCTGCAGCCCGCCAGCGGGACAATCTTGATAGAAAACCGCGATCACACCTGGACGCCCCCTTCCCGGCGCCCGGTGTCGATGCTGTTCCAGGAAAACAACCTATTTACCCACCTGAGCGTTCGGCAGAACATCGGGCTGGGGATGCACCCTGGCCTGAAGCTCAATGTCGATCAACAGCGCAAACTTGCGGCCATCGCCGGCCAGATGGGCATTAGCGATCTGTTAGACAGGTTGCCAGGAGAGCTTTCCGGGGGGCAGCGCCAGCGCGTTGCTCTGGCGCGCTGCCTGGTGCGAGAACAGCCGATATTACTGCTGGACGAACCCTTTTCCGCCCTCGATCCTGCTCTGCGTCAGGAGATGCTATTGCTGGTCAAAGAGGTCTGCGAGCGTCAGCAGCTCACCATGTTGATGGTGTCGCATAGCGTGGAAGATGCGGCCCGCATCGCCAGACGTTCGATAGTCGTGGCTGACGGGCGTATCGCCTGGGACGGTGAGACCCGCGTGCTGCTTAGCGGCGACGCCAGCGCCTCGCATCTGCTGGGCATTGCGCGCGGTTAACGGCTCACGACCTTCAACAGAATCTCACCATAGACGGGCATCAGCGGGTGGCGAATAAGCGCCACCAGCGCCACCACCGCCACGCCCAGCAGCAGGGGTGCCAGCCACAGTAATCGCGATCGCGGCAGCCAGGCGCTCAGCTTATCGACGTTAGCCCTGGTGCTGCGCCAAAGACGCCAGCAGAGCCAGGCCGCCAGCCAAAGCAGCAATGCCGTTGCCAGCAGTAACCACTTAAAGCCGCCGCTATCCTGACCTGCAGGAATATCGATAGCCGCTCCGGCCAGAATGCCAGGCAAGAAGTAGAATGGCGGCCAGAAGAGGCAGCCAATGATATTTGGCACAATGAATTTTTTGATCGGCAGATCGAGCATGCCAGCCACCATGGGCACCAGCGGACGCGTCGGGCCAACAAAACGTCCCACCAGAATCGTAAACATGCTGTGTTGATGCAGGGCATGCTCGGTTTTATCCAGCAGCGCTTTGTTCTTTTTCATGAAAGACCAGCGATGCAACGGCTTTTTGAAACGCCAGCCCAGCCAGAACGAGATCCAGTCGCCCAGCAGACAACCGATAATGCCCGCCAGCCAGGCCTGCCAGAAATTAACCTCGCCGCTACCTATCAGCGCGCCAAGACCAGCCATCATCACCGTACCGGGGAGGATCAGCCCGACCAGCGCCAGCGATTCCAGAAAAGCCACCAGCGCAACGGCAATGAGGGAGTAAGTAACGGACTGGGTGATGAAGTGTTCCAGCAATGCCTGCATAACTTTTCCGGTCAGATAACGAAGCAGGGATTCTGCGAAGAGCCGCCTGCTGCGTCAAGACATCAATTGTCTGAATAGTTTACCGGGTGTGAACAGACTTGCGCCATGTCGTTTATCTTTTTTTACGCTTTATTCACAACCTGCCCGGAATTCGCTGGGGCTGGCGCCGGTGCATTTCTTAAAGACGCGAGAAAAATAGAGCTGATCCTCAAACCCGACATTGCGCCCGACGCTGGCGATCGGCATGCGGGTGGTACTGAGCAGCAGCTTGGCCTGGCTGATACGCTGATCTTCGCGCCAGCTCAACACGCTCACCCCCAACTGCTGGCGGAACAGATGCGAGAGGCGTGACGGCGACAGGCAGACATGCTGGGCTACGCTGGCAATATCAAACTGGCTGTCCGCCAGATGATCGCTAATGTACTGGCAGGCATCGCGCACCCGGTGATCCAGCGGCGGGTTAAGGGATTCATTGATGGCTTCCATACGTCTGAGCAGCAGTTGCTCCAGCAGGTTAATTGCCAGCAGCTCGGCATAGCGCCCCCCCGCCTGCCCTGCCTCGATGATCTGCGCAAACAGTTCACGAAACAGCGGTTGATGCACCTCGTCCGGGCGATAGAAACCGGTGTGGGCGAACATGGATGGCCAGCTCAGCCACTCCTGCCAGTAAGCGCGCGGACGGAAGTAGACCCACTGGTGATACCACTCGCTGGCATCCGGATGACGACCATAGTGGTGAACCTCCCCGGGAGGAAAGAGGAGGATGTCGCCCGGACGGCAGATAAAGGTCTGATCCTGATTTTTAATCACGCCTTCACCACGCACCGTCAGGTTCAGGATATAGCCCTTCATACCCAGCGGGCGATCGATATAAAAATCGAGATATCCCTCGGCCTCAATAGGGGTCAGCCCCGCCACCAAATGCGCGTTAAACGAATAGCCTGGCAGTAAGGGATCGTTTTGCGTTTCAGCCATAAATTCAATACTCCTGGCAGAGGGTAAGGAAACCAATTGTCCATATCTACAGAGCCGACCTGAAAAAAGGCGTCTGAAAGCCGTGAACGGGATGACTTCTCGTTAAGGTACGGCGCTTTAGCGTACTGCGTCACATTTTCGCCCTATCAGAGGCCGATAATCAGTAACAAAAGTGTCTATAACTACGGCAGAAATGTCCACATTGAATATTTGCACAGCGTCACACTTTCCACAGGCATAGCAAAATTATCCATAAGATTAGCGAATCCTGCCTGACGATTTTTCCCCCCACTCTCTAATGTTCTTCCATACCTGTATTTTGATGGAGCAGCACCATGGCAATTGCAATTGGCCTCGATTTTGGCAGTGACTCGGTACGCGCCCTGGCAGTGGAGTGCACAACCGGTCAGGAGATAGCGACAAGCGTGGAGTGGTATCCGCGCTGGCAAGAGGGGCGTTATTGCGATGCGCCGAACAACCAGTTTCGTCATCACCCCCGTGACTACATCGAGTCGATGGAAGCGGCGATCAAAACCGTACTCGCCGGGCTGAGTGCGGGCCAGCGTAGCCAGATTGTGGGCATTGGCGTGGACAGCACCGGCTCGACCCCCGCCCCCATTGATGCCGACGGCCACGTTCTGGCGCTGCGCCCTGAATTTGCCGATAACCCGAATGCTATGTTCGTACTCTGGAAAGACCATACCGCAGTTGAAGAAGCCGAGGCCATCACCCGTTTGTGCCATCAGCCGGGTAAGAGCGATTACTCACGTTATATCGGCGGTATTTATTCCAGCGAGTGGTTCTGGGCCAAAATCCTGCACGTGACCCGCCAGGATCCCCGCGTTGCCCAGACAGCAGTGTCGTGGATCGAGTTATGCGACTGGGTTCCGGCCCTGCTGTCTGGCACCACCCGCCCGCAGGATATTCGCCGCGGCCGCTGTAGCGCCGGGCACAAATCCTTGTGGCACGAAAGCTGGGGCGGTCTGCCACCCGCGACCTTCTTTGACGAGCTCGATCCCCTCATCAATCAGCATCTCGACTACCCGCTGTTTACCGATACCTGGACCGCAGACGTGCCAGTAGGCAACCTCTGCGCCGAGTGGGCTGAACGTCTTGGTCTGCCAGAAACCGTAGCGATCGCCGGCGGCGCGTTTGACTGCCATATGGGTGCCGTGGGCGCAGGTGCGCAGCCAAACACCCTGGTGAAAGTCATCGGCACTTCGACCTGCGACATCCTGACCGCCGATAAAGCCAGCGTCGGCGAGCGTGCGGTAAAAGGTATTTGCGGCCAGGTTGATGGCAGCGTCGTCCCCGATTTTATCGGCCTGGAAGCAGGTCAGTCGGCGTTTGGCGATATCTATGCCTGGTTTGGCCGCGTGCTGGGCTGGCCGCTTGATCAACTGGCAGCGACCCATCCGGAACTGAAAACGCAGATTGCCGAGAGTAAAAAACAGCTGCTGGTGCAGCTCACCGATGCCTGGGCGAAAAATCCCTCCCTGGAGCATCTGCCGGTGGTGCTCGACTGGTTTAACGGCCGCCGTACCCCCTTCGCTAACCAACGCCTGAAAGGGGTGATTACCGATCTCAACCTGGCGACAGATGCGCCGGCGCTGTTTGGCGGTCTGATTGCCGCTACCGCCTTTGGCGCACGCGCCATTATGGAGTGTTTCACGGAGCAAGGAATTGCCGTCAACAACGTGATGGCGCTGGGCGGTATCGCCCGTAAGAACCCGGTGATCATGCAGGCCTGCTGCGACGTTCTGAATCGACCGCTGCAAATTGTCGCCTCCGATCAGTGCTGCGCGCTCGGTGCCGCCATCTTTGCCGCCGTGGCCGCTGGGGTCCATGCCGATATTCCTGCTGCGCAGCAGCATATGGCCAGCGCCGTGGAAAACACCCTTCAGCCGCGTACCGCCCAGGCGCAACGCTTTGAACAACTTTATCAGCGCTACCAGCAGTGGGCGAAAAGCGCTGAGCTTCACTATCTCCCTGTCGCCGCACCGGCAAAAAACAGCCCGGAATCCACGGCAACCCTGACACATTAAGGACACGATAATGACGATTTTTAATAATTATGAAGTGTGGTTTGTGATTGGTAGCCAACACCTCTACGGGCCGGAAGCCCTGCGCCAGGTGACGCAACACGCTGAACATGTGGTCAATGCCCTGAATGCCGAGGCCAAACTGCCGTGCAAACTGGTGTTGAAACCGCTGGGCACCTCCCCGGACGAGATCACCCATATCTGCCGCGACGCAAACTACGACGATAAATGCGCAGGCATGGTGGTGTGGCTGCACACCTTCTCCCCGGCAAAAATGTGGATCAACGGCCTGTCCATTCTCAATAAGCCGCTGCTTCAGTTCCATACCCAGTTCAACGCGGCCCTGCCGTGGGACAGCATCGACATGGACTTTATGAACCTGAACCAGACCGCTCACGGCGGCCGCGAGTTCGGCTTCATTGGCGCGCGTATGCGTCAGCAGCATGCCGTGGTCACGGGCCACTGGCAGGATGCTCAGGCACACAAACGCATTGGCGCCTGGATGCGTCAGGCGGTCTCTAAACAAGATACCCGTCAGCTCAAAGTAGTGCGCTTCGGCGACAACATGCGCGAAGTGGCCGTTACCGACGGCGACAAAGTGGCTGCGCAGATTAAATTTGGTTTCTCCGTGAACACCTGGGCCGTGGGCGACCTGGTACAGGTGGTGAATGAAGTTGCCGACGGCGACGTTAGCGCGCTGGTGGACGAGTATGAGAGCAGCTACCGCCTGACGGCTGCCGCGCAGATTAACGGCGACAAACGTCAGAACGTGCTGGATGCCGCGCGAATTGAACTGGGGATGAAACGCTTCCTTGAACAAGGCGGCTTCCATGCCTTTACCACCACCTTCGAAGATCTTCACGGTCTGAAACAGTTACCAGGCCTGGCGGTTCAACGTCTGATGCAGCAGGGCTACGGCTTTGCGGGCGAAGGCGACTGGAAAACTGCCGCTCTGCTTCGCATTATGAAAGTGATGTCAACCGGTCTGCAGGGCGGCACCTCCTTCATGGAGGATTACACCTACCACTTCGAAAACGGCAACGATCTGGTGCTGGGCTCACACATGCTGGAAGTATGCCCAACCATCGCCGTGGAGGAGAAACCGACCCTCGACGTGCAGTATCTGGGCATTGGCGGTAAAGCGGATCCGGCACGCCTGATCTTCAATACCCGTACCGGCCCAGCTATCAACGCCAGCCTGATCGACCTGGGCGATCGTTTCCGTCTGCTGGTGAACTGCGTGGATGCGGTCGAAACCCCGCACGCCCTGCCGAAGCTGCCGGTAGCCAACGCCCTGTGGAAAGCACAGCCAGACCTGGCGACCGCCTCCGAAGCCTGGATCGTGGCGGGCGGAGCCCACCATACCGTCTTTAGCCATGCGCTGGATCTGAGCGACATGCGTCAGTTCGCTGAACTGCACGACATTGAAATTGCCGTCATTGATAACGACACCCGCCTGCCAGCCTTTAAAGACGCGCTGCGCTGGAACGAAGTCTACTACGGCTCAAAACGTTAACAGGGGAACCTTTGGCCTGCCGCAGGGCGGGCCTCTTTTTCCTGGAGGAATGCATGTTAGAAGATCTGAAACGTCAGGTGCTGGAAGCGAATCTGGCGCTGCCGAAGCACAACCTCGTTACCCTCACATGGGGTAACGTCAGCGCTGTAGACCGTGAGCAAGGTGTCTTTATCATCAAACCCTCAGGGGTGGATTACAGCGTCATGACCGCTGAAGACATGGTGGTGGTCAGCATTGCCACCGGCGAAGTGGTCGAGGGGACCAAAAAGCCCTCTTCCGATACGCCAACCCACCGCCTGCTTTATCAATCATTCCCGTCGATTGGCGGCATTGTGCATACTCACTCGCGTCATGCCACCATCTGGGCTCAGGCCGGTCAGTCTATTCCCGCCACCGGAACCACCCATGCGGACTACTTTTACGGCACCATCCCCTGCACCCGTCTGATGACCGATGCCGAAATTAACGGCGAATACGAATGGGAAACAGGTAACGTCATTGTCGAAACCTTCGAGAAACAGGGGATCGACGCGGCGCAGATGCCGGGGGTGTTGGTTCACTCCCACGGCCCGTTTGCCTGGGGTAAAAACGCCGAGGATGCGGTTCATAACGCCATCGTGCTGGAAGAGGTGGCTTATATGGGCATCTTCTGCCGCCAGCTGGCGCCGCAACTACCCGATATGCAGCAAACATTGCTGGATAAGCACTACCTGCGTAAGCACGGCGCAAAAGCCTATTACGGGCAGTGAGCACCGCCTCTCCCCTGTCGGGGGAGGGGTAAGCCGGGGCCTTCCGGCCAAACACACCTGTATAAAACCCCAGCAAAAGCCCTTCAACCAGGCTATAATCACGCCTGGTTTTGTTTGATGGGATAATGGCGTGACGCAGGCGCGAGAAGGCTTTTTACTGACCCGACACTGGCGAGACACGCCGCAAGGTACCGAGGTGGCGTTCTGGCTGGCTACGGACGAGGGTCCGCTGCATGTTACGCTACCGCCGCAGGAATCGGTGGCCTTTATTCCCGAACCTCATGTTGAAAAGACCCGAACGTTGCTGCGCGACGAAAACGGCTGGCGCCTTACGCCGCTTGCATTAAAAGATTTCCAGCGCCGCACGGTGTATGGCCTTTACTGTCGCGGTCACCGCCAGCTTATGCGCTTTGAAAAAGTGCTGCGCGAGGCGGGCGTTACCCTCTATGAGGCCGATATCCGGCCGCCTGAGCGTTTTTTAATGGAGCGCTTTATCACCGCCCCCGTCTGGGTCGATGGCACCCCACAGGGCAACCGGCTGGTTAATGCCCGTCTTAAACCAAACCCCCACTATCGCCCGTCGCTAAAATGGGCCTCGCTGGATATCGAAACCACTCGTCACGGTGAGCTCTATTGCATTGGCATTGAGGGTTGTGGCCAGCGGGTTGTCTATATGCTGGGGCCGCCGAATGGCGAGGCTTCTGGCCTCGATTTCCAGCTGGAATATGTTTCAAGCCGCCCCCAGCTTCTCGAGAAACTCAACGCCTGGTTTGCGCAGCACGATCCCGATGTGCTCATCGGCTGGAATGTGGTGCAGTTCGATCTGCGCGTTTTGCAAAAGCATGCGGAACGCTATCGTATCCCCCTGCTTCTGGGGCGCGACAACAGCGAGCTGGAGTGGCGCGAGCACGGCTTCAAGAATGGGGTCTTCTTTGCGCAGGCCAATGGACGCCTGATTATAGACGGCATCGAAGCGCTGAAATCCGCCTTCTGGAATTTCTCGTCATTTTCCCTCGAAGCGGTGGCCCAGGAGCTGCTCGGCGAAGGAAAAGCGATCGATAACCCCTGGGACAGGATGGACGAAATTGACCACCGTTTCGCCGAAAACAAACCTGCCCTCGCTACCTATAACCTGAAAGATTGCGAGCTGGTGACCCAGATTTTCCATAAAACGGAAATCATGCCCTTTTTGCTGGAGCGCGCCACGGTCAACGGCCTGGCGGTGGATCGTCACGGGGGCTCGGTAGCGGCCTTTAGCCATCTCTATTTTCCTCGCATGCACCGGGCGGGCTATGTGGCCCCGAATCTCGGCGATGTGCCGCCGCAGGCAAGCCCTGGAGGCTACGTGATGGACTCCAGGCCAGGGCTGTATGACTCGGTGCTGGTGCTGGATTATAAAAGCCTTTATCCCTCTATCATTCGCACCTTTTTGATTGATCCTGTGGGTCTGGTAGAGGGGATGGCGCAGCCAGATGACACCCACAGCACCGAAGGCTTTCTCGGGGCCCATTTTTCCCGTCAGAAACACTGCCTGCCCGAGATCGTCAGCCAGATCTGGCATGGCCGCGACGAAGCAAAGCGTCACGGCAATTCACCTCTCTCTCAGGCACTGAAGATCATCATGAACGCCTTCTATGGCGTGCTCGGCACCAGCGCCTGCCGCTTTTTCGATCCCAGACTTGCCTCGTCGATCACCATGCGTGGACATGAGATCATGCGCCAGACGAAGGCGTTAATCGAATCCCAGGGCTATGAGGTGATTTACGGCGATACGGACTCGACCTTTGTCTGGCTAAAAGGCCAGCAGAGCGAAGACCAGGCCATGGCCATTGGCAAACGGCTGGTCGCCTACGTCAATGACTGGTGGCAAAACCATTTGCAAAAAGAGCGGTTAACCAGCGCGCTGGAGCTGGAGTATGAAACCCATTTCTGCCGTTTCTTAATGCCCACTATTCGGGGTACCGATCAGGGCAGCAAAAAGCGCTACGCCGGGCTGATTCAGCAGGGCGATGACCAGCGCATGGTGTTTAAAGGGCTGGAGACGGTGCGTACCGACTGGACGCCGCTGGCCCAGTGTTTCCAGCAAGAGCTCTACCTGAAAATTTTCCGCAATGAGCCCTACCAGGACTATGTCCGGGAGACCATTGCCAGCCTGATGGCGGGCGAGCTGGATACACAGCTGGTCTACCGTAAGCGGCTGCGTCGGCCGCTGGCGGAATACCAGCGCAATGTGCCGCCGCACGTGCGTGCTGCCAGGCTTGCCGATGAAGAGAATGTCCGTCTGGGGCGTGCGCAGCAGTATCAGAACCGCGGCACAATCAAATACGTCTGGACCACCAGCGGGCCTGAGCCGGTGGACTATCAGCGCTCGCCGCTTGACTATGATCACTACCTCACAAAACAACTTCAGCCCGTGGCGGACGGAATTTTACCCTTCCTGGACGACGATTTTGCTACACTGATGACTGGGCAGATGGGGCTATTTTGACAGGTGACGAAATCGCTGCCATCCAGTACCATAGCGCCCTTTCCATTCCCGGACCCATATTTTAATGACTGTCGATCTTCGACGGTGGTTGAACTATTGCCTGCAATTTAAAGAGTAGAGCCGAACATATATGCCTTTTACACTTGGTCAACGCTGGATCAGCGATACAGAAAGCGAACTTGGATTAGGAACGGTTGTGGCGCTGGATGCGCGAATGGTGACTCTCCTCTTCCCCGCTACCGGTGAAAACCGTCTGTACGCTCGCAATGACTCCCCTGTTACCCGCGTCATGTTCAACCCGGGCGACACCGTGACCAGCCATGAAGGCTGGCAGCTGAAGATTGAAGACGTAAAAGAAGAGAATGGACTGCTTGCCTATATTGGCACGCGCCTCGACACGGACGAGAGCGATGTGATGCTGCGCGAGGTGCTACTTGATAGCAAACTGGTCTTCAGCAAACCTCAGGATCGTCTGTTCGCCGGTCAGATTGACCGTATGGACCGTTTCGCCCTGCGTTATCGCGCGCGTAAATTCCAGAGCGAACAGTACCGCATGCCCTGGAGCGGCCTGCGTGGCCAGCGCACCAGCCTGATTCCGCATCAGCTCAACATTGCCCATGACGTAGGCCGTCGCCACGCACCGCGCGTACTGCTGGCAGATGAGGTTGGCCTGGGTAAAACCATCGAAGCGGGCATGATCCTGCATCAACAGCTGCTCTCCGGCGCCGCCGAGCGTGTGCTGATTATCGTCCCGGAAACCCTGCAACACCAGTGGCTGGTAGAGATGTTGCGTCGCTTCAATCTGCGTTTTGCGCTGTTTGACGACGAGCGTTACGCTGAAGCCCAGCACGATGCAGATAACCCCTTCGAAACCGAACAGCTGGTGATCTGCTCGCTGGACTTCGTCCGCCGGAGCAAACAGCGCCTCGAACACCTCTGCGACGCGGAATGGGATCTGATGGTGGTGGATGAAGCGCACCATCTGGTCTGGAGCGTCGATGCGCCAAGCCGCGAATATATGGCTATCGAACAGCTGGCCGAGCGCGTGCCGGGCGTATTGCTGCTGACCGCTACGCCAGAACAGCTGGGGCTGGAAAGCCACTTTGCCCGCCTGCGCCTGCTCGATCCGAGCCGTTTCCACGATTTCGAGCAGTTCGTCGAAGAGCAAAAAAATTATCGTCCGGTTGCCGATGCGGTAGCGCTACTGCTGGCAGGCAAACATCTTTCTAATGATGAGCTTAATACTCTGAGCGATCTGATTGGCGAGCAGGATATCGAGCCGCTGCTGCAGACGGCCAACAGCGGGCATGACGGTGCAGAAGCTGCCCGCCAGGAGCTGGTCTCTATGCTAATGGACCGCCACGGCACCAGCCGCGTGCTGTTCCGTAATACTCGCCATGGTGTGAAAGGCTTCCCGAAACGCGAACTGCACACCATCAAGCTGCCGCTGCCGACCCAGTATCAGACGGCCATTAAGGTCTCCGGCATTATGGGCGCGCGTAAAAGCGCTGAAGATCGCGCCCGTGACATGCTCTATCCCGAGCAGATCTATCAGGAATTCGAAGGAGATACCGGTACCTGGTGGAACTTCGACCCGCGCGTTGAGTGGCTGATGGGCTACCTGACCGCGCATCGCTCCCAGAAGGTGCTGGTGATTTGCGCCAAAGCCGCCACTGCGCTGCAGCTGGAGCAAGTGCTGCGCGAGCGCGAAGGTATCCGCGCCGCCGTGTTCCACGAAGGGATGTCCATTATCGAGCGCGACCGCGCTGCCGCCTGGTTTGGCGAAGAGGATAGCGGCGCTCAGGTACTGCTCTGTTCCGAAATCGGTTCTGAAGGGCGTAACTTCCAGTTCGCCAGCAACCTGGTGATGTTTGACCTGCCGTTTAACCCGGACCTGCTGGAGCAGCGTATTGGCCGTCTGGATCGTATTGGACAGGCGCACGATATTCAGATCCATGTGCCTTACCTAGAAAAAACGGCTCAGAGCGTGCTGGTGCGCTGGTTCCACGAGGGTCTGGACGCGTTTGAACATACCTGCCCGACCGGTCGCACTATTTACGATCAGGTGCATGGCGATCTGATTGGTTACCTGGCCGCGCCGGAAGAGACCGAAGGCTTTGACGAGCTGATTAAATCTTGCCGTGAAAAACATGATGCGCTTAAAGCGCAGCTGGAACAGGGCCGCGATCGCCTGCTGGAGATCCACTCCAATGGCGGCGAAAAAGCACAGCGCCTGGCCGAAAGCATTGAAGAGCAGGATGACGATACCAGTCTGATCAGCTTCTCTATGAATCTGTTCGATATCGTGGGCATTAACCAGGACGATCGTGGCGAAAACCTGATTGTGCTGACGCCTTCCGATCATATGCTGGTGCCGGATTTCCCGGGCCTGCCGGAAGACGGGTGCACCATCACCTTTGAACGTGATGTGGCCCTCTCACGCGAGGATGCGCAGTTTATCACCTGGGAACATCCGCTGATCCGCAACGGTCTGGATCTCATTCTCTCCGGCGATACCGGCAGCAGTACCATCTCGCTGCTGAAAAACAAGGCCCTGCCGGTGGGTACCCTGCTGGTGGAACTTATCTACGTGGTTGAGGCCCAGGCGCCAAAACAGCTGCAGCTTAACCGCTTCCTGCCCGCGACGCCGGTACGCCTGCTGCTGGATAAAAACGGCACCAATCTTGCCGCGCAGGTCGAGTTCGAAAGCTTTAACCGTCAGCTCAGCGCGGTAAACCGCCATACCGGCAGCAAACTGGTGAATGCGGTACAACAGGACGTTCATGCCATCCTGCAACTGGGTGAAACGCAGATTGAGAAAGCGGCTCAGGCATTGATTGACGCGGCGCGCAGCGAAGCGGATGAAAAACTCTCTGCCGAGCTCTCTCGCCTCGAAGCCTTGCGTGCAGTGAACCCGAACATCCGTGATGATGAGCTGGCGGCGATTGAGAGCAACCGTCAGCAGGTGCTGGAAAGCTTGCAGCAGGCTGGCTGGCGTCTGGATGCGCTGCGCCTTATCGTCGTGACGCATCAGTAACCGGAGCGCAGCATGCAAATGGAGCCCTACAATCCGCCGCAGGATCCCTGGCTGGTTATCCTGTATCAGGATGAACATATCATGGTGGTCAACAAGCCGAGCGGTCTGTTATCCGTACCGGGCCGTCTGGATGAACACAAAGACAGCGTGATGACGCGCATTCAGCGCGATTATCCGCTGGCAGAGTCGGTTCATCGTCTGGATATGGCCACCAGCGGCGTGATTGTGGTGGCGCTGACCAAAGCGGCGGAGCGGGAGCTTAAACGCCAGTTCCGCGAGCGTGAGCCCAAAAAAGAGTATGTTGCCCGCGTCTGGGGGCACCCGGAGAAAGCCGAAGGGCTGGTGGATCTGCCCCTGATTTGCGACTGGCCTAACCGTCCGAAGCAGATGGTCTGCTATGAGACAGGCAAACCGGCGCAGACTGAGTATGAAGTGCTGGAGTACGCGCCGGATAATACGGCGCGGGTCCTGCTAAAACCGATTACCGGCCGTTCACACCAGCTGCGCGTGCATATGCTGGCATTGGGGCATCCGATTCTTGGGGATCGCTTCTATGCGCCACCGGAGGCGCGCGCGCTGGCGCCTCGCCTGCAGCTGCATGCCCGGATGCTGACCATCACCCATCCCGCTTTCGGGAATGCGATGACCTTTAAAGCCCCGGTCGACTTCTAAAATAACGCCCGGCTATACCGGGCGTATCTTATTTAAAGCCTTTCTGCTCTTTTATGAGCTCATACGCTTTCTGAATCTCCTGCGCTTTCTGCTTCGCCATCTCCATCATTTCTGGCGGTAACCCTTTCGCCACCAGCTTATCCGGATGATGTTCGCTCATCAGTCGACGATAGGCGCGCTTAATGGTTGGGCCATCGTCCGTTGGCTTCACGCCCAGCACGTTACAGGCATCTTCCAGCGTCGGGCCACGTTGCGCCTGCTGCCAGCCGCCGCCAGAAGATTGCTGCTGTTGGTAACCGCCACCGAACTGCGCTCCGCCCTGCATCATGCGCAGGAACTGGTCAAACTGCATTCGTGAGATACCGAGCTCTTCCGCAATGACATACAACACGTCGCGTTCGTTCGGATGAAGCGAACCATCGGCAAAGGCTGCCTGAATCTGGATCTCAAGGAACATACGAATCAAATCAAAACGACCGAAACAGACGCTACGGAACTGACGCATCTTTTCACGCAGGGGATAGTTATCCGCCTTACCTACGCGAAATGCATGTTGCGCCGCCGCACGCGAATCCCCGTGCAGGTTCATTCGGTCCATAAACTGGCTGGCGACATGAATGTCCGCCTCCGTCACGCGCCCTTTTGATTTAGTCAGATGCCCCATCACTTCGAAGGTCGTCGCAAAAAAGAGGGCCTGACGCTGTTGCTGATTGGCGAACCAGGCCATCTTACGACTGCGAGCTTTATCAAACATATGGCCGATAATCAGCCCCAGAATGATGCCCCAGAAGCCTGCGCCCATCATTAATGCGAACGCCACGCCGATAATTTTTCCCCAATACTGCATATACTCCCCAAATGGTGATGGATCTGATCCTGTGCAATGCCATCATTCCTGTGGTCTCGCCACGGTCAATTGAAGGACATCGCCTATAATTTGCATTATCATACTCGTCATTCAATAGCGAGCCTATCACCACGGCTCGCAAACGGGCAGGATTAACGCTGGCACTGCGATGATGAGTAAGATAGTCTCTGACCGTTTGCCAGCGTATAGCCACTGATGACGGAACAACAAATAAAACGTATGAAAAAACGTATCCCCACCCTTCTGGCCACAATGATTGGCACTGCCCTCTATACTCAACAGGGACTGGCAGCCGATCTCGCCTCGCAATGTATGCTGGGTGTTCCCAGCTATAATCGCCCGTTGGTTCAGGGTGATACGAACGACTTACCGGTCACCATCACTGCGGATAACGCAAAAGGTAATTACCCTGACAATGCCGTTTTCCACGGCAATGTCGATATTGCACAGGGTAATAGCCGTCTGCAGGCCGATGAGGTTCAGCTTCATCAAAAGCAGCCTGACGGTGCCGCCGAACCGGTGCGAACTGTTGATGCGCTGGGTAATGTGCACTATGACGATAATCAGGTCATTCTGAAAGGTCCGAAAGGTTGGGCAAATCTTAATACCAAAGATACCAACGTCTGGGAAGGCGATTACCAGATGGTGGGTCGTCAGGGTCGCGGTAACGCCGATCTGATGAAACAGCGCGGTGAAAACCGCTATACCATTCTGGAAAACGGCACCTTCACCTCCTGTCTGCCCGGCTCTAATACCTGGAGCGTCGTGGGAAGCGAAGTGATCCATGACCGCGAAGAGCAAGTTGCAGAGATCTGGAACGCCCGCTTTAAGCTCGGCCCGGTGCCGATCTTCTACAGCCCTTACCTGCAGCTGCCGGTTGGCGATAAGCGCCGCTCAGGTTTCCTGATCCCGAATGCGAAATACAGCACCAGTAACTACTTCGAGTTTTACCTGCCGTACTACTGGAACATCGCGCCGAACATGGATGCCACAATTACGCCGCACTATATCCATAAGCGCGGCAATATCATGTGGGAGAATGAGTTCCGCTATCTGTCGCAGGCGGGCGCGGGTGTCATGGAGCTGGATTATCTGCCTTCCGATGATGTCTACCGAGATGATGCCAAAAATAATCCATCCGGAGACGATCGTCATCGCTGGTTATTCTACTGGCAGCATGCGGGTGTGATGGATCAGGTGTGGCGTTTTAACGTCAACTACACCAAAGTCAGCGATTCAAGCTACTTTAACGACTTCGATTCGAAATACGGTTCCAGTACCGACGGCTATGCTACGCAAAAATTTAGCGCCGGTTATGCGGTGCAGAATTTTAACGCGACGGTATCCACCAAACAGTTCCAGGTCTTCAGCAACCAGACGCGCAGCACCTATGCCGCCGAGCCACAGCTTGATGTTAACTGGTATCAAAATGATGTCGGTCCGTTTGATACTCGCGTTTATGCACAGGCGGTGCACTTTGTTAACACCAATGACGATATGCCAGAATCTACACGTGTGCATCTTGAACCAACGATTAACCTGCCGTGGTCGAATAACTGGGCGAGCCTGGATACCGAAGCCAAGCTGATGGCAACCCACTATCAGCAGAAAAACACCGATCAATACAACGCCAGTAACGGCGTTAATCTTAAAGATTCTGTTAATCGTACCCTTCCGCAATTTAAGATGGACGGAAAGCTGATTTTAGAACGCGACATGAATATGGCGAGCGGCTATACCCAGACGCTTGAGCCACGTATGCAGTATCTTTACGTCCCTTATCGCGATCAGAGTAACATCCAGAACTACGACTCCTCTTTCTTACAACCCGACTACAGTGGCCTGTTCCGCGACCGTACTTACGGCGGTCTGGACCGTATTGCCTCTGCCAATCAGCTGACGACAGGCGTCACAACACGCATTTTTGATGATGCTCAGGTTGAACGTTTTAACGTTTCTGCTGGTCAAATCTACTATTTCACCGAGTCTCGTACCGGTGATGACGATATCAACTGGGAAGAAGACAACAAAACGGGCTCCCTGGTCTGGGCCGGAGACACTTACTGGCGCATGACCGATCGTTGGGGCCTGCGCGGCGGTGTCCAGTACGATACCCGTTTAAACAACATTGCCACTGGCAGCGGTACCATTGAGTATCGTCGTGATGAAGACCGTCTGGTGCAACTGAGCTACCGCTATGCTAGCCCACAATATATCCAGGCAACGCTTCCTAAGAGATATTCGACCTCCCAGCAGTATAAAGAGGGCATTTCGCAGGTGGGTGGCACAGCAAGCTGGCCGATCGCCGATCGCTGGTCCGTTGTGGGTGCGTACTACTTTGACACCAACACCAGCAAGCCGGCCGATCAGATGGTGGGGCTGCAGTATAACTCCTGCTGCTACGCTATAACCGTCGGCTACGAACGTAAGCTGAACGGTTGGGATAGCACTCGCCAGCATAGCGAATACGATAAAGTTATTGGCTTTAACATCGAACTGCGCGGCCTGAGTTCGAATTACGGCCTGGGTACTCAGCAGATGCTGCGTTCTAACATTCTGCCGTACCAAAATTCTCTGTGATGCACTTGAATGACAACGTAATCCGCATTTGCGGTTAATTGAAATGGAAAAAGTATGAAGAACTGGAAAACGCTGCTGCTCGGTATCGCCATGGTTGCGAATACCAGCTTCGCGGCCCCACAGGTTGTCGATAAAGTCGCAGCCGTTGTGAACAACGGTGTAGTACTTGAGAGCGACGTTGATGGTTTAATGCAGTCTGTGAAGCTCAACGCGGGTCAGGCAGGTCAGCAACTTCCGGATGATGCCACGCTGCGTCATCAGATCCTTGAACGTCTGATCATGGATCAGATCGTTCTGCAGATGGGTCAAAAAATGGGTGTGAAGATCTCTGACGAACAGCTCGATCAGGCGATCGCGAACATCGCTAAACAGAACAACATGTCTGCAGATCAGATGCGCAGTCGTCTGGCCTATGACGGTATTAGCTACTCAACCTATCGTAATCAGATTCGCAAAGAGATGCTGATTTCTGAGGTGCGTAACAACGAAGTCCGTCGTCGTGTCACCATCCTGCCTCAGGAAGTGGATCAGTTGGCGAAACAGGTGGGTAACCAGAACGATGCCAGTACAGAGCTGAACCTGAGCCACATCTTGATCCCACTGCCGGAAAATCCTTCCTCCGATCAGGTTGCTGATGCGGAAAACCAGGCGCGTTCCATCGTCGATCAGGCGAAAAACGGCGGTGATTTTGGCAAACTGGCAATCACTTACTCTGCCGACCAGCAGGCGCTGAAAGGCGGCCAGATGGGTTGGGGCCGTATCCAGGAGCTGCCGTCTATCTTCGCTCAGGCTTTGAGCACCGCGAAGAAAGGTGACGTCATTGGTCCGATCCGCTCGGGCGTTGGCTTCCACATCCTGAAAGTGAACGACCTGCGCGGCCAGAGCCAGAGCATCTCGGTCACGGAAGTGCATGCCCGTCATATCTTGCTGAAGCCATCACCGATCATGAACGACGATCAGGCACGCGTGAAGCTGGAGCAGATTGCTGCAGATATTCGTAGCGGAAAAACCTCTTTCGCCAATGCGGCAAAAGAGTTTTCTCAGGATCCAGGCTCTGCTAACCAGGGCGGCGATCTGGGCTGGGCGGCAGCCGATATCTACGATCCGGCCTTCCGTGATGCGCTGATGAAGCTGAACAAGGGCCAGATGAGCGCGCCGGTTCACTCCACCTTTGGCTGGCACCTGATCGAACTGATGGATACCCGCAGCGTAGATAAGACCGATGCGGCGCAGAAAGATCGCGCGTATCGCATGCTGTTCAATCGTAAATTCTCGGAAGAAGCGGCGACCTGGATGCAGGAGCAACGCGCCAGCGCTTACGTGAAAGTATTGAGCAACTAATGAAACACCACCGTGTTGTCATCACTCCCGGCGAACCCGCCGGGATTGGTCCGGACCTCGTTGTCCAGCTCGCGCAACGCAGTTGGCCGGTAGAGCTGGTCATATGTGCTGACGCCACACTGTTACAAGACCGGGCGGCACTGCTCGGTCTGCCTTTATCTCTCCTCCCCTATGATGCCGCCCTGCAGCCGGTTCCACAGCAAGCGGGGACCTTAACCCTGCTCAATGTCCCGCTGCGCGCACCCGTGATTCCCGGCCAGCTCAGCACCGAAAATGGTCACTACGTGGTAGAGACCCTGGCGCGTGCCTGCGATGGCTGTCTGAACGGCGAATTTGCGGCGCTGATTACCGGTCCGGTGCACAAGGGGGTGATCAACGACGCAGGTATTACCTTTACAGGGCATACCGAATTCTTTGAAGAGCGCTCGCAAAGCCCGAAAGTGGTGATGATGTTGGCCACTGAAGAGATGCGCGTGGCGCTGGTCACCACCCACCTGCCCATTAAGGCGATTCCTGATGCCATTACCCCGGCACTTTTGCGGGAAATTATCGGGATTCTGCATCACGATTTGCAGACTAAATTCGGTATTGAGCAGCCGCACATACTGGTCTGCGGCCTGAATCCCCATGCCGGGGAAGGCGGGCACATGGGTACAGAAGAGATCGACACCATTATCCCGGTCCTCAACGAGATGCGTGCGAAAGGGATGAATCTCAGCGGGCCACTGCCTGCCGATACCCTTTTCCAGCCCAAATATCTTGAGAATGCCGATGCCGTGCTGGCGATGTACCACGATCAGGGCCTTCCCGTGCTAAAATACCAGGGATTTGGCCGCGGCGTGAACATCACCCTCGGTTTACCCTTTATTCGAACGTCCGTTGACCACGGTACTGCACTTGATTTAGCAGGCCTGGGCCAGGCAGATGTCGGCAGTTTTATTACGGCGCTTAATCTCGCCATCAAAATGATTGTTAATACTCAATGAATAATCGCGTCCATCAGGGCCACTTAGCCCGTAAACGTTTCGGGCAAAACTTCCTCAACGATCAGTTTGTGATCGAAAGTATTGTTTCGGCTATCAATCCACAGAAAGGCCAGGCGATGGTCGAGATCGGCCCAGGTCTTGCTGCGTTGACTGAACCGGTCGGTGAGCGTCTCGACGCGCTGACGGTTATCGAGCTGGACCGCGATCTGGCGGCGCGCCTGCAAACACACCCCTTCCTCGGGCCGAAGCTGACTATCTATCAGCAGGATGCGATGACCATGAACTTTGGCGAATTGTCAGAGAAAATGGGCCAGCCGCTGCGCGTGTTTGGTAACCTGCCGTACAACATCTCGACGCCGCTGATGTTCCACCTGTTTAGCTATACTGATGCCATCGCCGACATGCACTTTATGTTGCAGAAAGAGGTGGTGAATCGACTGGTTGCAGGGCCGAACAGTAAAGCGTATGGTCGACTGAGTGTAATGGCGCAATATTATTGCAACGTCATCCCGGTACTTGAAGTGCCGCCGACGGCCTTTACGCCACCGCCAAAGGTGGACTCTGCGGTGGTGCGTCTGGTTCCTCATACCACGATGCCTTATCCAGTAAAAGATCTGCGCGTACTGAGCCGCATTACGACGGAAGCCTTTAACCAGCGCCGGAAAACGATCCGCAACAGCCTGAGTAACTCGTTTACCGTTGAGGTGTTATCTGAGCTGGGCATCGATCCGGCAATGCGTGCGGAAAATATTTCTGTCGAGCAGTACTGCAAGCTGGCTAATTACATCAGCGAAAATACGCCGCCGAAGGAGAGCTAAGCCATGATTGATTCGCCCCGCGTATGTGTTCAGGTGCAAAGTCTCTATATCGAATCGCAATCCACGCCGGATGAAGAGCGTTATGTCTTTGCCTATACCGTCACCATCCGTAACCTGGGGCGAACGCCTGTGCAACTGCTTGGGCGCTACTGGCTGATCACCAATGGCAACGGCCGTGAAATCGAAGTCCAGGGGGAAGGCGTCGTTGGTGAACAACCGCATATCGCTCCTGGCGAAGAGTATCAATACACCAGCGGTGCGGTCATCGAAACGCCGCTGGGCACCATGCAGGGCCATTACGAAATGGTCGATGCCGACGGCAATACCTTCCGTATTGCCATTCCTGTTTTCCGTCTGGCTGTCCCAACACTCATTCACTAAAACATGTCTACATACCTTATTGGCGACGTTCACGGTTGCTACGATGAACTGATCGCGTTGTTAAAGCAGGTGGAGTTTACACCGGGCAAAGACACGCTGTGGCTGACGGGCGATCTGGTCGCGCGCGGCCCAGGCTCGCTGGAAGTGTTACGCTACGTTAAATCACTCGGCGATAGCGTTCGCGTCGTACTGGGCAACCACGATCTCCATCTGCTGGCGGTCTATGCCGGCATCAGCCGTAACAAGCCAAAAGATCGTATCACTCCGCTGCTGGATGCGCCGGATGCCGATGAACTCATCAACTGGTTACGCCGTCAGCCGCTGCTGCAAATCGATGAAGAGAAGAAGCTGGTGATGGCCCACGCGGGGATTACGCCGCAGTGGGATCTGCAAACCGCTAAAGAGTGCGCGCGTGATGTAGAAGCGGTGCTGACCAGCGACTCTTACCCCTTCTTCCTCGATGCCATGTACGGCGACATGCCGAATAACTGGAGCCTTGAGCTGAGCGGTCTGGCACGCCTGCGATTTATCTCCAACGCCTTTACCCGCATGCGTTACTGCTTCCCGAACGGTCAGCTGGATATGTACTGCAAGGATGTGCCCGAGAGTGCGCCTGCGCCGCTGAAACCCTGGTTTGCTATCCCCGGGCCGGTGACGGAAAGCTATAGCGTGGCCTTTGGTCACTGGGCATCACTGGAGGGGAAAGGCACGCCAGAGGGCATCTATGCTCTGGATACCGGCTGTTGTTGGGGAGGTGACCTCACCTGCCTGCGCTGGGAAGATAAAGCCTGGTTTATTCAACCATCGAATCGTCAGCCGGATTTAGGCGACGACGAGGCGGTTGCCTCTTAAGGAAAGTACGCACCTCTCGTCAAAAAGAGGTGCGTAACGCAGTTAGCGACGCTCAAGGATCTCAAAGCAGTAGCTGTGCGAGTTTTGTGCGTCCGCATCGTGAAACTCACTGAAGACCGACTCCCATTCATCCGGATCGTAATCCGGGAAATGGGTATCGCCTTCCACTTCCGCATCGATATGGGTCAGGTAGAGTTTCTGGGCTTTTGGCAGGAACTGCTCGTAAACACGGCCGCCGCCAATCACCATAATTTCTTCCGCGTCGCCACAGGCGGCGATAGCTTCATCGACAGATTTAACCCACTCAACGCGATCATCGGTGCCTGGCTGGCTACTGATGACAATGTTCTTACGGCCAGGTAAAGGGCGACCAATTGACTCCCAGGTCAGGCGGCCCATCACTACTGGCTTGTTCAGCGTCGTACGTTTAAACCATGCGAGATCGGCAGGCAGGTTCCATGGCATGGCGTTTTCCATACCGATAACGCGATCTACCGCCAGCGCTGCAATCAGACTGATCATTGAAAAATTTCCCGGATATAAAAATTGCCGCCACTATACGTAAAGCTTAATCTTTCGTCGACGGGCGGCAGAGTAAAGAAGCGGAAATATTTAAATATTGCTGTCGAGGCCTCTTCAGGTCATAGGTTTACTCTCTGGCTCATCCGCAGGGTTGCCCGTATGCTTACCCTCTTCGGTCCCTTGCCATCCATGACGCTGAATCAGTGAGAGATGATTACGATCTTCGCTGATGATTTCGGTCAGCATCGCGCTGGTACGTTTGACGACCGCGGCACGCGACGACGCGTCACTTTCGGTCATTGCGGCCATCTCTTCCACCATCTCAATGTTAAAGCGGCGGAACAGATCGGCACGCTCTCGCGCCTCGTAGGCACCCAGCCCCAGCTTTTCCAGCGCCAGACGCCCTGATTTAAGCGCCCCTTCGAAGGTTTCACGCTCGGGAGCTTCAACACCGGCCTGCCGTAGCTGGATGTAATGGTCCACATCGCGCGCACGAGAGATGATCTTCAGGTGTGGGAAATGTTCCTGAGCCAGCTTCGCCAGCTGCAGGCTGGTTTCAGGATCGTCGATGGCGTTGATCAGCACTTCGGCCTTACTGGCACCCGCCGATTCAAGCAGATCGACCCGCGTGGCATCGCCATAGAATACCTTCATATCAAATTTACGCAGCGTTTCGATATGGTCCGGATCGTGATCAAGTATGACCATCTTTACGCCGCTCGACAGCAGTAAGCGGCCAGTAATCTGACCAAAGCGGCCAAACCCGGCGATAATCACGCGAGGTTGTTCTTCATCAATCTCATCAGCCTCACGCTCGTGGCCGCTGCCCGCATTTTCCAGGCGAGTTAACAGTACTAGCAAGAGTGGCGTAACCGCCATCGAGAGCGCCACCGCCAGGGTTAAGGCTTTTGCCCATTCAGGATCCAGTACGTTCGCCATCTGCGCCGCGCCAAAAACCACGAAGGCAAATTCACTCCCCTGCCCCAGCAATACGGCAAACCAGCGACGCTGTTGATTAGGCACGTTCAGCGGACGGGCAATCAGCCATAACACCGCCATCTTAATGACCAGGAAACCGACCAGTAGCACCAGGATCCGCAGCGGATGCGTCACCAGCGTACCAAAGTCGACCGACATCCCAACGCCAATAAAGAACAGCCCAAGCAACAAGCCTTTAAATGGCTCAATATCGCTTTCCAGCGCATGACGATATTCCGAGCTGGCCAGCAGTACCCCGGCCAGGAATGCCCCCATCGCCATCGATAATCCGGCCTCTTCCAGCAGCAAACCGAAGCCAAAGACCAGGAACAATGCCACGGCGCTGAAGACTTCACGCAGGCCAGAGCGCGCGACAAAGCGCAGCAGCGGCCGGGTAACATAGCGTCCCAGCAGGATCACCAGCGCCAGTGCGCCCGCAACTTTCAGTGCCGAGAGCGCAAACGCCCCCAGCGTTGTCGAGGCACCAGAGGCTGCCAGGAGGGGGATCATTGCAACCAAAGGAATGGCGGCAATATCCTGGAACAGCAGCACCGAGAACGTGCTGCGCCCCATTTGCGAAACAGTCAGATTACGTTCGTTCATCGCCTGCATAGCAATGGCGGTAGAGGAGAGCGCCAGCGTCATGCCGATCAACTCTGCCACTTTCCACTCCATACCCAGCAGCATACAGAACCCACCCAGCAGCAGGCCGCAGGCAATCATCTGTAGCGCCCCGCCGCCAAATACCGATGCCCGTAGCGTCCATAAACGACGCGGATCCAGCTCCAGACCGATAACAAACAGCATCAGCACCACGCCGATTTCCGCAAAATGCAGGATCGACTCGGCATCTGTTACTAAGCGCAATCCCCAGGGGCCAATGACACAGCCAGCGATGAGATAACCGAGAACCGATCCCAGCCCCAGCCGTACAGCAACCGGCACGATCAGTGCCGCCGCGCCTAAATAGATCAGCGCCTGAATCAGCGTATGGCTATCCATGGTGCTTCTCCTGCCAGTCGAGTAAACGTTGTTTATAGTGACGCGCCTGCGCTTGCAGCGTTTCATCGTCGCAAACGAAGGTGCAGTGCATCGCGAAAGGCGGGAGCCAATGTAATCCACAATAGAGCGCGGTCGCCTGAAGTGGCTGCGCCAGCACATCAAAGCCCGGGAAATCGCCGATATCGAAGTGGCTCTCCCCCCCGCCGGTGGTCACCGCCCAGAGCAGACTTTTGCCCTGCAGCGCTTGACCGTTGTGGCCATACGCCCAGCCGTGCGAGAAGACTTTATCGATCCAGAGTTTTAACAGAGGTGGCGTGCTGTACCACTGCATAGGATGTTGCCAGACGATGAGATCGGCACGAGATAGCGCTTCCTGTTCGGCGGCGATATCGATATTGAAATCGGGATAGAGTTGATAGAGCGAGCGTACTTCTACGCCGTCGAGATTCCTTACCTGCTCCAGCATCCGCTTATTCGCATGCGAGTGCTGCGGATAAGGGTGAGCATAAATAATTAAGATCATGTATTAGCCTGTTGATTTACTGCTCTCTTTTAAGGAAAGAGTGTAGTCAGTAATCTAACAGGCTAATAGTGAATAATATTGACGAGCTAAATGGGTAAATCTGAACTAGTTATCCAGTTCGCCCATTGATTTTACCTGATCGCGGTTAATCTGCTCTGTCTGCCCGGTTTCAGCATTTTTGTAAGAAACCAGACCCGTATCATCATCCACCTGCGGTTTGCCGTCGGTGACAATAGTTTTACCGTCAGTCGTTTTTACTGACTGGTTAGAAGAGCAGCCGGCAACGGTAAACAGAGCAGCGGCAGCAAAAATGGAGGTCATCAGCAGTTTGTTGTTCATTGTATTCTCCCTGGGTCAGTCAAGACATGTCGTTTAGCGTAATACTATAGTGGAATATTCCGCCTGCAGGGGTAAATACAGAACACTCTTAGCTTTTTACCGACAGGCCCTCTTTATAGATCACCGTCTTCACCACTTTGCCGTTGGCATCGTAGGTCTTCGCCTCTCCGTTAGCCTCACTCTCTTTAAAGGTGATGGTCGAATGCAGTTTGCCGTCCTGGGTGTAGCCCTGAGAAACCCCGTTGGCTTTGCAATGGACCAGCGGCGTATGGCTTCTTAACACGCCATTGGGATAGTAGACATCGATATACTCATCAAAGCAGCGGTTTTTGACCACGGTTTCAAACTTTTTGCTGCCATTGTCGTACTTCTCCACCAGCTTGCCTTCCGGCACGTTGTCCGCCACCTTCACCTCAGGTGTCGTGAGCTTTTTCTGTCCCTCCAGATCCTCTTTCAATCCTTTAGCATAGTCGGGTGTCATACCCATGCTATCGATAGTATTGGTAACAGAGGAGGCGAAATCCGCGCATCCAGAGAGCAACGCCACCAGCGAGATCAGCGCAATTGTACGATTCACAAGAAACTCCTTTTAAGATGAGTGCGCTAACCATGCGGCCACTATTCTGTAAGCGCAACCGCCAATATTGGTCGTAAAGGCAATAAAAAACCCGCCGAAGCGGGTTTTAAGAGCATTCTGATGCTTACTTCGCGATTTGCGCGTGCATTTCCTGCACTGAAATCACCTTCTCTGTAGCGTCTGCATTCAGCGCCATCGCGGTGGCGAAACCGCCATTCAGCGTGGTGTCATAATGCACTTTATACTGCAGCGCACTGCGGCGGATCAGCTTGGAGTCTTCAATCGCCTGACGGCCCGCGGTGGTGTTGATGATGTAGGTGTATTCGCCATTCTTGATACGGTCCTGAATGTGCGGACGACCTTCATGCACCTTGTTCACCAGACGTGGGTTGATGCCCGCTTCACCCAGTACAATCGCCGTACCGTGAGTTGCATCCAGCTCGAAGCCGTACTTCAGCAGCTTAGCGGCCAGGTCGACCACCCGCTCTTTATCGCCTTCGCGAACGGAGAGCAACGCACGACCCTGTTTCTTCATGGTGGAATTGCTGCCCAGCTGTGCTTTGGCGAACGCTTCCGCGAAGGTGCGGCCCACGCCCATCACTTCCCCGGTAGAGCGCATTTCAGGCCCTAACAGCGGGTCAACGCCCGGGAATTTGTTGAACGGCAGCACCACTTCCTTCACCGAGTAGTACGGCGGGATGATCTCTTTGGTCACGCCCTGCTGCGCCAGCGTCTGACCAGCCATCACGCGCGCCGCTACTTTCGCCAGCGGTACACCGGTGGCTTTAGAGACGAACGGTACTGTACGTGCCGCACGAGGGTTCACCTCAATCAGGTAAACTTCGTTGTCTTTCACCGCGAACTGGACGTTCATCAGGCCGCGAACCTGCAGCTCAAAGGCCAGCTTCTGCACCTGCTGACGCATCACGTCCTGAATTTCCTGACTCAGGGTGTAGGCTGGCAGAGAACAGGCGGAGTCACCGGAGTGCACGCCCGCCTGCTCGATGTGCTCCATGATGCCGCCAATCAGCACCATTTCGCCATCGCAGATAGCATCTACATCGACCTCTACCGCGTCATCCAGGAAGCGGTCGAGCAGAACCGGCGCATCGTTAGAGACGCTCACCGCCGTCTGGAAGTAGCGGCGCAGGTCGGCTTCGTCGTAGACGATCTCCATCGCGCGGCCGCCCAGTACGTAGGATGGACGCACCACCAGTGGGTAACCAATCTCTTTCGCCTTCTCCACCGCCATTTCAATCGCGGTCACGGTGGCGTTCGCCGGCTGCTTCAGCTTCAGACGGTCAACCGCCTGCTGGAAACGCTCGCGGTCTTCGGCGCGGTCAATCGCATCCGGGCTGGTGCCGATAACCGGTACGCCTGCTGCTTCCAGCGCGCGCGCCAGCTTCAGCGGGGTCTGGCCGCCGTACTGCACGATGACGCCCTTCGGCTTCTCGATGCGCACGATTTCCAGCACGTCTTCCAGGGTAACCGGCTCGAAGTAGAGGCGGTCAGAGGTGTCGTAGTCGGTCGAGACAGTTTCCGGGTTACAGTTGACCATGATGGTCTCGTAACCGTCTTCGCGCAGCGCCAGCGAGGCGTGGACGCAGCAGTAGTCAAACTCAATGCCCTGGCCGATACGGTTAGGACCGCCGCCCAGTACCATGATTTTGTCGCGGTCGACGGACGGATTCGCTTCGCACTCGTCTTCATAGGTGGAGTACATGTAGGCGGTGTCGGTGGAGAATTCCGCCGCGCAGGTATCCACGCGCTTGTAGACCGGGTGCAGGTCATACTGGTCGCGCAGCTTGCGGATTTCCGCTTCGCGCACGCCAGCCAGCTTAGCCAGACGCGCATCGGCGAAGCCTTTACGCTTCAGGACGCGCAGGAAGTCAGCGTCCAGGCCGTTAATGCCCAGCTCTGCCACTTTCTCTTCCAGACGCACCAGCTCTTCAATCTGCACCAGGAACCAGCGGTCAATGTTGGTCAGGTTGAACACGCCGTCAACGGAGAGGCCAGCACGGAAGGCATCGGCGATGTACCAGATACGCTCAGCGCCCGCGTCTTTCAGCTCGCGGCGAATTTTGGTCAGCGCTTCCGGATCATCCAGGCTCACTTTCGGGTCAAAGCCGGTGGCGCCCACTTCGAGGCCACGCAGCGCTTTCTGCAGGGATTCCTGCTGGGTGCGGCCAATAGCCATCACTTCACCGACAGATTTCATCTGGGTAGTCAGACGGTCGTTCGCGCCGGCAAATTTCTCGAAGTTGAAGCGTGGAATTTTGGTCACAACGTAGTCGATAGAGGGTTCGAAAGACGCTGGCGTGCGGCCGCCGGTGATGTCGTTCATCAGCTCGTCGAGGGTGTAACCTACCGCCAGCTTCGCCGCCACTTTCGCAATCGGGAAGCCGGTGGCCTTGGAGGCCAGCGCAGAGGAACGGGAAACACGCGGGTTCATTTCAATAACAATCAGACGACCGTTTTTCGGGTTGACCGAGAACTGGACATTAGAGCCGCCGGTTTCTACGCCAATCTCACGCAGTACCGCCATCGAGGCGTTACGCATGATTTGGTACTCTTTGTCGGTCAGGGTCTGGGCCGGGGCCACGGTGATGGAGTCACCGGTGTGGATGCCCATCGCATCGAAGTTTTCGATAGAGCAGACGATGATGCAGTTGTCGTTTTTATCACGCACCACCTCCATCTCGTACTCTTTCCAGCCAATCAA
Source organism: Leclercia pneumoniae (assembly GCF_017348915.1). NCBI lineage: Bacteria > Pseudomonadati > Pseudomonadota > Gammaproteobacteria > Enterobacterales > Enterobacteriaceae > Leclercia > Leclercia pneumoniae. Next base: position 656,196 of record NZ_CP071383.1, on the reverse strand, counting down.
CGATTCGTCAATCAGCAGTTCGTTGGTTGGAGAGAGATCCAGGCCACGCGCACAAATCTCTTCAAACTCTTCCCGGTTGTAAGCGATACCGCCGCCGGTGCCGCCCATGGTAAAGGAAGGACGGATAATGCACGGATAACCCACATCAGCCGCGACGGCCAGCGCCTCTTCCATATTGTGCGCAATACCGGAACGCGCAGTATCGAGGCCGATTTTCTTCATGGCAACGTCGAAGCGACGGCGATCTTCCGCTTTATCAATCGCATCGGCGGTGGCGCCAATCATGGTTACGCCGAACTCTTCCAGTACGCCCTGACGCTCCAGCTCCAGCGCACAGTTCAGCGCGGTCTGGCCGCCCATGGTTGGCAGAACCGCGTCCGGGCGCTCTTTCTCAATAATTTTGCGTACGACTTCCCAGTGAATCGGCTCGATGTAAGTCGCATCGGCCATTTCCGGGTCGGTCATGATGGTGGCCGGGTTGGAGTTCACCAGGATAACGCGGTAACCCTCTTCACGCAGGGCTTTACACGCCTGCGCACCGGAGTAGTCGAATTCACAGGCCTGACCGATAACAATCGGGCCAGCGCCAAGGATCAGGATGCTTTTTATGTCTGTACGTTTTGGCATGGTCTTCTCGGCTCCTGATTATTTAGCGGTCTTACGGTATTGCTCGATGAGTTCGATAAAGTGATCGAACAGCGGTGCGGCATCGTGCGGGCCAGGACTGGCTTCCGGGTGACCCTGGAAGCTGAACGCGGGCTTATCGGTGCGATGAATCCCCTGCAGGGTATGGTCAAACAGCGACTTGTGCGTCACGCGCAGGTTAGCCGGCATGGAGGCTTCATCTACAGCAAAGCCGTGGTTCTGCGCGGTAATCATCACCGTGTTGTTGTCGATATCTTTTACCGGGTGGTTACCACCGTGGTGCCCGAACTTCATCTTCACGGTTTTGGCACCGCTCGCCAGCGCCAGGAGCTGATGGCCCAGGCAGATGCCAAAGACCGGGATATCGGTTTCGAGAAAAGCTTTGATCGCGTCGATAGCGTAATCGCACGGCGCCGGGTCACCGGGACCATTGGAGAGGAAGATGCCGTCCGGGTTCATTTTCAAGACTTCATCAGCCGGGGTTTTCGCCGGAACAACCGTCAGGCGACAGCCGCGATCCACCAGCATGCGCAGGATATTGCGCTTGGCGCCGTAATCGTAGGCCACTACGTGAAAAGGCAGTTCACTCTCTTTTTTGGCTTCTGGCAGGTCGCCAGCCAGCGTCCAGCTACCCTGCGTCCAGCTATAAGCTTCTGCGGTAGTGACTTCTTTCGCCAGGTCCATGCCATTGAGGCCGGGGAAGGCTTTTGCTTTTTCCAGCGCCAGCGCCGCATCGAGGTTGTCCCCTGCGATAATGCAGCCGTTCTGTGCGCCTTTTTCGCGCAGAATCCGGGTCAGCTTACGGGTATCGATATCGGCGATTGCCACAATGTTATGGCGCTTCAGGTATGAAGAGAGGTCTTCAGTATTGCGGTAGTTGCTGGCAATCAGCGGCAGGTCACGAATGACGAGGCCTTGTGCATGTACCTGGGAAGATTCTTCATCGGCGGCATTGGTGCCGACATTGCCGATATGGGGATAAGTAAGGGTGACGATTTGGCGGGAATAGGAAGGATCAGTGAGGATTTCTTGATAACCGGTCATTGAAGTATTGAAAACGACTTCCCCAACCGCCGAACCTGTTGCCCCTATGGCCCGACCGATAAACTGGGTTCCGTCTTCCAGAACCAATAGCGCTGACTTAATCAAAACACCCTCCAGAGAATATTCACTCACTTTATCTGCATATTAATGCACAACTATGTTGCGGATCAATGCAAATTTGTTGCCTGTGGATTTTCGGCAAACGGCGGCATTCTGGAGATTTCGGGGGGGAAAGTCAACTTAAAACGCGTATTTTATTTGTTATTTTGCGTCACTGGTGACAAAGAGAGGTTTTAAGCGCTGAAAAGATCAAATAAATCACACAGGAAATCGCTTGCGGAGCGGTTTAACCAACAATTCTCAATGAGGAGGGTCTAAAAGTGGACCAGATGGTCAAATTTTACAAAAACGCAACGATAAAAACGCAGATTATTGTTAATAAATACAGTTTCAAAGCAATAGCTGGATATTATACCTAAAATAAAGGGGCAATAAAATATTGCCCCGTGCAATCAAGTGCTTATGACTGCCATAACCACATCACGAAGGGTAATAATCATCATAAATTGTTGAGATCAAGTACATCTCGCATATCAAAAAGACCTTTATCCTTACCTTTTAACCACAAACCCGAACGAATCGCCCCGTTGGCGAATGTCATACGACTCGAAGCCTTATGGGTGATCTCTACGCGCTCGCCGATATCGGCAAACATAGCAGTATGCTCGCCTACGATGTCGCCTGCGCGAACGGTAGCAAAACCGATAGTGCCCGGCACACGTTCGCCGGTATGTCCTTCACGGGAGTACACCGCGCAGGACTTCAGATCTTTATCCATGGCCTGAGCAATGGCTTCGCCCATTGCCAGCGCTGTCCCGGATGGGGCATCCACTTTGTAACGGTGATGCGCTTCGATAATTTCGATATCGGTGTAATCACCCATGACTTTTGCCGCCTTTTCCAGCAGCTTGAGCATCACATTGACGCCGACGCTGAAGTTGGCCGCAAAAACGATAGCGATCTCCCCAGACGCGTCCTGAATGGCCTGCTTACCCGCGTCATCAAACCCGGTAGTCCCAATGACCATTCCCTTGCCGTGCTGACGGCAAAACGCCAGGTGATGCAGGGTGCCCTCTGGACGCGTGAAGTCGATGAAGACATCGAAATCCTCTTTTACCGCCTCAAGGCTGCTCTGAACGGTGACGCCAGTTTTCGCGGTTCCTGCCAGTTCACCGGCATCAACCCCCAGCAGAGAAGAGCCTTCGCGCTCCAGTGCGGCACCCAGCGCAACGCCATCCATCTGGAGCGTAGCCTGAATCAACTGACGGCCCATACGGCCGCCTGCGCCCGCGATTGCGACACGGACCTGTGCATCATGCATAGTTATTCTCTTACGTTAAAATGATGTAAATCGTTTTCAGATTAACCAGCCTCCGCCGAAGCCGCCATCTGAAAACGTCGATAATTAGAATTTAATGATAAACAGCAGGAACTATCAGTAAAAGACATGATTTACCGCACTGGGCGGTAAAACAAAAAAGCCAGCAATGAATTGCTGGCTTTGGAAGGATTACTCCACTTCTCGTGCGTCGATTCGCAGCTCTTTAGGGACTTCGAAGACAATATTCTCTTCGCGCCCTTCCAGCGGTACCGCCTCGCCGCCGCCCAGTTCCTGCAGACGGGAAATAACGTTCTGCACCAGGATATCCGGCGCGGAAGCTCCGGCCGTTACGCCAACGTAGGCTGCGTTTTTCACCCATGCTTCCTGAATATCCGTAGCGTCGTCGATCAGAAACGCCGCTTTCCCCATACGCTGGGCCAGCTCGGCCAGGCGATTGGAGTTTGAGGAGTTTTTCGATCCGACCACCAGCACCACATCCGCCTGTTCAGCCAGCGCACGCACGGCTTCCTGACGGTTGGTGGTGGCGTAGCAGATGTCGTCTTTACGCGGCCCGACGATTTTCGGGAAGCGCTGGCGCAATGCGTCGATTACATCAGAGGTGTCATCAACGGAGAGCGTGGTCTGGGTCATAAACGACAGCTTCGCTTCGTTTTTCACGTTCAGCGTTATTACATCTTCCGGCGACTCAACCAGATACATCCCCCCTTCCGGGTTACTGTACTGGCCCATCGTGCCTTCGACTTCCGGGTGGCCTGCGTGACCAATCAGAATAGATTCTTCACCACGACGGCTGGCACGCGCGACTTCCATATGTACTTTTGTCACCAGCGGACAGGTGGCATCAAACACAGTCAGATCGCGGCTTTTCGCCTCGTTACGTACCGCCTGGGAGACGCCGTGGGCGGAGAAGATGAGGATCGCCCCGTCCGGCACTTCACTGAGCTGTTCAATGAAAATGGCGCCGCGCTCGCGCAGGCTGTCGACCACGTAGCGGTTATGCACCACTTCATGACGCACGTAAATGGGGGCGCCGTAAATTTCCAGCGCATTTTCAACAATGCTGATAGCGCGGTCTACACCGGCGCAGAAGCCGCGCGGGTTAGCCAACAGGATCTGCATTTCAGGCCTCCAGTGCCGGATCGATCTCCAGCACTTCGATATCAAAATGGACCGTACGCCCGGCAAGGGGATGGTTGAAATCGACGGTAATAGAGTCACCGTTAATTTCGCGGATCACGCCAGGCATTTCGCTGCCATCCATTGCGGTAAAGAGCATAATTGCCCCAATCTCAGGTTCACCCGCATCCATAAATTCACGGCGCGAGAAATACTGGATCAGGTCCGGGGTCGGCACGCCAAATGCCGCGTCCGGCTCCAGAGAAAAGGCTTTTGTCTCACCCTCTTTCAACCCCAGAAGCTGCTGCTCCAGGCCTTCAGAAAGCGAGGTATCACCAAGACGAAACAGCGCAGGCTTACCATTATTGCGGGTAGACTCAGCCGTGGAACCGTCATCAAGTTTCAGGGTGAAGTGAACGAGGATCGCGCTGTTGCTCTGTACGGATTTAGACATGCAAGTTGCTCGCTGATTTTGCCCGGTGACGCTACGCCACCGGGCGAGTATGTTACGCCTGCTCTTTTGCGGCCGGTTTCGGCAAGAAGCCTTCCAGCACGATTAACACCGCGCCTACGCAAATTGCGCTATCGGCCAGGTTAAAGGTGGCGAAGTGCCAGTTGCCGACATAGAAGTCGATCATATCGACCACAAAGCCGTGCCAAAGACGATCAAACAGGTTGCCCAGCGCGCCGCCAATGATCAGTGCGTAAGCGATATTGTTAAGCTTCTGCGTCGCTTTAGCGCGGTACATCAGCACTGCCAGCATCACACAGATACCGAAAGCGATACCCGCAAAGAACCAGCGCTGCCAGCCGCCGCTGTCGGCGAGGAAGCTAAAAGCCGCACCGTAGTTGCGCGCATAATGCAGATTAAGCGACGGGAACAGCGGGACCGTATCCCCCAGAGCGAAATTCTGGAGGATCAGGAACTTGCTACCCAAATCGATAATCAGCACAACCACGACCAGCCACAGCCAGCGCAGTCCCGTTGAACTCAGAGATTTACTCATCAGGCAAACTTACGTTTTTCGCCATCACCGGCGACGTTGCTGACACAGCGTCCGCAGATATCTGCGTGTTCCGCCACCTGGCCAACATCGGTGGTGTAGTGCCAGCAGCGCGGGCACTTCTCACCGTCGGCTTTGCTCAGCGCGACTTTCAGTCCTTTGAGCAGTTCACTCTGCTGAGCATCAGCAGAAGCGTCAGCATAATCCGCAACTTCCGCACCGGAGGTCAACAGGACAAATCGCAATTCATCGCCCAGCGCCGTCAGTTTTGCCGACAGCTCAGGTTCCGCGTACAGGGTGACTGCCGCTTCCAGTGAACCGCCGACTTTCTTATCAGCACGCGCCTGCTCAATCACCTTGTTCACTTCGCCACGGACTTTCAGCAGCGCGTCCCAGTAAGTATGGTTCATCGCTTCAGTGCTGGAGAGATCAAACAGACCTTCATACCACTCACCGGTGAAGACATACTTCTCGCGATCGCCCGGCAGGTAGCCCCAGATTTCATCTGCGGTGAAGGACATGATCGGTGCCATCCAGCGTACCAGCGCTTCTGCAATGTGATAAAGCGCGGTCTGGCAGCTACGACGCGCCACGCTGTCCGCTTTCGCGGTGTACTGACGGTCTTTGATGATGTCGAGGTAGAACGAGCCCATTTCGATGGAGCAGAAGCGCATCAGGCGCTGCACCACTTCGTGGAAGTCGTAAGACTCGTAAGCTTTTACGATGTCTTCCTGCGCCGCTTTGGCGCAGCCTACCGCCCAGCGGTCTAGCACAACCATCTCTTCCGGTTTCACCATGTCTTTTGCCGGATCAAACCCGTTAAGGTTCGCCAGCAGGAAGCGCGCGGTGTTACGGATACGACGATAGCTGTCGGCGGCACGCTTCAGGATTTCATCAGAAACGGCCATTTCGCCGGTGTAGTCGGTAGAGGCAACCCACAGACGCAGAATGTCCGCGCCCAGTTTGTTCATCACGTCCTGCGGAGAGACGGTGTTGCCGATAGATTTGGACATCTTACGGCCCTGACCATCGACGGTGAAACCGTGGGTCAGTACCTGGCGGTATGGCGCTTTACCTTTCATGGCGGTGGAGATCATCAGCGATGACATGAACCAGCCGCGGTGTTGGTCAGACCCTTCCAGATACATATCGGCGGCGTGACCGGCAAACTCAGGGCGCACATCCACGACGGAAGAGTGGGTAGAACCGGAGTCAAACCACACGTCCAGGGTGTCGGGCACTTTCTCGTAGTTGTCTGCGTCCGCGCCCAGGATGTCGCGGGCGTCGAGATCCCACCACGCCTGAATGCCATCAACTTCCACGCGCTTCGCCACTTCTTCCATCAGCTCCAGCGAGTTCGGATGCAGCTCTTGCGTCTCTTTATGGACGAACAGAGACATCGGCACGCCCCAGGTACGCTGACGGGAGATACACCAGTCAGGACGGTTAGCCACCATGGATTCGATACGCGCCTGGCCCCAGTCCGGGATCCACTGCACGCCTTTGATCTCTTTCAGCGACTGCGCGCGCAGACCTTTCTGATCCATGCTGATGAACCACTGCGGGGTCGCACGGAAAATGATCGGTGATTTGTGACGCCAGCAGCACGGATAGCTGTGCTGCATTTTCTCAACGTGCAGCAGCGCGCCGCTGTCGCGCAGCATGTTGACGATAATGTCATTCGCTTTAAAGACGTTGATACCGTCCAGCGCCGGGTAAGTGCCTGGCAGGTAAGAGCCGTCCGGACCCACTGGGTTCGCGATTTCCAGACCGTATTTCAGGCTGATGTTGTAGTCGTCAGGACCGTGGCCACCGGCGGTGTGAACCGCACCGGTACCCGCGTCCAGCGTCACGTGGTCACCCAGGATGGCCGGAACGTCGAAGTCCAGGAACGGGTGTTTAAAGCGCATCAGCTCCAGGGCGTCACCTTTGACGGTGCCCAGAATGCTGTAGTCGGTGATGTTCGCGCGTTTCAGTACGCTCTCGACCAGATCTTTCGCCAGGATAACCGCGCGGCCTTCAATCTGCACCAGCGCGTATTCAAACTCGCTGGAGAGGGAGATTGCACGGTTGGCTGGCAGGGTCCACGGGGTGGTGGTCCAGATCACCAGAGAGATCGGGCCATTTACGCCAGGCAGACCAAATTTACCTTTGACTGCATCCTGATCGACCGCTTCGAAAGCAACGTCGATAGATGGCGAGGTTTTGTCGTAATACTCAACTTCCGCTTCTGCCAGCGCAGAACGACAATCCACGCACCAGTGCACCGGCTTCGCGCCTTTATGCAGGTGGCCGTTACCGATGATTTTGCCCAGCGCACGAATGATGTTGGCTTCGGTTTTGAAATCCATGGTCAGATACGGGTGCGACCAGTCGCCCAGCACGCCCAGACGGATAAAGTCTTTACGCTGACCATCAACCTGCTGTGCTGCGTATTCGCGGCATTTTGCACGGAACTCGGCTGCGGTGAACTTCTCACCCGGTTTGCCGTATTCCTGCTCTACTTTCAGCTCGATTGGCAGACCATGGCAGTCCCAGCCCGGAACATAAGGCGAGTCATATCCCGCAAGTCCTTTGGACTTCACGATAATGTCTTTCAGAATCTTGTTTACAGAGTGACCAATATGAATGCTGCCATTCGCATATGGAGGGCCATCATGCAGAATGAAGGTTTTTTTGCCTTTCTTGGCTGCACGGATGATGCCGTACAGGTCATCATCGGTCCAACGCGCCAGCATTCCCGGTTCGCGCTTGGCGAGATCGCCGCGCATTGGGAACCCTGTTTCCGGCAAATTCAGGGTTGATTTATAGTCACTCATCAGATTCTCGGTTCCGTATTTATCACTCAGGCGTTACGCCGGGTTTGAAAGCCCAAAAAATTCCCGGGCCGTTAACTCATCTCTCGCGATTTGCGCTTTCAACTCATCAAGCGAAGCAAATCGCTGCTCATTGCGTATTTTTTTACGCAGGATTACATCTATATGGCGACCGTAGAGGTCCATTACAACGTCCAGCAGATGCACTTCCAGTTGCTGACGTACGCCAGCAACTGTCGGACGGGTGCCAATATTGGCCACGCCCGGCAAGGGCTTATCGCCCAGTCCTGTCACTTCTACCGCATAGACCCCTTTTACCGGGGAGACCTGACGACGCAGCGGTAAGTTCGCCGTCGGAAAACCAATGGTGCGGCCCAGCTCATCACCATGCACGACGCGTCCGGAAATAGTAAACGGACGCCCTAGCAGATTCTCTGCCGCGTCGAGTTTATCTTCCGCCAGCGCTTGCCGCACAGCCGTGCTGCTGACGCGCACTCCGCCTTCACAGAAAGTTTGCGTGCTGGTCACGTCAAAGCCGTACTCGAGGCCAGCCTTCTGTAATAGCAAGAAATCCCCCTGACGACCAGCGCCAAAGCGGAAATCATCACCCACGGCGAGAAACTGTACGCCAAGTCGCTTCACCAACAGGTCGCCAACAAAATTTTGCGCCGTCAGTGCGGCAAAACGTCTGTCAAAACGCACGCACAGCACGTAGTCGACGCCGCATTGCGCCAGATAGCGCAATTTCTCGCGCAGGCGAGTCAGACGCGCAGGGGCTTTTTCGCTGGCAAACAGCTCCAGCGGTTGTGGTTCAAATATCATGACCACTACCGGCAGGCCACGCGCCCGCCCCTCTTCGCGTAATCCTTGCAACAGCGCCTGATGCCCACGATGCACGCCGTCGAAATTACCAATAGTCAGCACACACCCGTGCGGGGCCTGACTGAGATTATGTATGCCGCGTATCAGCTTCATGACTGGCTCAAAACAGTGAAAATCGCCCGAGTATACCTTGTACAGCGATTAAGGTTAACCGGCGATTGTCGCCGTAAAAGAGAAAGCCGTAATGATTTCATCACGCTTGCCTTTCAAAGCGAAAAAATCTGCCTGCGTTAGACGTTTTTTGTGCCGAAAAGCTGTATTCAGCCCTCACAAGCTGGTAGAATCCTGCGCCATCACTACGTAACGAGCGTTGTCACACTAACGGCGCTTATTTGCACAAATCCATTGACAAAAGAAGGCTAAGAGGTCATATTCCTCGGCCTTTGAATTGTCCACATAGATCATATTTGGGAGTTGGACCTTGGCTAATATCAAATCAGCTAAGAAACGTGCCGTTCAGTCTGAAAAGGCTCGTAAGCACAATGCAAGCCGTCGCTCTATGATGCGTACTTTCATCAAGAAAGTATACGCAGCTATCGAAGCAGGCGACAAAGCTGCTGCACTGAAAGCATTTAACGAAATGCAACCAATCGTGGATCGTCAGGCTGCTAAAGGTCTGATCCACAAAAACAAAGCAGCGCGTCATAAAGCAAACCTGACCGCGCAGATCAACAAACTGGCTTAATCGCCGCTTGTTGTTGCTTGTTTTAAAAGAACCCGCTTAATGCGGGTTTTTTTATGCCCTTAGCGCACGGGTGGCGTAAACAGCGACGCGTAGTTCTGATTACAGATGCGCTGCACCGCCGGGTGCTGGATCATCCGTTCAGCAAAAATGGCGTGATACTCTTCCATCACATTATCCACTCTGCCAATCTCGGTCACTCTGTCGTCGGTATAGAGATCGTGCGCATAAAGCGTCGGTGCCACGAAGATAGCGTTGTGCGCCTCGCCGAAGGCTTTCATTAGTGCGGCATCATCAAACTCACCCAGAATCTCAACGTTAAGTCCCTGTGAGGTAAACCAGTTCAGCAGCTTGCGTCCTAACATAGAACGGCGGCCTGGCACCAGCAGGCGACGCTCTTCAAGACAGGCGGGGAAGGGTTTTTCCGGCGGAGGGTTGATGCACCAGAAACTGACACCGCATTCGCCGATTTTTACCGAGAACAGCCCCTCCTGCTGCGTGGAATCAATGGGGCAGTCAGAGATAATAATATCCAGCTTATGCTGGCTCAGTTGCTCCAGCAGCATCTCGTGTGTCGATTCAAAACAGCGCAAGTGAATTTGCTCGTCTGCCACCACCGCCGCATCCAGCACGCCGCTCACTAACCGTTTTGAGAGCGCATCCGCCACCCCCACATCGAAGAGCAAGTTCGACTCTTTGCGGTAGTTAACGATATCCAGCATCTCCTGGCTCAGGGTGAACATTTTATCGGCGTAGCGGAACACCAGCTCGCCCAGTTCGCTTGGTTCAATGCCCCGCCCTTTACGCTTAAAGAGTTTGCCCTGCAGGCGTTCTTCAAGCGCTTTTATTTGCCCGGTAATGGTCTGGGGCGTGAGATAGAGCGCCTCAGCAGCCCCTACCACCGAGCCCTCTTTATAGACGTGCCAGAAGTAGTACAGATGGTTGTAATTAATATGAGACATGCGTGCTTCTCTCCCTGCTAATTTTGACGGGAGGGCACCCTTGCCCTCCCCCGATTCTCTTTAGGCCGGATGCTGCTGCTCCGGTAGTTTCATCTTCAGTAAGGTGTAGCCCACAAACGCGGCCAACAACGAGCCTGTTAAAATGCCCAGCTTAGCCCAGACGATAAGCTCCGGGGCATGCGAGCCAAACGCCAGCGTCGAAATGAAAATCGACATCGTAAAGCCGATACCACATAGCACGCCGACCGCCATAATTTGTCGACCGGTGGTGCCGTGCGGCAGCGATGCCAGCTTCAGTTTCAGCGCCAGCCAGCAGAACAGGCTAATCCCCAGCGGCTTACCAATAAACAGCCCGGCGATAATCCCAAGCGGCAGCATGGAGGTCAGGCCCGCCAGCGTCACACCGTCCAGCGATACCCCCGCGTTCGCAAAAGCAAACAGCGGCAGGATCAAAAAGGCGACCCACGGGTGTAAAACATGCTCGAGCTGTTTCGCCGGAGATTTACCCTCCTGCTGCTTCAGGGGGACGAAGAAACCGACGATGACCCCGGCCAGGGTCGCATGGACCCCCGATTTCAGTACCGCCGTCCATAAGACCATGCCCACCAGCACATAGATGCCCACCCGGCGCACGTTACAGATATTCAATAGTGCCAGTACCGCAATCGCGGCCGCCGCGACGCCCAGAGAGAGCATCGACAGATCGCTGGTGTAGAACAGTGCGATGATTATAATCGCGCCCAGATCATCGATGATCGCCAGCGCCATCAGGAAGATTTTAAGCGCCATGGGCACGCGATTGCCGAGCAGTGCCAGCACCCCAAGGGCAAACGCAATATCGGTCGCAGCCGGTATCGCCCAGCCGTGACGCGCAACAGGATCCTGGTAGTTAAACGCCAGGTAAATCAACGCTGGCACCACCATACCGCCAAGGGCGGCAATCACCGGAAAGGCTGCACGCTGCCGGCTGGCCAACGATCCCAGTACCAGTTCGCGCTTCACCTCCAGGCCCACCAGCAGGAAGAACACCGCCATCAATGCGTCGTTAATCCACAGCAGCATGTTTTTATTGATCTCCAGAACCCCGACTTTTAACTCGACGGGGGTTTCCAGAAAAGCGTGATACATGCTCTGAGTGACATTCAGGTTCGCCAGCATCATTGCCAGCGCCGCGGCAATAATCAGAATGATGCCGCTGGACGCTTCGCTATTAAAGAAACGCTGTAATAATTTCATTTAAGTTCTCTCTTACCACAATACCTCGATAAAACCATAATACCAAGCCACACATATCGGTAAAAACAGATATATATTGCCAATACATTCAGTTTTACCGAGCAATCCCTACAAAAACAAAAAGCCCGGAATCGCTTCCGGGCTTTCAGAGACAGGCTTCTGCTAAGTGATTAGCGAGTCAGGTCATCAAAGAATTTTTTGACGCCATCGAAGAAGCTTTTAGAACGCGGGCTATTCTTTTCACCCGTCGGACCGCCGAAGCTCTCCTGCAACTCTTTCAGCAGCTGTTTCTGCTTATCATTAAGGCCGACCGGGGTCTCTACCACCACGCGGCACAGCAGGTCACCCTGCGCACCACCGCGGACAGATTTCACGCCTTTACCGCGCATACGGAACAGCTTGCCGGTCTGAGTTTCACCTGGCACTTTCAGGTTCACGCGCCCATCCAGCGTCGGCACTTCGATTTCACCACCCAGCGCAGCCATGGCGAAGTTGATCGGCACTTCGCAGTAAAGGTTATTGCCTTCACGCTCAAAGATAGCGTGCTGCTTCACCTGAACCTGAACGTACAGATCGCCTGCCGGTGCACCGTGCTCGCCCGCTTCGCCTTCGCCAGCCAGACGGATACGATCGCCCGTATCCACACCTGCCGGGATTTTAACCGACAGCGTTTTGGTTTTCTCGACGCGACCGTGGCCATGACACTTGTTGCAAGGGTCTTTAATCAGCGTACCGCGACCATGACAGTGTGGACACGCCTGCTGTACCGCGAAGAAGCCCTGACGCATCTGTACCTGGCCGGAACCGTGACAGGTCGGACAGGTTTGCGGCTGCGTACCCGCTTTGGCACCGCTACCGTGGCAGATGTCGCACTCTTCCAGAGTCGGAATGCGGATCTCTTTAGTCACACCGCGAACGGCTTCTTCAAGAGACAGCTCCATGTTGTAGCGCAGATCGGCACCGCGCGCCGCGCGCTGACGACCACGGCCGCCGCCAAAGATATCGCCAAACACGTCGCCAAAGATATCGCTGAAGTCCGCACCGCCGCCGCCGAAGCCACCGCCGTATCCGCCCCCACCGCCTTGTTCAAACGCGGCGTGGCCATACTGATCGTAGGCAGCACGTTTTTGGGCGTCGGTCAGGATCTCATACGCTTCTTTAATCTCTTTAAATTTCGCTTCGGCCTCTTTGTCACCCTGGTTACGGTCCGGGTGAAACTTCATGGCCAGGCGCTTGTAGGCCTTTTTGATTTCACGCTCTTCCGCACTTTTCGGAACGCCTAAAATCTCGTAATAGTCTTGCTTTGCCATTGTTTTTTTTAAGCCCCTTAACATGCAAGCACGGGCGGAGAGGAAACCTCTTCGCCCGTGCCGGTTAGTTACCCTGCATCAGGGCGATTATTTTTTGTCTTTAACTTCTTCGAACTCAGCGTCGACAACGTCGTCGTCTTTTGCGTTGTTCTGGGAAGCGTCAGCACCCGCGCCAGCCTGCTGCTGAGCGTGTTGCTGCTGAGCGATTTCCATCAGTTTCTGGGAAACCTGCGCCAGCTCCTGCATCTTCGCTTCGATATCTGCTTTATCTTCGCCTTTCAGAGACGTTTGCAGTGCAGTCAGCGCCGCTTCGATTGCAGTTTTGTCGTCAGCTGGCAGCTGTTCGCCTGCTTCTTCAACCTGCTTACGGGTGCTGTGCAGCAGATGGTCGCCCTGGTTACGGGTCTGTACCAGCTCTTCAAACTTACGGTCGGATTCGGCGTTTGCTTCCGCTTCCTGAACCATTTTCTGGATCTCTTCTTCATTCAGACCTGAAGAGGCCTTGATGGTGATCTTCTGCTCTTTACCGCTGTTTTTGTCTTTCGCGGAAACGTGCAGGATACCATCAGCATCGATATCGAAGGTCACTTCGATCTGCGGCATGCCGCGCGGTGCTGGGTTGATACCATCGAGGTTAAACTGACCCAGAGATTTGTTATCGCCGGCACGTTTACGCTCACCCTGCAGCACATGGATGGTTACCGCAGACTGGTTGTCTTCAGCGGTAGAGAACACCTGGCTGTGCTTGGTCGGGATGGTGGTGTTTTTGTTGATCAGCGCAGTCATCACGCCGCCCATGGTTTCGATACCCAGAGAGAGCGGGGTAACGTCCAGCAGCAGTACGTCTTTCACTTCACCAGTCAATACACCACCCTGAACGGCAGCACCGATAGCAACGGCTTCGTCCGGGTTAACGTCTTTACGCGGCTCTTTACCAAAGAATTCAGCGACTTTCTTCTGAACCATTGGCATACGAGTCTGACCACCGACCAGGATAACGTCCTGGATGTCAGACACGGACAGGCCAGCGTCCTGCAGTGCAACTTTCAGCGGCTCGATAGAACGGTTAACCAGGTCTTCTACCAGGCTTTCCAGTTTCGCACGGGTCACTTTGATGTTCATGTGTTTAGGACCGGTCGCGTCTGCAGTGATGTACGGCAGGTTCACGTCGGTCTGCTGAGCGGAAGAGAGTTCAATCTTCGCTTTCTCAGCGGCTTCTTTCAGGCGCTGCATCGCCAGCGGATCGTTACGCAGGTCAATGCCCTGATCTTTCTTGAATTCGTCAACGAGGTAGTTGATCAGACGGGTATCGAAGTCTTCACCACCCAGGTGGGTATCACCGTTGGTTGCCAGAACTTCGAAGGTTTTTTCGCCATCAACTTCGTCGATTTCGATAACAGAGATATCGAAGGTACCACCACCCAGGTCGTAAACCGCGATAGTACGGTTGCCAACTTCTTTATCCAGACCGTAAGCCAGTGCGGCCGCGGTTGGTTCGTTGATGATACGCTTAACTTCCAGACCTGCGATACGGCCAGCATCTTTGGTTGCCTGACGCTGAGCATCGTTGAAGTATGCAGGAACGGTAATAACTGCTTCAGTTACCGGTTCGCCCAGGTAATCTTCCGCCGTTTTCTTCATTTTCTTCAGCACTTCTGCAGAGATCTGCGGTGGTGCGGTTTTGGTGCCTTTCACATCAAGCCATGCGTCGCCGTTATCGGCAGCAATGATTTTGTACGGCATGATGGAAACGTCACGCTGCACTTCTTCGTCCTGGAAGCGGCGGCCAATCAGGCGTTTGATCGCAAACAGGGTGTTTTGCGGGTTTGTCACTGCCTGACGTTTAGCCGGCTGACCAACCAGAGTTTCACCATCCTGGGTATAAGCAATGATAGAAGGCGTGGTGCGATCGCCCTCGGCGTTCTCCAGCACACGTGCAGTAGTGCCGTCCATAATCGCTACACAAGAGTTGGTAGTACCCAGGTCGATACCAATAATTTTACCCATCTAAACGTCTCCACTAAAAATTCGATCAACATGTGGTTGTGTACCTGTAATAAGGGCAGAAGGTGCTTTTTCAACTGCCCAGATCTGTTTTTTTTCAGGTCCACTCACTGCGGTTGACTACAAGATGGGGTCGCCACGGCATCCATCAAGGGGGAAGGATAAAAAATATTTTAATTTCACCCTGATCAGATCATAGACGGCATCGATAGCGCCCATTATGATGCCGCGCCCCGTCAGGGAGAATTGACGCGGGATTCACCATTTCACCATATTAATGATGATTTTTTGAGGACTTATGGGCAACACTAAGTTGGCTAATCCGGCTCCGCTGGGCCTGATGGGTTTTGGCATGACCACCATCCTGCTGAACCTGCATAACATCGGGCTCTTCCCGATGGATGGCATTATCCTGGCGATGGGCATTTTTTACGGCGGTATCGCGCAAATCTTCGCGGGCCTGCTGGAATATAAGAAAGGCAATACCTTCGGTTTAACGGCATTTACCTCCTACGGTTCGTTCTGGCTGACGCTGGTCGCAATTCTGCTGATGCCTAAAATGGGTCTGACAGAAGCGGCGAACGGCCACTTCCTGGGTGTCTACCTGGGCCTGTGGGGCGTCTTCACCCTGTTCATGTTCTTCGGTACGCTGACCGGCAACCGCGCGTTGCAATTTGTGTTCCTGAGCCTGACCGTCCTGTTTGCCCTGCTGGCAATCGGCCATCTCGTGGGTAACGAAGGCATCGTTCATTTCGCGGGCTGGATTGGCCTGGTTTGCGGCGCAAGCGCTATCTACCTGGCAATGGGTGAAGTGCTGAATGAGCAGTTTGGTCGTACCGTGCTGCCTATTGGTGAAAAACACTAATCCGCTCTTTAACGTGCCTGCCCTCGCAGGCACGTCTCCTCTCCCGCTTACTTTTCCAGCAAAACCCAAACAATTAATCAATGAAAGAGCAATAACTCCATCATTGAATTGATAAGCATTATCACTTTGCATACCCTCCCCCGGTATCTCCCGGATAATGGATATCAGGCAGCACGACCAACAGGAAGGTGGGAGACAGACGATTTTGTTGTGTTGCTTAAGGTTATCCAATGAATTCCAGCCTTGCCGCCGCCGTAAAGCCTGACGAAACGACCGTTGCCGCCCACTATCGCCGGGTGGTACTA
The DNA here is from genome assembly GCF_017348915.1 of Leclercia pneumoniae. Taxonomy (NCBI): domain Bacteria; kingdom Pseudomonadati; phylum Pseudomonadota; class Gammaproteobacteria; order Enterobacterales; family Enterobacteriaceae; genus Leclercia; species Leclercia pneumoniae. The sequence continues at coordinate 639,923 of NZ_CP071383.1, read as the reverse complement.
CGCCGCTACGCACTCGCGGGCGTGCTTCTGCTATTTATACTCTGCTCGCTGCTGCTTGATTTCACCCTTGGCCCTTCGGGCATGTCGGTATCAACGCTCTGGCATACGCTATTCCATGCCGAGGCCGCCGATGCAGGTACGCGCGTTATCGTCTGGGATATCCGTCTTCCTTTCGCCCTGATGGCGATCGTCGTCGGGATGGCGCTGGGACTGGCGGGCGCAGAGATGCAAACCATCCTGAATAACCCCCTTGCCAGCCCCTTTACGCTGGGCGTTTCGTCGGCCGCCTCGTTTGGCGCCGCGCTGGCAATCGTGCTTGGTCTTGGCATCCCCGGCGTACCGGATCAATGGTTTATCTCAGTCAACGCCTTCGTCTTTGCCCTGATGGCCTGTTTTATTCTCGATGGTATTAGCCGTTGGACGCGCGTGGCGACCTCCGGGGTGGTGCTCTTCGGCATCGCCCTCGTCTTTACCTTTAATGCGCTGATCTCAATTTTGCAATTTGTTGCCAGCGAAGACACGTTACAAGGGCTGGTTTTCTGGACCATGGGCAGCCTCGCCCGCGCTTCATGGGATAAGCTTGGCATCATGACACTGGTCCTGCTTGTCGTCGCGCCGCTGTCATTGAAAAACGCCTGGAAGCTCACCGCCCTGCGCCTTGGTGAAGATCGTGCCGTGAGCTTTGGCATTAATGTTCGTCAGCTACGCCTGGCAACCTTGCTGCGCATCAGCATCATTTCAGCGTTGACCGTGGCCTTCGTCGGTCCGGTGGGCTTTATCGGCCTGGTGGCCCCTCATATTTCACGCATGATGTTTGGCGAGGATCACCGTTTCTATCTGCCGGGCAGCATGTTTATTGGCGCGCTGGTGTTGTCGCTGGCGTCGGTGATGTCTAAAAATATCGTCCCTGGCGTCATCATTCCTGTGGGCATTGTCACCTCGCTGGTCGGCGTACCCTTCTTCCTGAGCATTATCATTCGCCACCGGGGTACGCTGTGATGGACGGCCTGCTGATTCGCGATCTTCATACGGGCTACCGTAAAAAGAACATTATCGAGGGGCTCACTACCCCACTTCTGCCGCGCGGCAAAATCACTGCCCTGCTGGGGCCCAATGGCTCAGGCAAATCCACGTTGTTGCGCGCGCTGGCCGATCTTAATCCGGCCGAAGGCAGCATTGAACTCAACGGCGAAAACCTGATGCACTTGTCGGGCGCTGAGCGCGCGCAAAAAGTCGTTTATCTGCCCCAGTCGCTGCCTGCAGGAGTGCATCTGCACGCGCTGGAGTCGGTGATGGTGGCGCGCCGCGCCAGCGGATATCAGCAGCAGGGTAATGCCGAGCAAGAGGCCTTTGCGATCCTCGACAAGCTGGGGGTTGCTCACCTGGCCATGAGCTTCCTCGACCAACTCTCCGGCGGACAGAAACAGCTGATTGGTCTGGCGCAGTCGCTGATCCGCCAGCCCGATCTGCTGCTGGATGAACCCTTAAGCGCTCTCGATCTCAATTATCAGTTCCACGTCATGGATATCGTCGCACGGGAAACGCGCCTGCGAAATATCGTCACCCTGGTGGTTATCCATGACATCAACATCGCGCTGCGCCACGCCGAGTACGCCACGATGTTAAAAAACGGCGCGCTCATTGCCAGCGGCAGGCCCGACGAGGTCGTTACGCCCGCCAATCTGGCGACGGTATATGGCGTAGAAGGCCGGGTGGAAAATTGTTCGCAAGGGCTGCCACACGTGGTAGTGGATGGTTTAACGATATAACTAGAATCTGCAGACAGGGGAAATCATGGCAATAAAGAAAGCACTTCTTGGCGTAGCGCTACTGCTCTCGCCACTACTGGCGCTGGCACAAACCTGGCCCGTTACCGTAAAAGATATTGATAACCGCACGGTGACCATTCCACAGGAGCCGCAGCGCATCATATTGCAGGATGGTCGGGATATCCTCACCCTGGCAATGCTGGAACCTAAAGACCCCTTCGCCAAAGTTGTGGCCTGGAACAATCTGCCCAAAAAACAGGACACCGAAACCTGGAACGTTTTGAAGCGCAAATGGCCGGAAGCTGAGCGCATCCTCGACATGAAATTCTCCGACCAGGGCAATGTGGATCTGGAAACTGTCATATCGCGTAAGCCGGATCTGATGATTGCTCAACTGCGGGCCAAACCCGCTCTGACCCAGAGTGGAGTCTTAACACAGCTTGAGGCTCTGCATGTGCCCGTGGTGTTTGTGGATTACGAGTTACATCCCGTTGAAAACACCCGCGCCAGCATTTCTCTGTTAGGCAAGGTGCTGGGCCAGCCCGAGCGGGCGCAGGCTTATGTCGACTTCTATCAACAGCGCCTGGACCAGATCCATCAACGCCTGGCCAAAGCCGGGAAAAAACCGCAGGTATTTATTGAGCCCATAGCCGGTGTTGCGGGGCTCGACAACGGCTGCTGCTTTACCCATGCGCGAAACGGCTGGGGCGGTCTGGTAGAGGCTGCGGGTGGGGAAAATATCGGTTCTGCCCTGCTGCCGGGCGCGACGGGGACAGTCTCGGTAGAAAAGATCATTTCAATGAACCCTGACTATTACCTGATGACCGGCTCCAAACGCCCGGGCAAAGGCACCGCCATCATTCCGTTTGGCTACAACGTACAGGCGAATGCGGTGCAATCGGCCTTCACGGCGTTACTGGCGCGACAGGGCGTTAGCAGTATCCCGGCGGTAGAAAAAGGCCATACCGGGGCGCTGTATCATCACTTCTACAACAACCCCTACAACATCATTGCCATCGAAGCGTTGAGTAAAATTTTCTACCCAACGCTGTTTGCCGACGTGGATCCGCTGGCGGATTATCATCTGCTTATCACGCGCTTCACTCAGATTCCGGATGACAGCATTATTTTGAGCTATACCCCTCATTAACCGGCGCAGGCGCCATCAACTGATGGCGCTCACCGCGTAACCAGAGACCGATTCCCAATCCCATCAATGAGAGCGCCAGCACGTACCAGGCGGGTGCCATCGGCGATACGCCCATTAGCAGCGTAACGGCGATGGGGGTTAACCCACCGAAGATAGCGTACGAGACGTTATAAGAGAATGAGATGCCGGTGAAACGTACCTCTGCCGGGAAGGCGCGAACCATTACGTAGGGCACTGCCCCCACGACACCCACGCAAAGCCCCACCGTGCCATACAACAGGAACAGCTGTTCAGGATGAGCTCCCGCCAGATGATAGAAAGTCCAACTGGCGCCGGCCAGCAAAAGGCTTCCGATAATAAAGGTCACGCTGGAGCCAAAACGATCCACCACCAGGCCGGCAATCAGGCAACCGAAGCAGAGCATAATGGTGGCGATGCTGTTGGCCTGCAGGGTTACCGCCGGCGCGAAGCCATACTGTTTTTGCAGCCAGACGGGCGACATCAGGATCACGACCACGATACCGGCGGAGAGCAGCCAGGTCAGCAGCATGGAGACCACGACGGCTCGTTTATGACGTACCACTACCGCCTTCACCGGCAACTCTTGCGCCAGCGCTTTACGCTGCTGCATCTCCAGGAAGATGGGGGTTTCTTGCAGCCAGCGGCGAAGATACATCGCCACCAGGCCAAATGCGCCGCCCAGCAGGAACGGGATACGCCAGCCCCAGTCATGCACAGCCTGTTGCGTCATGCTGGTATTGATAAGGGTAGCGACCACTGAGCCGAGCAGGATCCCTATGGTTAACCCGGCGGTTAAGGTTCCGCAGGCGATACCAATGCGGCGTGCCGGAACGTGTTCCGCCACAAACACCCAGGCGCCGGGGACTTCGCCACCGATGGCTGCACCCTGCAGCAGGCGCATCAGCAGCAGCAACAGCGGAGCAACGATACCCATTGAGGCATAGGTTGGCAGCAGACCGATCGCCAGCGTCGGTACTGCCATCAACAGAATACTGAGCGTAAACATCTTCTTACGCCCCACCAGATCGCCAAAATGCGCCATGATAATGCCGCCCAACGGACGCGCCAGATAGCCTGCAGCAAAAATGCCGAAGGTCTGAACCTGACGCAGCCATTCCGGGATATCAGCCGGGAAGAAGAGCTCTCCTACCACGGCCGCAAAAAAGACGAAGATGATGAAGTCGTAAAACTCCAGCGCGCCACCTAACGCAGCGAGCGTAAGCGTTTTATAATCCTGACGATTCAGAGGCCGGGTGTAATGTGACATAGCGAACCTGTTTATCTGTGTTGTTGATTTATTTTTACAGCGATCGTAAAGAAAAAATTACTATACCGAAAAACCAACCGCACGCTATCAGCGCTGCAGCTTATGTCACAAAAGTACTAATTTCAGGAGATTGTTTCGCGTCGCGCGCTTTTAGGACGAAAAGCTGCTATCACCTGCGGATCGGTTTCGACGTAAGGACCATCCAGCAGCTGTATACAATACGGTACACTTGCAAAAATACCGGCGACGACCACTTTTCCATCTTCCTCTTTTACCCCTTCCAGCGTCTCTTTAATCGACTTTGGCTGGCCTGGCAGGTTAAGGATCAGTGCTTGCTTACGAATCACTCCAACCTGTCGAGAGAGAATAGCCGTCGGCACAAAGTGCAGGCTAATTTGTCTCATCTGCTCGCCGAAGCCCGGCATTTCGCGATCGGCGATGGCGAGGGTGGCATCCGGTGTCACGTCGCGCCGTGCAGGGCCGGTGCCGCCGGTGGTTAATACCAGGTGGCAGCTCATCTCATCCACCAGCTCGCACAGTGTCTGTTCGATGATGGCCTGTTCGTCGGGGATCAGCCGGGTCTCTATTTCAAATGGGGTTGTCAGTGCGCTGCCCAGCCACGCTTCTAGCGCAGGCAGGCCTTTATCCTGATAAACACCGCTGGAGGCGCGGTCAGAAATCGAGACTAAGCCGATGCGTAAGGTATTCATATTCATTCCATTCAAACAATACTGATTGAAGTGAATGATACACGCAGAGGAGGAATTCAGACAGGAGACAAAAGAAGACGCGTGACCGGGAGCCCGGTCACGCAGAGTGATTACAGCAGATCGCCGATCATTTTTTCCAGTTTTTCTTGGTCGATAGCAAACTTACGGATACCATCCGCCAGCTTGTCTACAGCCATTGGATCCTGGTTGTGCTGCCACAGGAACTCAGACTCGGTAATGCGCTCTGGACGCGCTTTCACTTCGCCGGTGTAAGAGAGCTTACGCTCAATGGCACCTTCGCTCTCTGCCAGCTCTTTCAGCAGCGCAGGGGCGATGGTCAGGCGGTCACAGCCAGCCAGTTCGATGATCTCACCAACGTTACGGAAGCTTGCGCCCATAACGACGGTCTCGTAACCGTGCTGTTTGTAGTATTCGTAGATCTCAGAAACAGAAACCACGCCCGGATCTTCAGCAGCGGCATACTCTTTCTTGTCGGTGTTGGCTTTGTACCAGTCCAGAATACGGCCCACGAACGGAGAGATCAGGTACACGCCTGCTTCCGCACATGCACGCGCCTGCGCGAAGGAGAACAGCAGAGTCAGGTTACAGTTGATACCGTCTTTTTCCAGCTGCTCGGCAGCACGGATACCCTGCCAGGTAGAAGCCAGTTTGATCAGGATACGGTCATTGCTGATACCCGCATCGTTGTACAGTTTGATCAGACGTTTTGCTTTGGTAATTGACGCTTCGGTGTCGTAGGACAGACGGGCATCAACTTCAGTAGAGATACGACCTGGAACCAGTTTCAGGATTTCCAGACCGATGTTAACAGCCAGTTTATCAGTGGCATCCACAACCTGCTGCGCACGGTCGTTGCTCTGCGCTTTCGCCCAGGTAACAGCGTCGTCGATCAGCTTGCGGTATTCAGGGATCTGGGCGGCGTTAAGGATCAGAGAAGGGTTGGTGGTGGCATCCTGCGGCTGATACAACTTCATTGCCGCGATATCTCCGGTGTCAGCTACGACAGTGGTGAACTGACGAAGGGAGGTCAATTTATCCGTCATGATAGTGTTTCTCTTTACTTGCCCTGGATAATTCACGTAACCGGCAGGATGCCAGAAACGGAAAAATGACAGGTTTACTTGTTAGGGGGATGTAACCGGTCTGCCCTGATGATAACACGACGGAATGACAGCGCAACCGCAGACAATGCGCTTACGGAGAGTATGATAAACTCAAGAGATTATCTGCTCGCCAATGGCCTGGTTGTTCAATCAGTCATAGCCCTTATCTATGCACTTCGGCATCAACAAGAGGGACGTTAATGCCTGATTTCTTATCCTTTATTAATGAAATTCTCTGGGGTTCGGTGATGATCTACCTGCTTTCTGCGGCAGGTATCTGGTTCACCTTTCGATGCGGTTTTATTCAATTTCGCGCCTTTCGCTACCTCGGAAAAAGTCTGAAAAACAGCCTCTCCCCGCAGCCGGGGGGATTAACCTCATTTCAGGCGCTCTGTACGAGCCTGGCGGCGCGCGTCGGCAGCGGTAATCTTACCGGCGTGGCGCTGGCCATCAGCATCGGTGGCCCTGGCGCCGTTTTCTGGATGTGGGTCACCGCGCTCTTCGGGATGGCCACCGCCTTTGCCGAATGCTCGCTGGCTCAGTTGTATAAAGAGCCGGACAAGCAGGGACAGTTTCGCGGCGGCCCGGCCTGGTATATGGCTCGCGGCCTGGGCATGCGCTGGATGGGCGTACTGTTCTCCATCTTGCTTCTCATCGCTTATGGGCTAATTTTTAACACCGTTCAGGCTAACTCGGTCTCTCACGCCCTGCGTTTTGCCTTTAATTGCCCGGAAATTCTTACCGGCAGCGTGATGGCAATGGCGACGTTGCTGGTGATTGTCACCGGTATTAAAGGGGTTGGCCGCATAATGCAGTGGATGGTGCCGGTCATGGCGCTGCTGTGGGTAGCGGCCAGCCTGGTGGTGAGCGCGCTCAATATTGAGCAACTACCCGATATCTTCACGCTTATCATGAACAGCGCCTTCGGCTGGCGCGAAGCGAGCGCCGGAGTAATGGGCTATACCCTGAGCCAGGCGCTGGCTGCGGGTTTCCAGCGCGGCATGTTTTCAAACGAGGCCGGGATGGGATCTACCCCCAATGCCGCTGCGGCTGCCGCCTCCTGGCCACCGCATCCGGCTGCGCAAGGGATCGTGCAGATGATTGGCGTTGTTGTGGATACCCTGGTTATCTGTACCGCCAGCGCAATGATTGTGTTGTTGGCCGGGCCTGTTGATGATGAGCAGAACGTGGCTGGCATCCAGCTGGTACAGCAGGCGCTCATGAACCTCGCCGGCGGCTGGGGCGCCGGTTTCGTGGCGCTGATTGTCATCCTCTTCGCCTTTAGCTCCATCGTGGTGAATTATATCTATGCGGAGAATAACTTAATCTTTCTCCACCCCACGGCCGGCAAATCGCGCTGGCTGCTGCGCGGCAGTGTAGTCGCCATGGTGGTGATGGGATCGTTACTGAGCCTGCCACTGGTCTGGCAGCTGGCTGACGTGATCATGGCGCTGATGGCGATTACCAACCTGACCGCTATCCTCCTGCTCTCGCCGGTGGTGTTGCTCATCGCCCGGGATTATCTGCGCCAGCGAAAGCTTGGCATCCAGCCCGTCTTTGATGCAGCCCGCTACCCGGACATTGAGGCGCAAATCGCCCCCGGTGCCTGGGATGATTTGCCGCGTCAATAACAGCTATTGATCAACCGTAACGGTTTATTTGATAAAATCGCACCAAATTTCCCGCAAGGACTGGATATGCTGATTCTGATTTCACCTGCCAAAACGCTCGATTACCAGAGCCCGCTTGCCACCGAGCGCTATACCCAGCCTGAGCTGTTGGATTACTCACAACAACTGATTCGCGAAGCGCGCAAACTCAGTGCCCCGCAAATCGCGAAGCTGATGAGTATCAGCGATAAACTGGCAGATTTAAATGCTACCCGCTTCCACGACTGGCATCCCGATTTTACACCGGCTAACGCCCGCCAGGCGATTCTCGCCTTTAAAGGTGACGTTTACACCGGTCTGCAGGCGGAAACATTTAGCGAAGCTGACTTCGATTTTGCACAGAAGCACCTGCGCATGCTCTCGGGTCTGTATGGCGTGCTGCGCCCGTTGGATCTGATGCAGCCCTACCGTCTGGAGATGGGTATTCGTCTGGAGAATGCGAAAGGCAAAGATCTTTACCATTTCTGGGGCGAGACCATTACCCAGACGCTGAATGACGCGCTTAAAGAGCAAGGCGATAACGTCGTCATTAACCTGGCCTCTGACGAATACTATAAATCTGTGAAGCCAAAACTACTGAATGCCGGGATCATCAAACCGGTCTTCCTTGATGAGAAGAACGGCAAGTTTAAAGTCATTAGCTTCTACGCCAAAAAAGCCCGTGGGCTGATGACCCGTTACATCATTGAAAATCGTCTGACACAACCGGAACAGCTGACCGCGTTTAATAGCGAAGGGTACTTCTTCGATGAAGAGGCTTCAGAAAACGGTGAGTTAGTCTTTAAGCGCCACGAACAGTAATAACAAACCCCGCCATCAGGCGGGGTTCTTGTTAGTGGTGCTTCCAGCCCGGTCCCGGACGGCGATCGTCCCGGCGATCGTGGTGGTGGTCATGATGGCCACGATGCGAGTCATGGGCGCGCCAGCGGTTATCACGCCATTCGTAATGTGACTTCCACCAGCTATGGTCGCGCCAGTGGCCGCCATCCCAGTAGTGTCCGTGATTATCCCGATCGCCAATCTGCAGTTTTACCGCAGGTAACAGCGTGATTTCCGATGCCTGTACCGCCATGGGAGCGACCAGCATCAGTGAAAGCGCGATGAGAGCAGGTTTCAGTGTAGACATGGGTGACTCCTTATTCAGCTTGCCCAGCGTGGGCCGATGTAAGGAGATTACGCGAGGAGTTAAGAGGATGTTATTCTCTGCAATCCTATTCTGTAAGTTACCGCATTTATTGGGAATTTCTGCTTTTTTACTGCTATTTTTCTCCATAATTTCTTCACAAAAAAGCCCGAAAAGGCGATCTCGCCTTTCCGGGCCTGTGTCACTGCTAAGGGCTTCTACGCGCGCGTCATCATCAACTTACGCAGCTCGGCAAAGTCTGCCGGCAGCGTGTGGGAGAGCAGCGGTAAATCGGCACGATCCGCCAGCTCTTTTGGCAACGGCAGCGATTCACCCAGAATTTCATCCACGCTCTCCTTAAACTTCGCCGGATGCGCCGTGCCAAGGAACAGACCATATTCACCCGGGTTCAGTTGATCGCGCAGGGCGCGATACGCCACCGCCGCGTGCGGCTCGGAGGTGTATCCCAGTTGCTTCAGTTCGCGCATGGTCTCTTTAGTGGTTTCATCGGTGACAGAGGCGTAGCCCAGGTCGCCCAGACGCCAGATCTTGCGACGGAACAGCTCTTCCACGCGTGGCCAGTTGTTAGGCTGGGAAACGTCCATCGCATTCGAGAGCGTCGCCTGCGTCGCGTTTGGCGTCCATTTGCCCTCTTTCAGGAAGCGCGGCACCGTATCGTTCGCGTTGGTGGCGGCGATAAAGCGCTTCACCGGCAGCCCGAGCGATTTTGCCAGCAGGCCTGCCGTCAGGTCGCCGAAGTTACCGCTCGGAACAGAGACCACCAGCTGATTACGCGCTTCCTGCGGCAGCTGCGCCACGGCTTCGAAGTAGTAACAGATCTGCGCCAGCAGACGGCTGATGTTGATGGAGTTTGCCGAGTTCAGGCCCAGCGCCGTTTTCAGCTCTTCGTCATCGAAGGCCTGTTTTACCAGCGCCTGGCAGGCATCGAAATCCCCGTCGATAGCGACGGTTTCAATATTGCCGCCGAGGGTGCAGAACAGTTTTTCCTGCAGTGGGCTGATTTTGCCCTGCGGATAGAGAATGACTACGCGGACGTTTTTCAGACCATAAAACGCATGCGCCACGGCCGCACCGGTATCACCGGAGGTCGCGGTCAGAATGGTTACCGGCTTGTCGCCGCTGATGTGCGTCAGCATCTGGGCCATAAAACGGCCGCCGAAATCTTTGAATGCCAGGGTCGGGCCGTGGAACAGCTCCAGGCACCCTACGTCCGGCTCCACCTGGCTCACCGGCGCCGGGAAGGCAAACGCCGCGCGAACGCGCTCTTCCAGCAGCTCCTGCGGAATTTCGTCGCCAATAAACGCGGAGAGAATTTTGGTGCTGCGGCTGACAAAATCCATCTCCAGCATCGCATCAATATCGGTCAGGCTAAATTCAGGCAGATCGTGCGGAAAGAAGAGCCCCTGGTTTTTACCCAGCCCCTGAGTCACCGCCTGCGCGAAGCTGACCTGCTCATTGTGATCTTTAAGATTGTAGAGTTTCATCGATTATCCCAGTACTCGTGCGCCCGCCGTGTCCAGACGGCAAATATGAACAAAGCCTTCCTGATTTTGCAGGTAATTTTTACCCAGCCACTCCGCGACGCGCTGCGCGGTATCCGGCTTATCGCACAGTGCGAACAGCGTCGGACCGGAGCCGGAAATACCGCACGCGACCGCGCCGATCTCCAGGGCGGCGCTACGCGCCTCGTTAAACCCTGGCAGCAGCCTGGTGCGGTACGGCTCGGCTATTACGTCTTTCATCAATTTCGCCGCCAGTTGAGGCTGACGGGTATAACAGGCATGAATGAAGCCTGCCAGGTGACGACCATGCGCGATACAGTCCTGACGACGATACTGCGCCGGCAGAATGGCACGCGCTTCGGCGGTCGAAACTTTAATGCCCGGATAGGCCAGCACCCATAGCCACTCATCAAAGCCGGGGACCTGCTGACTGATGATGCCATTCTCTTCAATCATCAACTGCATGCCGCCCAGGAAACAAGGGGCCACGTTGTCGTAATGAATGCTGCCAGAGATGCGTCCTTCCAGCTCGCCCATCAGCGCCAGCAGACGGGTATTGTTCAGCGGTTTGCCGCAGTGTTCGTTCATCGCGACCAGGGCCGCAACGACGGAGCAGGCGCTGGAGCCCAGACCTGAGCCAATCGGCATCCCCTTTTCAAGGGTCATAGCCACCGGAACGGTTTTCCCTATCTCCTGACAAAAACGTTCCCAGCACTGGTACACAATGTTTTCACGCGGTTCCGTTGGCAGCTTGCTGGCAAAACGCCCTACATTTTGCAGGCTAAACGTCTGAGCCGCTTCGACAGTGACGATATCGCCCAACAGAGAGCCCTCTGTTGGCGTAACAGCCGCCCCCAGAACATCAAACCCGACGCTCATATTGGCGCTGGAAGCCGGGGCATAAACTTTAACCATCTTAAACTCCTAACTTCCATGACAGGGTACGCAACAGATCGGCAAACACCCCCGCCGCTGTCACATCATTCCCTGCGCCATAACCGCGAAGCACTAACGGCAATGGCTGATAATAGTGACTGTAAAATGCCAGCGCATTCTCGCCGTTTTTAACTTTGAACAGCGGATCGTTACCGTCCACTTCTGCAATCTTCACCCGACAAACGCCGTCCTCTTCGATATTGCCAACATAGCGCAATACGCAACCTTCATCACGGGCTTTCGCTACGCGAGCAGCAAAGAGATCGTCCAGCTGCGACAACCGGCTCATAAAGTCAGCCACGTCGCCCTTGTCATCGAAGGATGCGGGTAGCACAGGTTCGATCACTATGTCGCTCAACTCCAGTTCGCGCCCGGTTTCACGGGCGAGGATCAGCAGCTTACGCGCCACATCCATACCAGAAAGATCATCACGCGGATCCGGCTCGGTGTAGCCCATCTCACGGGCTAATCGGGTAGCTTCAGAGAGGCTCATGCCCTCGTCGAGTTTACCGAAAATGAACGAGAGCGAGCCTGAGAGGATCCCGGAGAAACGTTGCAGTTCATCGCCGGCATTCAGCAAGTTTTGCAGGTTTTCGATAACCGGCAGCCCTGCCCCGACGTTGGTATCGTAAAGGAATTTGCGTCGCGATTTTGCCGCTGCGTGGCGCAGTTGATGGTAATAGGCCATCGACGAAGTGTTGGCTTTTTTGTTCGGGGTGACCACATGGAAGCCTTCGCGCAGGAAGTCGGCGTACTGATCGGCGACAACCTGGTTCGACGTACAGTCGACAATGACCGGGTTGAGCAGATGGTACTCTTTCACCAGGCGGATCAGGCGCCCAAGGTTAAAGGGCTCTTTGGCTTCGGCCAGTTCAGCCTGCCAGTTTTCCAGATTCAGGCCATGCACGTTGGTCAGCAGCGCTTTTGAGTTCGCCACGCCACAGATGCGCAGATCGATATGTTTGTTCTTCAGCCACGTCTGCTGGCGCTTGACCTGCTCCAACAGCGCGCTGCCGACGCCGCCTACACCGATCAGGAACACTTCGATCACCTGGTCGGTGTTGAACAGCATCTGGTGGGTAACGCGCACACCGGTCGTCGCATCGTCATTATCCACCACCACGGAGATTGAACGCTCAGAAGAGCCCTGCGCAATGGCCACGATGTTGATATTGG